>JBAQHK010000030.1:0-33935 GCA_049288275.1 bacterium | reverse complement strand
GAGTATACATCGTTCAATGACCTTTGCTGAGGTTTGGACGGCGTATCTCTGTGGATCAGAGAATCCACTTACCACCGTGTCTGGCCAGTTCGTAGTGATCGGCGTCTCAGGATAGTCGCCCAGGTAGTTTACATATCGCAGAGTGTTTCCAACAGGAAAAAGGCGTTCTACCCTTTTCACCCTCTCCATCCCTTCGGGATTGGAAGAAAAGTGTTTCCCCTCTTTCGGCGCGAAAAGCCTACCATAGACCTCAACAGATTCAGCGTTCTTAGCGGCACCAGAAGACTCGGCAAGCTTATGGCGGAAGACTCCCAGTGGATCAAGTCCTGCCAAGACTGTGTGTTCCTCATTGCTGAGTCGTCGTCTCAACCCCGTTTCGTCGTCGAACCAAAGGTCCTGACCGACAAAAGCACTAGTCTCCAGTTTCGAGACACTAAGCAGATGGTATCTTACCCGTTCCTTTCCTCTTGCATACCACAGCAGGTAGTCAAAATTGGATGGGAGAAGGCCACTCGCTTGGTAGCCCGTTTTCTTGAACGCAATAATGCAGACAAATCTGGTCTGCCCGAATACCTCATCCATCAGTGCCCGAACCCTGTGGAGGTTCTCATCGCTGATCTGCACGAAAACGCTTCCCGTATCCGCCAGCAACTCCCGGCACAGCAACAACCTATCCCGCAGGTACGACAAGTACGAGTGCACTCCCAGCGTCCACGTGTCCCGGTAGGCTTTGACCATCTCGGGTTCGCGCGTGAGGTCCTCATCCTTGTCCTTAACGTCGCGCCGGCCCACCTCTGGCTGGAAGTTGCTCGAATACTTGATGCCGTAGGGCGGGTCCATGTAGATCATCTGGACCTTGCCGGCGAGGCCCTCACGCCGCGCCAGCGACGCCAGCACGGCCAGCGAATCGCCCAGGATCATCCGATTGGTCCAGTCCATCTTGTGCCGATAGAACTGGACCGCCTCGCGGTACTCCTGATCGGGATCGGCAAAGAGGCCTCGCTGGACGTCCTCGCGCCGGGCAATCCGGAGGATCGCCTGGGTCGAGATGCGCTCGTGGATGTTCAAGGCCACGGGGTCAGCCACGCACCACATCTGCTCGCGCTTTCCCGCCCACTCGAGCCACGGCTCGTGGTTGCGGAGCGCCGCTTCGAGCAGCGCAACCTCATCCGGCTCGAGTTTTTGAGTAGCCGCCTTCTCGATTATCCCCTTGATGCCATCGGCCTTGCCCGTCGGGTCGAAGCGCAGAACCGGCGAGAGGTGAGGATTGTAGGCGTACCTCACCTTCTTCTCTCGGGCGATCTCCCCGCGCGCAGCAAGCCCCGCCGGCGGGATATTCACCCGCTTCACCTTCTTGTGCCGGTAGTCCGCTACACCGTGCTCAGATTTCGGGCCGGCCTTCTTTCGTGGCATGGTATCCTCGCAGTATCTTCTCTAACAGCCTCGCGGCTCTGCCATCGCCAATAACAGAACCCTTCTACCCATTATAGGCGCGCACTCAGACTTGTTGAAGCTCGAATTTGCCGGCACCACCCGGTGATCTAGGCCTTGACATTGCGGGCGCGCGTCTGGTAGCCTGCGACGGAAGTAGCGGAGCGAGGGAGAGTTACAAGCGAGTGCTCGGGAAATTCGCCATAGGCTGGCTGCCCGTTATCATCTTCGGGGTTCCCTGGCTGTCGACAATGCCAGGGGTCGCCGATTGGCTGAGAGAGGCCGGATGGACGCGGCAGATAGAGCTTTTCGGTGCCGTCTTCCTTCTCTTTACACTACACCACCTCTTGATGGTGTACCGGCCTATATTGAGAATGGAGAGAGTTACCCACCAAGTTCTGGATTCCTACGCAGCGACCGTCCGGGACATTTATAGTAAGGCCCACAGTGTCGATCTCCGGATAAACGTCATGGAAGCTAAGTGGACCTTGCTTACCAGATCCGAGCCCAAGGCCATGGCCGGAGATAGCGTTGCCAAGATGCGGGACAACGCGCCGTTCATCGGGCGCTCGCTCACACTGGGTAAGAGAGGCACACGGGTGACGATGGCCACGTATCGGCTGAAGACCTTCTGGCTCAGAAAGGACACGCCGATATATGGCGACGAGCACCTGGAATTGACCGTGAATCAGGGAGCCTGTGGGCTTGCCTTCCGAAGGAGCAAGCCTGTGGTTGCTGACCTCACCATCGACGAGCCCGAGATATACAACCTGACAAGCAGTCAGATCAGTAGCACGAGGGACCTCAAGTTCGTGGTCAGCTGCCCGATATTCAAGTTGGACAGGAACTCCCGGCCGACCAAGAGGGTCATCGGCGTCGTCAATCTAGACTGCAGGGACTCAAACGCGGAGCACTTGGTACAGCGGGAAGACACCAGAGATGACTTGGTCGAGAGGGCCACAGCCTTTTCTCGCTTGTGCTCGTGCCTACTGTGAAATAGAATACAGATGGATGGAGGCAGCCATGGCTGAAAGAATCAGCATTCAGCGGGTTGAGGGGACCAAGGGCGTCTTCGTGGTTACCAACCCCCCTAATGGGCAGCAGGCATTAACGATTTCCGAGATCACGAAGGTCCTGACCAAGCCAGCGCCACCGTCCAAGCAGTCCGACAAGTAGTCAACGTCGCGCGGCGCCCGCCCGTGGCGGCTCTCACGAATCCCTAACAACGCAAGCGAACTTCTCTGCTCGATTCCTCTTTAACTAGAAGATCCCTTAGCCTATCCGCGAAATGCCTGCACGCCCGCTCTATCTCTCGCCTCTGCGCCATCTGGGGTTGAACAGCGGTCACAGGCTCTAGACTCGGAGTCGTCGCTCGGAGGAGCGGCCCTAGTCCGTAGTGGTAGACCAGTATCCGCCGGTCGTCTTCCGCCAACGTCTCCAGAGCCTGTCTCATGGGTTCTTGAAGGAGACCCGCCCACGCAACGTAGTAGTCCCTCTCCTCCTCTGGAACGTCATGCAGTTCGTAGAGGTCCCGACGTCTTGACCACCGCATTATCAGCAGCTCTGCCGCCGCAGCAGCGATTCCCAAGCCGCCGAGTATGACGAGAACTCGTGTCAGGTCCATATGCTTAGTATCGCTCCCAAGATGATATGGAGAAGGCCCACTATGAGCACTAGCCCCATGGCGAGCAGATCCGCTACCGAGGCCGTTCCTGCCCTGCCGGTGATGACATTGGCCGCGGGAGTCACGATTGCGGCCCCGATCAGCAGCAGACCGAAGCTTCTGGACAACTCTGAGAAGTACTTAGCTAGTTTGGCCGTCATAGATCAATTCACGCCAACCCAATGTAACGTCGACCGCGCTCCCACCTGGAGCAAGGTCCACACTCCTTATGAAGCGAACGCCCCATTCGCCGGTTTCTGCTCGAATGGGGCGTCGCACTGAATGATCCCGAAGGGCCGTACGCCGTACCTCGGCACCGCCCGCCTCTGGTACACGCCTGCAGCCCACTACTTCCCGTGACTGCATCGCGGACCAGATCCCCGGCGGGATTTGGTGTCGTGAGACGGGGCGGCGTTCTTCTCGCGATCCTTGAGGACATCCTTCCAAGCCAGTAGCAGTTTGTGGACGTTGAGATCCAGCCTCTTGTCGGCTGCCGAGTCAATCCTGGGCTTCGTAGCCATTGTCAACGCCTCCTTTGCACTGCCTCTTGGGTTATGACTGCTTCCACACGCAAACGGGTAGCAGAGTATCATTCGAATCCGTACCGTTCAATCAAATTCTCGGGGCTGGTAGGGCGGGCACCGGATCGCGTATCCTCGCGACGGTACCCGCCCCATGCACGTGATGGTGGGAAATGCTCAGGTGGGACACCACTTGGATCTCATCGAGCACAGCCCGGGCAGCGATGAGTCCGCTGGCACCTCCGCCAAAGCCAACATGGCGACGCCGGGCAAGTCCGACGATTGACGATCTCCGCCTATTCGGAGGCTGCGTGGGCATGATCCTCGGCTCTCTGCGCAGCATGCCGGTACTCCGTTAGCATCTGCGCGATGTGTTCCATGACATGGACGATGTGCTGCCGATCCACAAGCCTGATAGCAGTATCAATGAGCTCGTGGTCCCCGTGGTAATGATCGTGCTGGCGCTCGGCCTGCAACGTTGCCGTCAGATGCGCTGCGAGATGCCTTCTCGCACGCTGGAGGGCCTTCCGGTGCGCCCCGCGACTCCGGAAATGAGGAGCCGTCTCGCCGTGAAGCGGAACATGAGGGGCAAGCCCGTAGTGCTGGACAAGGGTGTCGTGATCCCTCTGGCTCAGCCGCTCAAACGCATGATGGAGCGCTGGCTCGATTACTGAAGCGAGTTTGAACAGGAAGTCTCTGGCCTCAATCGCTCCATCGTGGCTCGGATGATGCCCGACAGAGTGCCAGGGCGCGAGCGACACGTGGCGGTCGCGATGCGCGTGCATGGCGCTCAGGTGCCGCTCGAGATGGGTCCCGATCAGCCCACACACACAGCGTGTTATCAGCTCCCCGGAGTCCGCGAGCAACATCAGGTGGCGGAAGGTCTCCTCCACTGCATGCTTGGCACGCCTATGCGCCAGGTGCATCTTCTTCTCGTAGAGAAGGCCGTAGAACTCACATGCGTCGTGAAGGTGGTGCGCGGCTTCCACATTGTGCGCCACATCCACAACCTCGCCATCCTCAATGAGGTGAGTCGTTCTGACACCGGTATTGCCAAGTGGCTTCTTCGCCTTCAGCCCCTTGGCCATGTGGTGCGTGATCGCATTCTGGACCGCCTGGTCCAGAAGATGGTGACGGTTGTTCATCAGATCCGCGAAGACGTCCTCAGCCAGATCGTGGGCGTCATCGTCAGTCAGCGGGTGCCTTCGCCGGCACAGAGCTGCGCAATGAGCGCAGTGACCATGCAGGTCAATGCACGCCTGGTCGTCACCAGAAATGGCCTTCAGGATTACTTCCTCAGACGGGGACCGATGTCCCGGATGCGGTGCTTGCCCTGCGCTCTCCTTCATGACGGCACCTCCTGCGGCCTGAGTTAGGGTATCCACCTTGTTCCCCCTTCCTTCCCACTAGATATGGGGTAGGCGAGGAGCGTCCGTGACGCGAAAACATGCGTTCAGGGGGGAGGACTCTCAGGATACAAGGGGGAGGCCCCAACCAACCGCAGCCATGCAGCCCGGGCACAAGCCTACACAGCTGCGATGAGGTCTTACGGGTGAACGTTACGCTCTGGGTAAACATCCTTGTCACTCGCTAATGCGCGGCGCCATCAATCGACGGTCCCGCAGATGCTCCCCAGATTCATTGTACCTCAATGCCGCGTATTGTCAAGTGAAGACCATGACCCGCCCGCGAGGCAGATCAGGGCCCGGAGGGAGAATGGGTTGCCGGTTCCCCCGGTCTCGACGCCACAGTTCGTAAGTTCCTTGCTGCGCGAACCAGCAGCAAATAGCGGCGCACCCTTCGGGCGGAAAAGCGAAGGCGGAGCCGCTCACCGAGAACTCGATGCCCCGACTCCGCTGCTTGTATTCCCGTGGTATTCCCTTACTCTGGCGTTCCTTGTCCTCAGCCCTTCAAGTCCGAGGCGCAGAAGGCGCACTTCACCGCCTTCAAGGGAATTGTCGAGAGGCAGTAAGGGCACGCCTTGGTGGTGAGGGCGGCGGCTGGCGCCGGCGCTTCCACCTGGGCCTTCGCGCGGTTGACCATCCTGATCAGCATGAAGACCGCGAAGGCCACGATCACGAAGTTGATGACGGTGTTGATGAACATGCCGTAGTTGACGCTCACGGCGCCGGCGCCGGCCGCATCCGCGACCGATCTATAAGGGGCCGGAGATGTCCCTTCCTTCAAGACCACGAACAGGTTGGCGAAATCCACCTTGCCGAGCGCAAGCCCTATCGGCGGCATGATCACGTCTTTGACCAGCGAGCTCACGATGGTGCCGAAGGCCGCGCCGATTATGATACCCACGGCCATGTCAACCACATTGCCGCGCATCGCAAAATCCCTAAACTCCTTCATCATGGACATAGTCCATACCTCCTTCTGCCCGTGCCGTTGGCGCCCAAGTTATCCACCGGCGATCCTGTTGCTGTCAAGCCCAATTGACAGAGACCCACGCGGCCGATGTGTTATCTTCTGGGGCGCTGGAAGGGGGGCAGGTGACGCAGGTGAGCCAAGTGACGCACGTGAACCGCCAGGGCAAGTACGATCGCGCGTTCATCCTCGGCGTCCTGAACGGCGTGCTCTTCAATCTCGCCGAGGCCATGATCGGCGGGACCACGGTACTTCCCATCTTCGTCAGCAGGATCACCGAGTCCAAGGTGCTGATCGGGCTTTCCGGGACCATGGGCAACGCCGGCTGGTTCATGCCGCAGCTCCTGGTGGCAAGCCAGATCGAACACCTCAGGCGCAAGATGCCGATCTACATCTGGTCGGGCGTGGTGCGGCTGGCCTCGATGTGGGCGATCGCCGCGCTTGTGGCCCTGGCCGGCAACTTCCGGCCTGTGGCGCTGGTCGCGAGCTTCTTCACCCTCTTCGCCACTTACAGCCTCGCGGGCGGGGTGGCAGGCATCCCCTTCATGGACATTGTCGCACGAACCGTGCCCCCGGAACGACGGGGAACCTATTTCGCCGCGCGGCTCTCCATCGGCGGCGTCTGCGCGGCCCTGGCCGGCATACTGGTGAGAGGGGTACTGGAGTCGCGGCCGTTCCCGGCGAGTTTCGCCCTCCTGTTCTGTCTGGCTGCAGTGATCGTTACCGCCGCAGTGGTATCCTTCGCCGTGGTCAGGGAGCCCGAGGGACCAGTCCGGGAGACCCGGATGCCCTTCATGCAGTTCCTGCGCAAGGGACCCTTCCTCCTGAAGAACGTCAGGAGCTACAGGATGCTCTTGGTGGTGAGGATCTTCTTGGGTGTGTGGGGCATGGCCCTTCCCTTCTACGTGATCTTCGCCCAGGACAGGTTTCCGCTGGGCCTGGGGAACGTCGGCGTACTGCTTTCCCTCCAGATGGCCGGCGCGTTCCTGTCCAACATCCTGTGGGGATACCTCAGTAACCACGTGGGCAACAAGATAGTGCTCGTGTCGGTGTCCGCCCTCTCGATCGTGTGCCCAGTGGCGACGCTTGCGACCTCGGCGTGGGTCCCGCTGGGTGGCTTGGCCGCATTCGGCGCCATCTTCTTCCTGATTGGCGCGAGCTGGAGCGGCATCAGCCTGGGTTACACCAACTATATGCTGGACGTCTCTCCGGCTGAGGAGCGCCCGACCTACCTGGGCTTCATGAACACTTTCCTCTCTCCGGTCCTTCTCTTGGGCGCAGTCGGCGGCATCGTCGTTGACCGCGCCTCCTACGGGGCGCTTTTCGGGATCGCGCTCGCGGCCGCATGCGGGGCGCTCCTTGCTGCCCTCCAGCTCGAAGAGCCCCGGAGGAGCTCAGCCGGGCGCGCAGCGAACGGTCCCGCCGCCCGGAGCGGAGTGTAACCCGGAGTGTAACTTCGTCGCTTCCGGTGTAACCCGCAGTTACGCCTGGCCATCCCCAAGCCCGCCATGGGGTTGGGGCGTGGCGGGTGGCTCTGGGCGTAACCGATCGTTACACCCAGCCGGCCCATCCGCCGCCGGTCCGGCGCCGAGGTGCTCCCCGAACGCCTTGATAATGCTGAGCCCTCGAGCAGAGTCTCAACCGTCGCGCCTGGTGGCACCCGGCTTGCAATGTGACCGGTCGGAGGTTCCTAGGGGGACTGGCGGGAGCCGCGCGGCCCCAGGGTGGTGGCGGCGGTATCGCTCGAAGAGAGCGTGGTGGGACGTGGGGGATGCACGGTTCCCGCTCAAAAACCGAATGACCGAGGATTACTGCGGGGGAGAGTGTATGCAGACCAAATGGCTGCGCAGACTGGTTGAGCGAGTGAGCAGGCGGCCTGAAAGCCGCGCTCTCCGCCTTCACATATATGATGGCCTGTACAACCCGTGCGACACGCGCGATCGAGGAGATCGGTTCGGGGCAGGCCCCTCGACGACGCCGCAACGAGAGCCGGCGCCGTCGGGGGCAGCACCATTGGCACCAGTTTCAGGGGCACTAGTTCCATCGGTAGTCAGGCCTTACTGTTTCCTCTTGTTGGCTCTTCTTCCTCTGACTTCCTTCGCTCAGGCTCACCTCCTGCAGCAAAGACCCTTCCGTGCGACAGACACTGTACAATCTGGCGGCGATCACATCTGCGACCTGAGAAGAGACAACGACGGAGACGGAAGACCTGAAAGGCTCGGCGATTGCGTCCGGGTGAGTGGGACGCTAATCGCCGAGCCTAGAACCTACGGCGGCGACCTCGTGGCCATCGCCGGCCTGCGATTCATCGCCTGGTCGCAGGACTCGCAGGGCAGCCTCTTCGCGCAAGCCGCAGCCGACCGGGACACCGTGACAGTCTACCTTGACCGCGCCGCCGGCTTCCGGCACGCTCCGGACCGCAACCTGTGTTACACCGTCACCGGGATAGTGATGATGCTCGAGCCGCCGAAATCTCTTTGCCCTCGCCCGGTCTGGTGCGTGGCGCCTCGATCCCAGGCGGACGTGGCTGTGACCGACTGCCACAGCGGACAGATCCCGACAACTTGGGGCGCGGTGAAGGCTGTCTTCGATCCGTAGTCGGGGGTACTCGGGGGTACTCCAAGTTGGCCCGGGCAGGACCTACGGGGCCATGACCTCTTCCAAGACCTCGCGCAGGCTCTCGGTGTCCAGCTGCTTCCTCAAGTTGCCGCGGACTGCCACCGAAATCCCTCCGGTCTCACCGGAGACCACAACTACCACGGCGTCGGTCTCTTCTGTGAGCCCGATTGCCGCCCTGTGGCGCATCCCCAGCGACGCCGGGAGCACCGGATTGTCGGAAAGAGGCAGAATGCAGCCTGCAGCGACCAGTTCCTCCCGCTCGATGATGCACGCGCCGTCATGGAGCGGCGTCTGGGGAGTGAAGATGGTGCTAATCAGTTCCGCGGTCACCTTGGCGTTTATGCGCGTTCCGGTCTCTATGTATTGCCTCAGGCTGGCCTCCCTGCCTATCACAATCAGGGCGCCGGTCTTCTTGTAGGAGAGTTCTCCGGCGGCGCGCGCCACTTCATCCCGCACCGCAAGGTGCTGGGAACGGACGAAGTACCTGACGAATCTGCTCTGGCCCATCTGAGCCAGCACGCGCCTGAGCTCGGGCTGGAAGATTATGACGAAGGCCACAACCCAGACCGTCTTGAGGCTCGAGATCAGCCAGTTCAGAGCGTCGAACCTCAGCAGCTCGGCAACAAGCGATCCGGCGATGATGATTATCAGGCCGAAGAGCATCTGCGCCGCGCGAGTTCCCCGGATCAGCTGGAAAAGCTTGTAGAAGAGGAAGGTGACGATGGCGATGTCGAGGATGTCTATCCACCACCCGCTCGGGATTGCCATCAGACCTCCGCGCTGCGCGACATCGATCGCTCCGTCTTGAGTATCAGCTCGGTCATGGCCAGGGCCCTGGCGACTCCCGCCACGTCATGCACCCTGAAGATGCTGGCTCCCTTGGCGGCAGCCAGCACGCAGCAGGCCACCGTGGCCTCGGCCCGCTGCCCCGGCTCGAGCCCCAGGGTCTTGCCCATGAAGGACTTCATCGACGGCCCAACGACCATAGGTTTGCCGATCTTCGTCAGTTCGTCAAGTCTCGCCAGAAGCTCGACGTTCTGGATCGCGGTCTTGGCAAACCCGATTCCCGGGTCTATGAGGATCCTGTCGGGCCGGATCCCGCGGGCCTCCGCAAACGCCACGCGCTCGGCGAGCTCGCGTCTGACTTCCCCGACCACATCGTCGTAGTCGGTCAGCTGCTGCATGGTCTCCGGGGTGCCTCTCATGTGCATGACCACCACCGGCGCCCCGGACTCGCGCGCGACCTCAACCATGCCCGGATCGAAGGCCAGCCCGCTGATGTCGTTTATCATGTGGGCGCCGAGCCCGAGCGCCTCCCGCGCGACCGCGGCCTTGCGGGTGTCTATCGAGATCGCGACCCGGAGGCCTGCAGCGATTCGCTCAACCACCGGGCCTATTCTGTCTATCTCCGCGGCGACCTCAAGCGGCGCCGAACCAGGCCTGGTGGATTCGCCACCTACATCGATGATATCAGCGCCCTCCGCCGCCATCTCGCCGGCCCGCGCGAGGGCCGCGCCCGCGTCCCCGTACCGGCCGCCGTCCCAGAACGAGTCGGGGGTCACGTTGAGAATGCCCATCACGTGAGGCCTGGCGGCCAGATCGAGTGTGTGTTTTCCCAACGCGAGTTTCATCGAGGGTCCCCGCACAGAGCACCGAACAGAACGATAGCAAACCGACGTCAGTTACCGCGAAAGCGAAGAGACTACAAACGCCTGCCGGTCGGGCCGCTTGAGAACGCCCCTGGCCTCGGTGGTAACGATGAGCGCCCCCGGCTTTCGAACGCCCCTCACCGTCATGCACAGATGCTCGGCCTCTACCATCACAAAGACGCCCGCCGGCTTGAGCCGGGCCGCGACCGCGGCGGCTATCTCGCTGGTCATGCGCTCCTGGATCTGAAGTCGACCTGCGACGGCGTCAACCGTCCTGACGATCTTGCTTATTCCGACAATGCGGCCGCCCTTGGGGACGTAGGCCACACTCACAGTTCCGATGAAGGGCAGGAGGTGATGCTCGCACATAGAGGTGAACCGTATGTGCTTCACAATCACGAGGTCGTTGTCATACTCGGTTGCGATCGGCCGCAGCGGGGACGCCGCGTCCTCCCGCACGCCCGCCAGGACCTCCTGGTAGAAGTCGCAGACCCGCCGCGGAGTTTCCCGAAGACCGTCACGCCGGGTGCTCTCACCCACACCCTCCAGGATCAGCCGCACGCCCGCTTCGACTTTCGCGCGGTCGAACTTGCCGCGCTTGGAGCGCTTCGGGCGCTTCGTGCTCCGGACAGGCATCCGACCACCTCCGATTGCCTACTGCTTCCGACTACCTCGCTTGCTTATCCGTCGGGGGCTCCGTCCCCCTCTCCGGCTGCCCGAAGAGGCCCTCCGGGGCCGGCAGGACTTCCGCCGGACCACCCGGACCACCCGCACCACCCGCGCCAGCCGCCGCCTCAGCAGCCGCAGCCGCACCCGCCGCCTTCGCTGCGGCGCGCTTGGCGTTTCTGGCGTTGGCCGAAGGCTCCCTGACCGGGGCCGGCAGTTTCTCGCCCCGCAGCACTTTCTCTATCTCCTCGCGGTCCAGTATCTCGCGCTCCAGGAGCGCGGCCGCGAGGTCCTTGAGCTTGTCCACGTTGTCGGCGACGATCTTCTCCGACCGCGCCAGCGCCTCGTCCACCACCACCCGCACCTCCCGGTCTATCAGCACTGCGGTTTGCTCGCTGTAATCCCGGTGCTGGGCGATCTCGCGGCCCAGGAAGATCTGCTCCTCCTTGGGTCCGAGGGCAAGCGGCCCAACGGCTTCACTCATCCCCCACTCGCAGACCATCTTGCGGGCGATGGTGCTGGCCTTCTCGATGTCCTCCTGCGCGCCGCTGGTAAGATCGTTGAAGACGATTTTCTCCGCCGCGCGCCCGCCCAGGGCCACGGTGATTCGGCCCATCAGCCAGGACTTGGAGAAGCTGTGCTTGTCGTCCAGGGGAATCTGAGTGGTGAGGCCCAGCGCTCGACCGCGGGGCACAATGGTCACTTTGTGAAGCGGGTCGGCGCCGGGGATCATGCTCGCCACCAGCGCGTGCCCTGCCTCGTGGAAGGCGGTGAGCTTCCGTTCCTCCTCGTTCAAGAGCAGGCTCTTGCGCTCAGGCCCCATCATCACCTTGTCGCGCGCCTCCTCGAAATCGCTCATCGTCACGTTGTTCTGATTCTTGCGGGCCGCCAGGAGCGCGGCCTCGTTCACGATGCTCGCCAGGTCCGCGCCTGAAAGCCCCGGCGTGCCCCTGGCGATCACTTTGAGTTCGACGTTCTCGCCGAGCGGGATCTTCCGGGTGTGCACCTTGAGTATGCCCTCCCGACCGTTGACGTCGGGCATGTCCACAACGATCTGCCTGTCGAAGCGCCCCGGCCTCAGCAGCGCCGGATCCAGGACGTCCGGGCGGTTGGTCGCGGCCAGCAGGATCACTCCCTCGTTGGACTCGAACCCGTCCATCTCGACCAGGAGCTGATTGAGGGTCTGCTCGCGCTCGTCGTGGCCTCCACCCAAGCCCGCACCACGATGACGTCCGACCGCGTCAATCTCGTCTATGAAGATGATGCAGGGCGCGTGCTTCTTGCCCTGATCGAAGAGATCCCTCACACGGGAGGCGCCCACGCCCACGAACATCTCGACGAAGTCCGAGCCGCTTATGCTGAAGAAGGGCACGCCCGCCTCGCCGGCCACAGCCCGGGCCAGCAGCGTCTTCCCGGTGCCCGGCGCGCCCAGGAGCAGCGCCCCCTTGGGGATGCGCCCACCCAACTTCTGGAACTTGCGGGGATCGCGCAGGAACTCGATCACTTCCTCGAGTTCCTCCTTGGCCTCGTCCGCTCCGGCCACGTCTTCGAAGGTCACCTTCGGTCTGTCGCTGATTATCATCTTGGCGCGGCTGCGCCCGAAGGAGAAGGCGCGGTTGCCTCCTGCCTCCATTTGCCTCATCAGCAGAATCATTATCCCGACCAGGAAGAGGATCGGCACAAAGGTGGTCAGCAGGAAGCCGCCCCAGTTGCTCTTCTCGCCCTTGGATTTCACCTCGATGCCCGGGTTCTTCTCCCAAATCTTGTCGGGCAGCGTGGAGTCCTCGGCGGGCAACCACACCTTGAAACGCTTGATGCTTCGGCCCTGCTCCCCGGCGGCGGGAACCGCCTGCTTCAGCTCGCCCCGGACATCCTTGCCGTCAATCAGGACGGTGGCAATGTTGCCGGCGTCGATCTGTTCTCTCAAGACGGTGTAAGATACTTCAGCCTGCCCGGTGTCGCGATTCCACAGCACCGAGACGGTGAACAGGGTGATCAGAAAGAGAATGATCCAGATGAAGCCGCCCCTCAGACCCCGCGTGTACTGGCCCTTGCCGTCATCACCGGTGTAGCCGCGCTTGCGTCCGTCTCGCGGCAGCTCGAGCCTGTCCTTGCCGCTCTTCTTCTTGCTGGTATTTTCGTCCATCGCGCTTCTCCGGCTCTCCCGGCCAGCCTTCGAGCCAACCAATAATCTACTCCCTCGGGACCATCACCGCAACGTAAGGAAGGTGCCTGTACTTCTCCTGATAGTCAAGACCATAGCCGATCACGAACTCGTCGGGTATCTCGAACCCCACGTAGTCTATCGGCACCTCGATCTCCCGTCTGGCCTTCTTGTCCAGCATGGTGCAGATCTTGAGGCTCCGGGGGCGCCGCGCCAGCAGCATCTGCCTTATGTAGTCCAGCGTCAGGCCGGAGTCCACTATGTCCTCGACGATGATAACATCCTTCTCCTCGATGTTCCTGCTCAAGTCCGCGAGAATGCGAACCACGCCCGAGGTCTGGGTCCGGCTCTCGTAGCTTGAGACCGACATGAAGTCCAGCTCGTGAAGGGTCTTCATCTCCCGCATCAGGTCGACCAGGAAGGCTATGCCGCCCTTGAGTATGCTCACCAGGGTCGGGGTCTTGCCGGCGTAGTCGCGGTCTATCTCGGCCGCCAGCTCTCGCACGCGTTTCCTTAGGTCCGCCTCGCTAATCAGCACCCTGCCCAGTGTCGGTTCCACGGTCGCGCCCGTCCTTCCTCATGGTGACCCTTTCACTATGGTGATCCCGACCACCGTAGTGGTTTCGTCAGTGATCCTGGCCCGCTCAGAGCGTCTCACTCCGGCGACCCAGATTATCTCTTCACGATCGCATATTATTGGAATCCTGCTCCGTTGGGTTACAGGAATCTTCTCGTCGGTGAAGACGTCGTGCACCTTCTTCGATCCCGAAAGGCCGAAGGGGACGAACTTGTCGCCCTCGCGCCAGCTCCTGGCGACAAGCGGCAGCGCCAGCTTGCCCAAATCGAAATAGGCGGTGCTCCCGCTTCGGAAGAGGTCCGCAGACCGCGGGGCCTCCTCGAGAACGCTGGTCTGGAAGCTGTACCCGGCGCTCTCTATATCGGTGGTTCCGGGCACGGTAAGCGGAACCTCGTAGCCCTCGGCCAAAGCCATATCGCGTCCCACCACCAACCGGTCGTACTCCTTTACCGCGATGATGCCCGAGCCGATATCCACGCGCGAGCCCGATTGCGAGCGGGCTGCGACGTTCTCAAGCGCTCCGAGGGTGTCGAAGGTCACCACCTGCTCGTCGCCCTCCAGGGACCTCACCACCGCGTAGAGGGTGAAGACCCTGACCGCGCGGGGCAGCGCTGCGAAGGCCTCCAGGTCCACCGTGATCCTGCCGTCGCCCGGCCGGCAACACTGCTTCATGGCCTCGGCAACCTGGGCGTCGAGGTAGTCCGCCACCAGCGAGAATACCTCGGCGGTCCTCACCAGGGAGTCCACGATCCGCGGATTGAAGTCCTTCTCCAGAAGGGGGACCAGACTCATCCTGACCCGATTCCTGTCGTAGACCTCGTCGGCGTTGGTAAGGTCGGTCCTGTAGTCGAGGCCCCGCTCGGTGAGATAGGCCAGGATCTCCTCCCGCTTGGCCTCTATGAGGGGACGCACGATCTTGCCCTCGATGGCCGGCCGTATGCCGCGCAGCCCCGAGATGCCGCTGCCCCGTATCAGATTGAGGAGCAGGGTCTCGGCCTGATCGTTGGCGTTGTGCCCGGTGGCAATCTTGGCGGCGCCGATATCCCCGGCGACCTCTTCGAGGAAGGCGTACCGCAGCTTCCTCGCCACCGCCTCCACCGGCAGGCTGCTCTTGCTCGCCAGCTCGGCGACGTCCACCCGCCGGGCCGTAACCGACAGCCCGAGGTCGCGGCCCAGGGCCTGGACGAACTCCATGTCGGCCAGGGCAGCCTCGCCCCTCAGGCCGTGCTCCAGATGAGCCAGGTGGAGATCCAGGCGGTAGGTCGCCTTCAGCGAGACGAGGGCGTGGAGCAGGGCCACTGAGTCCGGCCCGCCGGAGACTGCTATCAAGACACGCTCTCCTCCGGAGAGCATGTTGTGTTTCTCGATCGTGGCCCGTACAGTTCTCAGGAGCATCCGCCGACCCACCCCGGGCCCAGCGCGGCCCGAAGGCCACGCGCGCCCAAACAGGCCCTCTCCACACACGCCTCCCGACGAGCCATCATCAAGGCCCGCGCCCGTCGGGTAGGCTTACTTGGCAGCGGATGAAACCTCGCAGATTGTATTCCTGGTGGCGGTGCAGGGATTCGAACCCCGGACACAGAGATTATGATTCTCCTGCTCTGGCCAACTGAGCTACACCGCCAACATTATCAGCAGCAGACCGGTATCATACTACGTGAGGCCGCGCGGTCTGTCAAGGGCGCAGCGCGGGCGCGCAGGCCGAGAGGCTTGACACCGGGCGCGGCGTGTCGTAAGTTGGGAATGCTCACCCTGAGGAAGGAGCCGTAAGTTGCCCCGACAGATTCTTCTCGCTGTTCTGGCGGCGCTGGCTGTCTGCGCCCTGGCCGGGTGCAGCCAGAAGGAGTCCTTCTCCCCCGACATCTACGGTGATCTTGCGCCCGACAGCCTTTTCGACTCGATCGATACGGCGGCCTCCACCGAGGCGTCGGCCGGCCTGGGCGCCGCGGCAGATTCCCTGTGGGCGTCGAGGCAGATGGTGGTCTCCAACTGGCGCGGCCGCCGGGCCATGAGCTTCGTCAGGTTCTCGGCCCTGCCGGAGAGCACGGTTGAGATCACCAGAGCGAGTCTCTTCCTCTACGCGAGGCGCATCCAGAGCGACGGCGCGGCCTACCAGTTCGGAATCTACACTCTTGCGACGGCGCTCAATGAGACCACGCTCACCTGGACCGCGAGGCCCGACCTCGAAGACCGTGTCGCGGTCTTCTCGCTGGGCTCAAGCGGCCCGGACGCCATGGCGGAGGACTCGGTGATCGTTGATCTCACGTCGCTGGTCTCCGGCTGGGTCAGCGCGCAGGACTCCAATTTCGGGCTGGCGATAAAGCTGGAGGACGAAGGCGGCTCGCGGGTCATAGCCGAGTTTGCCACCGCCCAGGACCCCACCACTCGCGACCGGGTGGCGGACAGCGACACTACGGACTTTCAGGTATGGCCCCATCTCAAGATCGACTACATTGAGGATTCCGATACCTCTTACATCGAGGCTCTGGCCACCCAGGACGTCTTCGCTGCATCGCTGGATGAGCCCCTGCCGGACACTCTGCTGGCCTGCGGCAACGGTTTCCCGACCCGGGCCTTCGTCGCCTTCGATCTGGCGGACGTCCCGCGTGAGGCAAGCGTCGCGAGGGCCGAGATCAAGCTCAACGTGGACCTGGCGTCGTCTTCCTTCGACGAGATCACCGTGGCCTGTTACGGACTTGTAAGCCCGATCGGCGGCTTCAAGACCGCACACGGGTCGACCTACATCGACTCCGAGGTCATGGCCGATTCCAGCGTGCAGTCCGATCAGGCGTTTTCCTTCGATGTCACCGTACCGGTGCAGGCGCTGGTGTCCAAGCAGGTCGAGAACTACGGCTTCGTGTTCGAGTCCCTCGGCGAGGACGCCGACCTGGACTTCGTGGTGTTCCAGTCCGCGATGGGCGGACGGCCCGACCTCGCCCCGCGGCTGGAGGTTTACTACACGCTCCCGCCGCCACCGCGCTACGAGAAGGATTGATGAGAAGGATCGAGGCAATGACCAAGATCGGCACCAAGGGCAAATCGCTGATCGGCACGCGCGACCCGAGAGGGTCCTCGGCGCCGGTGGCGGCGGTGGCGCTCGCGATCGCCGTCGCGCTCCTGGCTGCGGCGCCGGCCCCGGCGGACTCCATATTCGATCTCAAGGGCTGGGGTCACGACGTTGTGCCGGCCGTCGGTCCCACCAGATCGCTCGCCGGCGCTGTTGTCGCGAGCACCGACCCCTTCTCGGCCTCCATAATAAGCCCGTGCGCCGCTGCGCGCGCCGATCGCCTCACGGTGACCGGCGGACTGGTCAACGTAACTACCAAGACAACCAACCTCGCCGAGACCCAGACCACGGTGGGAGCAACCTTCCCGTCGCTGGCGGTGGTCGTGCCTTTCAAGCAGTTCTCCCTGCTCACGGGCCTCTACGTGGAGAAGCAGGGCAGTGTCAGTCTGGCTTCGGAGGGAATCCTGTCGGGCACAGGCGCCAGCGCGGACAGCCTCTACGACGTCTCTTACCGGCGCGAGGTATCGGCCGGCTCGGTGCCGATCTTTGTAGCAAAGGACTTTGGCGGACGCCTGGTCGCATCGGGAGGCGTCCTGGTCTCCTTCTGCGACCTGCGCGAGGAGAACCTCACCAACTTCCGCTCGGACACCTACACCGACACCAAGGACGTGGTGGATGCTTATGCCCTGGGTACCGGCTGGGTCGGCGCGCTGCTCGCGGACTTGGGCCGGGTGCGGCTGGGCGCGCTCTTCAGGACAGGCTCGGACTTGGACGGCCACGTGGACAGGCTCAACAAGTCCATAGGCATATGGTCCAACCGGAACCTAACGGTTCGGACACGGGAGGCCTTCCGGGTGGGCGTCCAGGCCCAACCGCTGCCCTCGATATCCGTCGAGGTCGACTACGACAGAAACCCCTGGTCAAGAATTGAGGTCAACAAGCGCGCCCTCACCGACAAGCTGGTCGAGCGGTGGGCCGCCGGGCTTCGGTACACCGGAAACCGGTTGTGGGCCGCCTCGAAGTACCCTCTCTACCTGGGATACTACACGCAGCCGGCGGACTGGCGAGGGGCCACGCCCAACGGCACCGAGGTGGGCGACATCACCGAGCGGGTCTTCTCGATCGGTCTGTCGGTCCCGGTCGCCAATCAGGCGGCGACAGTGACCGTGGGCTTCGAGGCCGGCACCCGCGAGGCCGAGGCCAGAGACGACCTCAAGGAGAGGACCTACGCGGTGTCCCTGTCGATCTCCGCGGCCGAGGAGTGGCACAAGGAGATAAAGCGATAGCACGGCCGGGCTGCGCCTGAACCAAGTGGCCATCCGACAAAGGGGGAAGAGGATGAGAAGATCTACCGCGACATCCTGCATTCTGGCTGCGGCCGTCGTTACGGCGCTAATTGCGGCCCTCGTGCCCGGGATCGTGGCCGCCTCGCCGGAGGAGCCGTTCAGGTGGTACGGGCTTGGCGGCGAGATCACCTCGGACTCCGGCTGTCCCCGTCACTGGCTCGCGAGAATCGGGATAGACGACCAGCTTGGCGCTGAGGTTCTCTTCGCGCTCATGCACGCCGAGGCAGCCGGTTTCTCCCACGACGTCACCAGGATCGACATCGGCGCCGGCCTGATCTACGACCTGGCCCCCACGGCGGTCATCACCCCGTACGGCGCGGCTCGCTTCATCCTCAACATCACCGATGCCGACGAAACCGACACCGGGGCCACCGCCGAGGCCGCATGCGGCGCCGAGTACGCGATCGGCAGGCGCCTGGGCCTAAGCGGAGAGCTCAACTTGAGTCTCCACACCGACCCAAGTGAGATCATCACTTCGACCCGGGTCAGGTTCTACTTCTACTTCTAGCCGAGCGCGCTCAAGCCTACCGGTCCCGCTGCCGATACTCCCCAAAGGAAGTTTGCGCCCTGCTCCACCAAGGTTTGGTCAAAGGGGTCCAATGAACGGTACCTGCAAGCGTTCGAGCGTACGGCGACTCGCTCTTCGGGTGGCCAATGTCGCGCAGGACGGCCTCGGCATCCAGGGCAAGTTCACGCTTCTGGTGACCGCTGTCATCGTTGCCGCGGTCTTCGGCTTCTCCTGGTTCTTCATTCATCACGAGCGGACAATGGTGACCGAGGCTATGCTCAAGCGGACCAAGAGCCTGGCCACCAATCTCGCCTACAACAGCCAATACGGCGTCCTCGCGCGCGACACCAGGGGCCTCAGCAAGCTGGCATCCGGCGTTGCGATGGAAGAAGACATAGTCTACGCAATGGTGATCGACAAGGACGGCACGATTCTGGGGCACAGCCTGTCATCCAGCGTGGGCAAGAAGACCGACATACCGCATGCGATGCCGCCGATAGTCAACGACATCGACTGCGCGAGGTGCCACAGGCAGCCGAGGGAAGACCTGATCCACGTGATCCTGCCGATAGAGACCGTGAAGAAGGCGATGTCCCGGGAGGACCTGCTCCTGCCGGACGAAGAGGCCTCCATATCCGAGCCGCCCGCCAAGTCCAGCCAGGTGGTCCACGTTGAGCAAATCGGCAGGGCGGTGGTCGGCGTGTCGCTGCTCGGGATGGAACGCATGATGGCCAGGGCCAAGGCCGTGGTCGCCATGATAGCGCTCGCAATCGGCTGCGGCGCGGTATTCGCGGTCTACGCCATGACCAAGGCCTTTCTGATACCTATCCAGAGACTGGTCCAGGCTACCGAGAGAATAGCGTCCGGTGATCTGAGCCACATGGTCGAGGTGCGCGGAAAGGATGAACTCGCCGGGCTCGCCAGGTCCTTCAACAGCATGGTCGGCGAGCTCAAGGGTTACCACGAAGAGGTGGAGAACTACAGCCGGACCCTCGAGGAGAAGGTCCGGGAGCGGACGATCGATCTCGAGGAGGCCAACAGGAGCCTCAGGGACACCCAGGCCCAGTTGATTCAGGCGAGCAAGATGGCGGCGATGGGTCAGTTCGGCGCCGGTGTCGCCCACGAGCTCAACCAGCCGCTGGCCGGCATAAGCGGCTACACCGATCTGCTGCTTCTGAAGCTGGAACCCGACGGCGCCGAGTACCGTTACGCCAAGAAGATCGAGGACCAGTGCACCAGGATGACCAAGATAGTCGGCAATCTGAGGACCTTCGCGCGGCAGTCCAAGTTCGAGTACTCCAACACCGACGTCAACCAGCCCATAGACGACGCGCTGATGCTCCTCGGAGAGCAGCTTCGGTCGCACAACATCAGGCTTAGAAGGAACCTGACGTCCGGCCTGCCGCCGGTGCTGGCCGACGCCAATCAGCTTGAGCAGGTCTTCCTCAACCTCATAACCAACGCCAAGGACGCCATGGAGTCCAAGGGCGGCGGGACGCTGACCATCATCTCGCGCCTGAGCGACACACAGAGGTTCGTCGAGGTGCTGGTGGCGGACAGCGGCACCGGCATGGACGGCGCCACCATGGGCGACATCTTCAATCCCTTCTTCACAACCAAGGACGTGGGCAAGGGGACCGGGCTGGGGCTTTCGATCAGCCTCGGAATCGTGGAAGACCACAACGGCAAGATCGAGGTCCACAGCTCCAAGGGAGAAGGCACCGTGTTCAGGATCTCGCTGCCCGCCGCCAACGAACCACCGTGCTGGGAGCTGGTGAATTGCGCTGGCGCCTGCGGGCTTGACAAGGCAGACTGCCCGGCCTTCAAGAACAAGAAGGGCCACGCCTGCTGGGAGGAGATCGCGAAGAGGCTGCGCAGGAAGGGCGATCCGCAGCCGCCCAACTGCCGCAACTGCCCCGTTTACAAACGGAAGCTGGTTGCCCCATTGGCGGAGTACTGGAATTTCGAAGAGGTGAAGGTATAGTGAGCGGAGAAGTGCTTGTAGTTGACGACGAGAGCATAGTTCGTGACTTCTTCAAGGACGTTGCCAAGTCCCTGGGCGGCCATGTCGAGACCGCCGAGGACGGCGACGTGGCGGTGGACATGTATCGCAAGGGACATTACGACATAGTCTTCATGGACATGCGCATGCCCAACATGAACGGCCTCGAAGCGGCCCGGTCGATTCTCACCATGGACCCGTCGGCCAAGGTCGTCATGATGAGCGGCTACTCCGACGACAGGATGATGGAGGATGCCCTGAGGAGCGGGGCCATGTGCAGAATATCCAAGCCGTTTGACCTCAAGTCCATACTGGATCTCATTGCATCGGTGATACCCGGCAAGCGGGGAGGCGGCGGCGGATCGGATGGGCCTTTCTGCCTGCTGCTGGCGCTGTAGCGCCTGCGGTCAATCCGGGAACGGCTGGTACTTGGTCTTCTTCATTCGCTTGATCTCCTCTTCCATCTTGGCGAGCTTCTCCTGCTTCTTCTTGTCCATCTCCTCGACGGTGAACATCCGCTCGGTCTCTTCCACTTCCTTCTTCTTGCGCTTGACGAAGCTGTCGAGCTCGTCCTTGATCGAGGGGCCGTCGGCCGTCCTGGGGAGATCTTCCAGGAGCGTGTGATCGCCTAGTTCCACCCTGGTCTCAAACGGGCTTTCCATCACGCGCAGGATGCCCAGCTCGCCCAGAGGCACAACCAAGGTCCTGACGAACTCCGGCGGCAGGTCCAGAAGGCGCGATATTTCCTCGGGGGTCGGGGGCTTGGCCTGGCTGTGGGAGAGCACCCTCACCGCCGCGACCACAAGATGTGCGTCCTCGTACGAGGGTTTCTTGCCCATCGGTTTCCCTTTGTTCCCGGTCATCACCCCTATCTCCTCGGTTCACCTCAGCCGACCTTTAGCACAGCCCGGGCGGACCGTCAAGATGGTCGGCGCCGTCCGCGCGCAGATTGGGTTTGAAACCGGGGCGGCGGGGCCTTAGTATCGTCGGCAAGGAGGGAGACAGGCGTGCGCAGGCATCCTCTGGCCCTGTTCAGTTTCGTAGGAGCTCTGGCCATCTACTTTCTGGTGAGGGAGGCCGGGCACCTTGCGGCCTGCCTGGTCCAGAGGATGCCTGTCTCGGTGATCCTGAGGTACGGCTTCCTGCCTTCCGTACAGGCGCAGCCCGAGGCCGCCGAAGCGAGCACCCGGGCCGCGGCCGCCGTGATCCTGGCCGGCCCCGCCGCCACCCTCGCAGCCGGCTACGTTCTGCTCTACGGCATAGTGAGGCGCTGGCCGGAGGCTTTCCCGCGCCTGCGCATTCTCTGGGCGGTGACCTGCTACGTCGGCTTGATGCTCGATCCCATCTACTACGCGGTGATTCCCTTGATGAGCCTGGGAGGGGAGCCGGGCACGCTTACCGCGCTGACCGGCGTGGGATTCTTGAGGATCGAGATCGCTGGATTTGCGCTGCTCGTGGCGAACACCCTTCTGGCCAGGAGAATCATCGCGCCCTTCCTGAGAGAGCACCTCAAGGATTGAGACCCGGCCGCGAGGGTGCGGCGCGGGGAGCGGCGGCGCGATCGTCACCCGAGGGCCGAGGGCAGCAGCACCGGTCAGACGCCCGGTCCCTTGCAGGCCCTCACGCAGATTCCGCAGATGCGCGAGCCCACATTCTCCGCCAGCCTCACCCGGTCGATGGTCTCAAGGCATTTGGCCAGACTGAAGTCCGCGACCGCATCCCCGATTGCCCCACCCGGGCAGGCGTCGACGCAGGCCCGGCAGTTGCCGCAACCCGTGCAATCGGCCGGGTCGCCCGCGGTCGGACGATCCCAGGGCAGCGCGAGATCTGTGAGCACTGTGGCGTAGCGCACCCGCGCGCCGTGCTCGCCGGTCACCAGGAGATTGCTCCGCCCGATCCAGCCAAGACCGGCCAACCTCGCCACGGCCTTGTGCGATATGTGCCCCTTGCAGGTGTCTCGGTCCAGAATCTGAGAAGAGGGCACCGGGAAGGCCGAACGGCCCATCCGCTGGATGTAGGAAGCGATGAGCAGCCCGATGTGATCCAGTAGCAGATTGACCTGCCGGTAGTGATACTGGTAGGTGCGGGTGGGATGGTCGGCGATGCCGTCCACCACGACGTCGCTCAGCCTGTAGCCGTAGCTGATGCCCGTGGTGAGCCCGGCCAGCGAGACCTGGTCGGCGGCCGCGGATATGGCCTGAAGATCGACCGCCCGCAGATCGGCCACCCCGAAAAGCGCTACGCCCCGGCCCCTGGCAATCGCTTCTATTTCCTGACGCGCGCGATCGGTCACCCTCGCCCCCCAAGCCTCCTACGCCTTGCCCGGCGGCCGGTAATTCGGCGCTTCCTTGGTAACCGTGACGTCGTGCGGGTGGCTCTCTATGAGACCTGCGTGAGTGATGCGCACAAACCGGGTTCTGGTCCTGAGCTCCTCGATGTCCCTGGCGCCGCAGTAGCCCATGCCGGCCCTCAGCCCTCCGCACAGCTGGAACACCGTCGCCCGCAGGGACCCTCGATAGGGCACGCGGCCTTCGATGCCCTCGGGCACCAGTTTCTGAGTCTCCACGCCCTCCTGGAAGTAGCGGTCGCGGGAGCCATGCTTCATCGCCGCCAGGGACCCCATCGCCCGATAGACCTTGTAGCCCCGTCCTTCATACAGCATGTGCTCGCCGGGGCTCTCGTCGGTGCCGGCGAAGAGGCTTCCAATCATCACCGAATGCGCTCCGGCAGCCAGAGCCTTGGTCACGTCACCCGAGTACTTGATGCCGCCGTCCGCGATCAGCGGCACCCCCGCCTGGTCGCAGACCCTGCGGCATTCCATGATCGCCGTGATCTGAGGCACCCCCACTCCGGCTATGACCCGCGTGGTGCAGATGGAGCCGGGGCCGACGCCCACCTTGACCCCGTCCGCCCCCGCCTTCACCAGCGCGGCCGCGCCTTCGGCGGTGACCACGTTTCCGGCAACCAGGCAGTGATCGGGAAACCGCTGCTTCACCTGCTCAACAGTCCGGAGCACACCCCGGGAGTGGCCGTGGGCGCTGTCCACCAGGAGGGCGTCGGCCCCGGCGTCGACCAGTGCCTGCGCCCTCGCAAGGGTCTCCTTCGAGACCCCCACAGCGGCGGCCACCCTGAGGCGGCCCTTGCCATCCTTGGAGGCCTCGGGGTAGTCCATGCGCTTCTTGATGTCCTTGACCGTGATCAGGCCCTTCAAGTGGAAGTCCTTGTCCACCACGGGCAGCTTCTCGATGCGGTTCTTGTGAAGCACCAGCTTGGCCTCGTCCAGAGTGGTTCCCTCGGACACGGTTATCAGCCGCTCCTTGGTCATCACCTGGCTCACCGGCATGTCGGTCCTTTCCAAGAACCGCAGGTCGCGGTTGGTGAGGATACCCACGAGCTTGCCCGCGCCGTCAGTGATCGGCACGCCCGAGATCCTGAAGCGCGCCATGATGCCCAAGGCCTCGGCCACGCTCGCGTCGGGCTTCAAGGTAATGGGCTTGGTGATCATGCCGCTTTCCGACCGCTTGACCTTGTCCACCTCGGCCGCCTGCTCATCGATGGTCATGTTGCGATGCACCACGCCGATCCCGCCCTCGCGCGCAAGCGCCATCGCGAGGTTGGCGTCGGTCACGGTATCCATGGCGGAGCTCACGATGGGGATGTTCAGGGGTATCCCCCTGGTGAAGCGGGTCCGGAGGCTCACCTCGGCGGGAAGTACGTCCGATTCCATGGGGACCAAGAGGACGTCATCAAACGTCAGGGCTTCGCCGCAGACTCGCTCGCTCAATTCCTCACCTCCGGTCAATTGCCTGCTCCGTCGTCAAGGGGCATGTGGGCCCGTCAGGGGCACGAAGAGCACGGGCGTCACCCGCTCGGTCTCGACGCGACCCGCCTGCTTCCTCACCCGGTAAAGATACTGAGACCCGGCCTCGCCGACCGGTATCACCATGACCCCGCCGTCCCTGAGCTGGGCCACCAGGGGTTCGGGTATCTCGGTCGGCGCGCAGGTCACGATCACCTTATCAAACGGGGCATGCTCGGGCCAGCCTTCGTAGCCGTCCCCGATCTTCACCCAAACGTTGGCGTATCCCAGCGACCTCAGGACCTCCTCGGCCCTGAGCCCGAGGAAGTCGATTATCTCAATGGTGTAGACCTCGGCTGCGATCTCAGCCAGGACCGCGGCCTGATAGCCCGAGCCCGTGCCCACCTCCAAGACCCTGTCGGTCGGCCCGAGATCCAGCTCCTCGGTCATCAGGGCAACAATGTAGGGCTGGCTGATGGTCTGCTCGCCCCCTATGGGGAGGGGGTGGTCGCCGTAGGCCTCGCCGGTATAAGGCGCGGGCACGAAGGCGTGCCGCGGCACTTTGAGCATGGCCGCAAGCACCTCGGGATCGGTCACCCCTCGGCCGGCGATCTGCTCGGTGACCATCGCCCGGCGCTCCTGGGCATAAGCGTCGGAGCCGCCGGCGGGCGTGGCCGCGTTCCGCGCGGACCCATCACGGCGGCAGGATGACCCCAGGCTGAGGGCAAGACCGAGGGCAAGCAGGGCGATCACAGGAAGAGGACATATCAAGATATTCGAATATCTACATTTAATCTCAGTCCACATGAGACGCTTCGGTTGGCTTGAGATCCCTCAGACTCTTCAAGTGGCTTATATCATTGAAGGTTACGAGCCGTTCCATCCTGGGCTGGACATCGACAATCGTGAGGGAGGCATTCTTGACGGTGAGGCACCACAGGTCATCAGGGGGGAGGTGAAGCACGGTTGTGGCGTAGGCCGATATCACCCCGCCGTGACAGACCACCAGCACGTTGCCCTCGGGGTGCCGCTTCTTGATCGAACGAAGCGTCTCCTTGACCCGGGCCACGAAGTCCTTGAATGGCTCCCCGCCCGGCACCGAACTCTGGGACGGCTTGCGGACCCAGCGCCTGAAGGCATCGCCGTGGGCCTTTCTTATCTGCGCGATGGTCTTGCCTTCCCACTTGCCGAGTCCCCACTCGGTCAAGTCTTCCTCGATTGTGACCTTGCGCCGCTTGCCGACTATGATCTCGGCCGTGCCGCGGGCGCGGGCCAGCGGGCTGGAGTAGGCCGCTGCGAACTTGAGTCCCTTGAAGCGCTTCGCAAGCCGCTTCGCCTCGGCCTTACCGTAGGAGCTCAGGTCGGGGTCCTTCTGACCCTGGACCCGCTTTTCGAGATTCCATGTGGATTGAGCGTGTCGTACCAGGAAAAGCAGCATCGTCAGGCCTCCGCAAGGCTAACAAAGAGCTCAGCCATGGAAACTAGATCCATGAAGTTGTGCCTGAGGACCTGTTTCAGTCTCGTCGCGTCCCCAGTATGCACGAACTCATGGTAAATGCAAGGTACTTCCCACCCCCCGACATCACCCATTCGCCTCCTGCCGAGGATAAACCATTCCAGGGTGAGAAGTCTACAATCCGGTAAGCGGTGTTTCCATCGCCGCCTTGCGTGATGAAGGAGATCCAGCTGCTCGGGAGCGGCCTTGAGAGCCATCTTGTGGTACTTGGCGCGCTCTTTGAGATAAGGCATGTCGAAGGACTTGCCGTTGAAGGTCACACAGGTGTCGAAGCCCGTCATCAAGTCATCCAGGGCCCCGATCAGGCACCGTTCCTCGCTGTAGTCGCGGGCCAGCAGTTGAATCGCCCGGAGCTCGCCCGAACGCTCAAGCAGCACCCCTGCAAGGAACAGGGGGGTAGCGGAGAGCCCCGTGGTCTCGAGATCGAGGAAGACCATGCTCCGGCCATCCCCGCTCGCCGCCACATCAAGCCCCAGCGAGCCCTCCGGCGTCTTCTCTATGGCAAGGCACTTGCCGTAGTCGGAGGCGATTTCCCTGGCGCCACCGAGGCTCTCGAGCCCCCCGCGAGCCGCGCGATCCCCTCGTTCCCCGGTGCTCGCTTCGCGCCGCCCCGGCGCACCCCGCGGCCCCAGCGCCAGTCGGAGGGCCTCAATCTTGCGCCTGATCTCGTCGGAGCCGTCAATCTCGCCCAAGGATCCGCCTCACGAGGAGCTTCGCAGCCTCTTTGTCGGGAATCGGATAGCCTCCGTGCCCCGGATCGGGATCCTGGTGCTGGGCCGGCCTCAAGATGGGAAGCCCGACGCACGACGGGCAGCCATCGGCGCAAGGGCACTCCTCGATCATCTCGAGCGCCCCGCGAAGGATCTCGGCCACCAGCCCGTAGGCTTTTTCGCAGAAACCAAGCCCACCCTTGAACCTGTCGTAAAGGAAGATGGTCGGCCGCCCGGTGTTGCTGGATTCCACGATCCCGCCCACATCCTGGCGGTCGCACATCACAAAGAGGGGCAGGATGTTGATCACCACATTCTTGAGCCCCACCAGGCCCTCCACGGGATTCTTGCCCTGGCCCTTGAGGTAGGCAACCGTGTCCTCGTCGGGATAGATCCACAGGGAGACTGTCTCCAGGTGCTGGGCGGGCAGGCTCAGCATGCCGTAGCCTATGGAATCCAGGCTGTAGAACTTGATCTTCTTGAAGGCCGTGGTCATCCAACTGACGGTGGCGCCACCGTAGAAGATGCTCAAGCCCCGATCGGCGCGGCTGGCGCGCGCTTCTCCCACGCGGATCGAGGACTCCAGTATCGGCTGGGTGTAGTAGTCCACTTCCTTGCGCTCGACGTAGGCCACCTTCGCCGCCAGGTCGAGCTCCCTCACCAGGTAGGTCGCCCCGTCGTGCATGTAGACGCCCTCGGGGTAGACGAGCTCGGGCGCGCTGATCGCATCCACGTTGCCGATCACGCGCTCGCCCTCGGTGCGGTCCACTATGGTGAAGGTGTCATCCGAGATCGTCCTCAGGCCCACTCCCGCGGCGGGAAAATCCGTCGTGGCCCAGTAGGTCTGCCCCTCGATGGTCTTTACCTTCTTCACTTCCTCCAGGACCGAGACCACGGGCCGGGTGAGCCCGCCGAAGATCCACTCGTCCTCTTTGGAAAGCGGCAGCTCGAAGGCGGCAGCGCTCAAGTGGCCGGCAAGGATGTAGGGATTGGTCGGGTCCACGACCGCATTCTCGGGTGTCTGGCCGAAGAAGTAGTCCGGATGCCGCATCAGGTACTGATCGATGGGGTCGTTGTAACCTATGAAGACCACCAGGGCCTGGTCGGTCTTCCTGCCAGCGCGCCCCGCCTGCTGCCAGGTGGAGGCGATGGTGCCCGGGAAGCCAACGATTATCGAGGCATCGAGGCTGCCGACGTCTATGCCGAGCTCCAGGGCGTTGGTGCTCGCAACCCCGAGGAGCTCTCCGGAGAAGAGGGCCTTCTCGATCTTGCGCCGCTCCTCGGGCAGATACCCGGCCCGATAGGCGCTCACCTTCTTCACCAGCTGCGGGTTCCTGCGTTCCAGGGACTCGCGCACGTACCTCAAGATCAACTCGGCCACCACCCGCGCCTTGGTGAAGGTGATGGTCTGAATGCCGGACTCTATGAGGCCGACCATCAGTTCGTGGGCCTCGACGTTGGAGCTCTTGCGCTCCATGCGGTAGGCGTCGAGCAGGGTGGGGTTCCACAGGACGAAGGTCCTGGGCCCCCGCGGCGAGCCGTCCTCGCTCACGAGCTCGCAACTTCGGCCGATGAGGTTCTCCGCCAGCTCCTTCGGGTTGGCTATGGTCGCCGAGCACAGTATGAAGCGCGGGTCAGCGCCGTAATGGGCGACCACGCGCCCCAGCCGTCGGAGCACGTTGGCCACGTTGGACCCGAAGATGCCCCGGTAGGTGTGCATCTCATCCACCACGACGTACTTGAGCTTGGAAAAGAACCGGCTCCAGCGCGAGTGATAGGGAAGGATGCCCTGATGGAGCATGTCGGGATTGGTGAGGATGACGTTGGCGTCGTTCCTGAGCCTGCGCCTGGTCTCGGCCGGCGTGTCGCCGTCGTAGGCGCCGGCGCGAAGGAGACCGTGAAGCGCGGGCTCGCTGAGGGCGAAGCCGCCCAAGACTCGAAGCTGGTCCTGGGTGAGGGCCTTGGTGGGAAACAGGAAGAGCGCGGTGGCATCGGGGTCGGCAAGCAGCGCCTCCAGGACCGGCACGTTGTAGCAGATGGTCTTGCCGCTTGCGGTGGAGGTCACAATGGCAACGTTATTGCCTGAGGTCACCAGGTCGATCGCCTGGGCCTGATGGGCATACAGGGACTTGATCCCCGCCGCCTCGAGGGCGCGCCTGACAGGATCGCAAAGCTGCGTGCGTGGCTCCACAAACACCGCGTCACGCGCCGGGATCTCCTCCACGTGAACCATCTGCCCCCGGTAGCCCTGGGAAGCAGCGACCCGGGCAAGGAAATTGGATATGGGAGTGGGCTGGTCCGTCATCGGCCCTCGATCCT
Source organism: bacterium (assembly GCA_049288275.1). Classification (GTDB taxonomy): domain Bacteria; phylum Arandabacterota; class Arandabacteria; order Arandabacterales; family Arandabacteraceae; genus JBAQHK01. Next base: position 5,065 of record JBAQHK010000030.1, on the reverse strand, counting down.
CAGCGATCAATAGGTGGGCAGGGCGATCCTCATGCTCCCGCCCCGCTTGATCGAATCATCTCCGAACTTGTCTCTTATCGAGTCCACCACCCGGACGAAGATGCGGTGCCTGCGGTCATCCTCAAACATCGCCTCACCCCGGGCTTCCTCGTTCTTGGCCAGCCCCGAGGCGCTTACCCCAAGAAGCCGTATCTTCCCCGCGCCGCAATTGACCTCGAACAGGTTTCGCGCGACAGCATAGATAATGTCATCCCGTTCGAAATAGGTATCAAGCTTCTTCTGTCGGGTGACGGTCCTGAAATCGGAGAATCTGATCTTGACGGTGATGGTGTTGCACAGATACCCGCCGGCACGCATCCGGCGGCCCACCTGCTCGGTAAGCCTCAGCAAGGTCGAAAGCAGATAGCGCCTGTCCGCGGTGTCTTGGAGAAGCGTGTACTCGTGCCCGACCGACTTGGGCTCCACGCCCTTGTAATAGGGGACAAGCGGGGAGTTATCGAGCCCGTTGGCCGCCATCTTGAGATACGACCCGTAGACCCCGAAGACCTGGGTCAGGGTCTTCTCCGGAAAGGCCGCCAGGTCCTTGACCCGGTCGACCCCGAGAGACTTGAGCTTGGCCGAGGTCTTCTCGCCCACTCCCCAAAGGTCTCCCACTTGCTTCTCGCCGAATCGCTCGAGGAACTCGTCGGGCTTGATAACCGTAAGGCCGTCGGGCTTCTCGAGGCCCGATGCCATCTTGGCAACATACTTGTTGAGGCCTATTCCTATGGAGCAGGTGAGATTGAATTCCCGTTTGACTCGCGCCTTGATCTCCCGCGCCACCCCGACCGCATCTCCCAGGCTGAGATTGTTGAACTCCAGGAAGGCCTCGTCCACGCTGAAGGGCTCCACCAGGGGCGAGAACTCCTTCAAGACCTGGAGGATCTTTATCGAGGTGTAGACGTACTTCTGGGGATTGCCGACCACGAAGACACCGTTGGGGCAGAGCTTCCTGGCCTGCCCCACGGGCATGCCGGACCTTAGACCGAATTTGCGGGCTTCGTAGGAGGCCGTGGAGACCACGCTTCGCCGGTAGGGATCGCCGCAGACCACCACCGGCTTGCCTGCGAGGCCGGGGTTCGAGGTCACCTCCACGGCGGAGAAAAAGGCGTCCATGTCCAGGTGGAAGATTATCCTTGGCTCCACGGCTCACCCTCCAGCAGGAGTTCAGTACTTTCTTACGACCGCTATCACCGTCCCCAGCATCCTGATATCCTTGTCGCTCATTGCCGAAAGGTTGATCTCGGAATATGCCGGGTTCTCCGGCTTGAGGATGAAGTCCCTGCCCCGCTTGGCGAGTCGCTTGAGGGTGACCTCGTCGTCCAGGAGCGCCACCACGATGTCACCGGGGCCCGGCTCCAGGTTCTTCTTCACGACCGCGATGTCGCCGTCATTGATTCCTGCCTCGATCATGCTGTCGCCCTTGACCTTGACCGCAAAGACCTCGTAGCCCCGGGCCAGATTTGCGTCCAGCAGGATGGTTCCCTCCAGGTTCTCTTCGGAGAGCAGAGGCCTGCCCGCGGGCACTCTCCCCAGTATGGGAACGCGTCTTACGGGGCCGAGCGCGGAGGCGCTGCTGCGCGGCGCGTCGTCAGCATAGGTCCGCGCAAGCTTGATTCCCCGCGCGGTCCAGTTCCGCCGCTCGATCATGCCCTCGGCCTCGAGCCGATCGAGAAAGTACCTCACCCCGTTGGTGGATGAGATGCCGAAGCGCTTGCCGATCTCCCTGATAGTAGGGGGGATGCCCCGGTCGGAGATCTCCGACCGGATGAACTCGTAAATCCTGTCCAGCTTCTCCATGGTGCTCTCCACCTCCCTCGCCCGTTATCCACTTCACCGTTCACTTCACTATCCGCTATCTCCTATCTGTTATCCGCTATCCGCTATCCGCTATCCGCTCACTTCCCGCCCCAGCCCGCGCCCCACTTCTCATGCTTCTCACCCTAACTTTACTGCACATTTGTGCAGTAGTCAAGCTAAAAGTTTGGCCTCCTGCGGTGGGCGGGCCGGACGCCCCGCCATAGCCCATCGGCAGCGTCCCCCGCCCTCAAGGATGCCCTCAAGCCAGCTCGCAGCGCGGCGCGGCAGTGCGAGCAAAAAGCCCTTGACCCAAGCCCTCTCGCCTTGATAAGGTAACTCTACTTAGGGTTGAGCCTCGCGCTACCAGAGGGCTCACGCCACAGGAGGATCCAATGTCGTCCAAACCATTTGCTGCCATAGTCGCCCTCGCGCTCATCCTAGTCGTTACCGCCACCTCGTTTGCCTTCGACGGAAACCGCAAAGGCTTCGTTATCGGATTCGGAGCTGGACTCGGCTACACATCCCACAAGAACAGCGTGGAACACCTGACCGAGGGGACCACCAGTTTCGAACGACTGACCCACACCGGCGCGGCCACCGATATCCGGGTAGGCTACGGGTTCAGCGAAGGCGTCATACTCTACTACGTAAACAAGGTGAACTGGCTCAAGGCCGAGTGGGAGTGGCTTGAGGACGGCAAGGAATACACCACGGCCGTCGGGATAGGCGGAGTTGGCGTCTCCTACTACCTGGACCCCGAGTCACCGCTCTACCTCACCGCCGCGCTTCCGGTGGCGGGTTGGATTGGACCCTTCGAAAACAACATGGATACTCTCGGAGGCTTGGGCTTCTCGGCTGGCGCGGGCTACGAATTGGCCAAGCACCTGTCGGTTGAGGCACAGCTCTTCTACGGCAGGCCTTCAGACAACAAGGAACCCTTGACATACAAGAGCAACATGTTCGGGATGATGATAACGGTGAACGGCCTGCTGTACTAGCGGATCGGTCCTCGTTCCGCTACGGCTCCATCCCCAGCTGCCACATCAGGAACTGAACCTCGTCCGCCTTGTCCTCTATCTGCTCGGAAAGCGGCTTGCCCCCCATGTGCCCCGCCTTGGTGTCGTACTGCAGAAGGACCGGCCTGCTCGAGGCAGACGAGGCTGCCGATGCTGTCGGAGCGGCCGCGGCCTGAAGGCGCGCAACCATCTTCCTGGCATGAAGCGGATCGACCCGGGTGTCGGCGTCTCCCGAGACCATGAACAACGCGGGATACTCCACCCCATCGGTGACGCGCTGATAGGGCGAGTAGGCGCTGATGTACTTGAACTGCTCGGGATCGTCGGAGGAGCCGTACTCGGGAACCCAGAAGCTCGCCACCAGGAAGCGATGGTAGCGGATCATGTCCAGGAGCGGATGCCAGCACACCACCGCCTTGAAGAGATCGGGCCGTTGGGTCATGGCCGCGCCGACCAAGAGCCCGCCGTTACTGCCTCCGGATATGGCGATCTTTGAGGGATTGGTGTATCCCTCGCGGATGAGCCACTCCGCGGCCGCGATGAAGTCATCGAAGGTGTTCTGCTTCTTGTCGAGCATCCCCGCGCGGTGCCACTCCTCTCCGAACTCGCTTCCTCCGCGCAGGCCGGGAAGAGCGTACACGCCGCCCTGCATGATCCAGTGGGCGACCTGCGACTGGAAGAAGGGAAGCTGCGTGACACGAAAGCCGCCGTAGCCCACGAGGAGCACCGGGTTCGCGCCGTCCAGGGCAAGGCCCCTGCGCGAGGCCAGGAACATCGGCACCCTGGCGCCGTCCCTGGATTCGAACCAGACCTGCGAGACCTCGAAGAGGTCGGACTTGATGGCCACCGTGGGCTCGGCCCAGACGCTGAGCGCGCGGGCTGCGATGTCGTACCTATAGATCCTGGGCGCCACGTGGAAAGAGGAGAAGTAGAAGAAGGCCTCGTTGCCGTCCCACCGACCCTTGATCTCCCCCACGTAGCCCATGGCGGGAAGCTCGACCGTGCCGCCCGCACTTCCGTCGGGCTCGTAGATCCTGATTGTGGGGACAACGTTGTGGATGTAGGTGACGAAGATCTTCCCGCCGATTGCCACCGCACCTTCAATCACATCCTCGGTCTCGGGTACGACGTCCCGCCAGTTCTCGCGCCGCGGGCTGGTGAGGTCCACGTCTATGACCCTGCCCCTGGGCGCTTCCCAGTCGGTCTTAAGGTAGAGGTGATCGCCGGCGTGGACGACCGCGAAGTCCGCATCGATGTCCTTCACCAGCGGCATGATGAAGCCGCGCCGGGTGGTGTCCCAATAGTAGATGTCGCACCTCGAGGCCGATCCGTAGTAGACGGCGAAGACCACCCAGCGGCCGTTCTGCGAGAGGCTCACCGAGACCGTCATCTCCGGCCCGTAGGCCTTGCCGAAGATCTCCTGGTCCCCGGCCGGATCGGTGCCGATTGTGTGCGTGAGAACGTGCGGGCCGATGCTGTCGTGCAGGGAGTAATAGACGGTCTTCATGTCCGGGGCTATGACCACCTCGTAGTAGTCGGCCCGCGGGAGCTCATCGGGGAGATCGTTGCCGCTCGCGACGTCGCGGAACCTGATTGTGGTCTCGTCCTCGCCGCCCTTGCGGATACCGTAGGCCAAGAGCGTGCCGTCCTCGGAGGCTGTCAAGAGATCAACGTTGGTGGAATGATCCTCGCTCAGAGGATGCGGATCCACGAGGACGCGGTCGGTCGTGGGTGCCTCTGCGGTTGTGCCGCCTGCCGGACTGGCGGCGCCGTCGCGAACGTAGATCATGTAGAGATCCTGGTCGGCGAGCCGCTTCTCATAGAAGTACCGGCCTCCTCGCTCGATGGGAGTGCGCGTCGCGTCATTGCGCATCAAGGCCCCGAGATCCCGCTCGATCTCCTCCCGGCCGGGCAGGGTGCCGATGACTGACTGCGTGTAGGCATTCTGGGCATCAACCCAGGCCCTCGTCTCGGCACTGGTCTGATCCTCAAGCCAGCGATAAGGATCGGTGAGCGGGACCCCGTGGAGGGTGTCCGTGACGGCCACTTGGCGCGTCGACGGAGGAGGCGGGAAAGACCCCGAGAGCGTTACGGGTTGGGGCCGCGAGACCTGGTGCGTCTTCGCCAGCGCGCATTGAAGCGATACGTCAACCAGCGCGATGGAGAGCAGACCAGCCACCCAGAGCCATGCTCTGGCACGTCCCGTGTCT
>JBAQHK010000029.1:0-11551 GCA_049288275.1 bacterium | reverse complement strand
CCTTGTTGGTGAGGTCGTCCACGACATCAAGCAGCGAGTCCATGGAGGCCGCCAGCCCCGAGCCCTTCTTGAGGGCGTCCCGGGCATCGGTCAGCTCGGCCCGGCTCTCCACCACCTGCTCGAGCCTCCGCCTTATGCGCCGCAGCTGAAGCGCGCCGACCAGGTTCTCGATGTCGCTGAACTCTTTCCTGAGGCTTGCAGCGTTCCTCATGACCCGTTCCAGGACATCCCTGGACGCGACGTCGCCTGAAGAGGCCGAGCCGATGGCGTCCGCAAAGGCGGTAATCCCGCCTGAGAGTCTCTTGAGGTCCGCCTTGAGCGCAGCGAGATCCCCCTGCTCGATTGCCTCGAGATCAGATTGGGCCTGCTTGTAAGCCCGACAGAAGTTTGCGGCTTCTGGGTCGCGGGCCTGGGCCACAAATGGCAAAAGCTCCTTACGCGCCTCGGCCGACAGGGCCCCAACGGCCTCGCAGGTCCTGGCCCCTTCCAAGAGGTACTGAAGCGCGACCAGCACCGCGGCATCGGCAGGCAGAGCGGTGACGCACTTCTCGCGGCTCGCGGTACAGGCCTGGTGGAGCGCCGGCCCGGTGTACTGAAAGAGCGGCGTCCCCTCGTTGAGCTCGAGATTGGACGCGGTGACCAGCGCCTCGGCGGCCTGCTTGAGCTCGCCCTGGCCGATGTGCTTCTGGGCGGCCGCCAGATACCTGGCGACGTATTCGTCCTTCTTGTTCAGGATCTCGAGGCAGCGAGTCGCCGACAGGAACTTGCCGCGCGCGATGGCGCGGTCAACCGTCAGCCCGGCCAGCCCCGGCGCCAGGGTGGTGGCTAGCGCCTTGGCGTCCGCACCCTTGGCCTCTGGGGTCACGGCATCCGCGCCCGACAGCAGGCCCTCCACCTCACGGGCGGCTCCCTCGGCCCCGGCCTCGCTCGCGTACCTGGCCAGATCGAGTCCTGCGGCCCAGGGCGGGATCTCCGCGGCAAGTCCGGCAAGCGCGAGGGTGATGTCGCCAATCTGAACGCCGGTTACGATCAGGCTCTTCCTTCGCTCATCCATGACTGAAACCTCAGTACTTGAAAACGCTGCCGCCTATGAACTCCCTGAGGATCGAATTGCGCGGCACCTCTTCGGCCTTGATCGTGAGGAAGTACGACAGGAACCGCAAGAGCCGCCTTGCCTCGGCGTACTCCGGCACTTCATCTGTGATCTCGGCCAGAAGCTTCTCCGCGTAGCCCTTGAGAACGCACAGCTCGTAGACCAGCGACGAGTTGAACATGGCGTCGGCCTCTTCCTGATAGGGGAAGATGTACTGCTCCTCGCCGTCCCTGACCGAGTGCCACGTTGAGAGGGTGTCTATGGCGCCGTAGCCCCTGAAGAGATGATCGCGCACGATCCTCCGGAGCTTCCGGGTGTCGGTGGTGGGCACGCGGTTGTGATTGTCCACGTTGAGCTGCGACAGGGCGCTGACGTAGACCTTGAACTTCATGATCGACGGGATCGATGGCGTCAGCTTGGGGTTCAGGGCGTGGATGCCCTCCAGGATCAGGATCTCGCAGGGATCGAGCCGCATCTTGCGATAGCCTCGCCTGCGACCCTCCTTGAAGTTGAACCGCGGGACGCCGACCTCGCGGCCGGCCAGGAGCTCCAGCAGCTGGCCGTTCAACAGCTCTATGTCGATCGCCTCGGGCGCCTCGAAGTCGTACTCGCCGGTCTCGTCCTTGGGCGTCTCGTCCCTGTCCAGGAAGTAGTTGTCCAGGGAGAGCGTGACGTTCTTCATGCCGTTGACGCGCATCTGGATCGCCAGGCGCTTGGAGAAAGTTGTCTTGCCCGAACCCGACGGGCCCGAGACCAGGATCAGCCGCGGCCGGGTGATCTTGCTCTGAATCATGTCGGCCATCTGGCCCATCTTCTTCTCATGCAGGGCTTCCGCGATCCGCACGGTCTCGTAGGCCGACTGGCTCTGGACGATCTCGTCGAGGTCGCCCACGCGCGCCACGCCCAGGATCTGTCCCCACCGGACGTACTCGCGGAAAACCTCGGCCATCTTCTTCTGCTCGCGGAACTCCGGGATGGTCGTGGGGTCGTCGTGCATCGGGAACCGCAGGATGAAGCCCGGCGGGTAGTACCGGAGCTCGAAGGTCTTGATGTAGCCGGTGCTGGGAGCAAGGCAGCCGTAGAAATAATCGTTGAACTCGCCCAGGCCGTAAATGTTGACCGTGGGCTCGGTCCGGTACTTCAGCACGCTGACCTTGTCCATCTGCCCGTCTTTCTGGAAGATGTCCAGGGCCTCCTGGACGCTGACCTCGCGCCTGACGAAGGGGATGTCGGCCTCGACTATCTCCCGCATCCGCCTTTCCAGCTTGTGGAGATCGTCCGGGTCCAGGGTCCGGCCCAGGTCGATTTCGCAGTAGTAGCCCTGGCTCAAGGAATGCCTGACGTACATCTTGGGGCTTATGAAGATCTCCCGGGCCGCGCGGATCAGAATGAAGGTCAGGCTCCGGCGGTAGACGCTCATGCCGTCGCCGCTGTCCAGAGTGACGTATTCCAGTCTGCCGTCGGTCTTGAGGGGCGTCATCAGCCCCAGGACCTTGTTGTTGAACCGCGCTGCCACGATGGGGTGCGCGGTCTCGGGCTTGACGGTCTGGATTATCTCGAGCGTGGTGGTGCCGGCGGGGAAGGTATGCTCCCGGCCGCCGTCCACCTTGATTGTGATGCGAATGTTGTTCTCCAACTGCGTGTCCTTCTGTGTGTCCTTCACTTCTCCTCCTCATCCTCCACTTCGCGCTCGCCGACCCTGCGCAGCTTGGCCTTGTAGGCCGCTCTCACTTCGGCGAGGAACCCGTTGTACCTGCCGTCCTTGAAATCCGGGAAGCCCCAGGGGTAGGGCTTCCATCCCTTATCATAATAGAGCGTGGGGTCCGCATAAATACCCCTGCCCAAGCATATCTTCTGGCCGAGGAATTTCGCAGAGGCGAGCACCAACTTGTGAAAATCCAGGTAGCCAGGATCGATGTTGACTCGTCGCTTGCCTGAGTCTGCATAATACTCTTCGACCTGGTTTGTCGCAAGCTTTATGTCCACTATGGTCTCGGGGCTTACCAGGTCCCGGAAGGCATAGAGGACGCGCTTGAGCCCCTCTCCCATCTCCGGGCCGTAGTAGGTCGTGCAGTCGAAGTCACAGGGCTCGGAGCGGGCTTCAATCGGCGACAGCCGCCGCTCGAGGTCGCGTTCCACGTCAGGAAGCAGCCCGAGATCGGCTACGAGCACCGCGGCGATCACCTGCACGGGCCTGACCGGCGCGATTTCAGCCACGCTCGCCCCTCCTTCGTTGCGCGCCCCGTCGCGGGGCGTCCAGGTCCAGAACCCGCTGGGCGGCCTCCACCCACTCGGCTCCGATGCCGAACTCCTCTTCCACCAGACGCTCACGGCCGGCCTTGACGCGGCGCTTCTCCACGGCCTCGGGGGAGGTGAACTTGAAGAAGTCCTTCCTCAGGTAGATGTGACCGCGAGGCGTCATGCGCGTAAGACAGATGTTCCTGAGCGTAGGCTTGCCGAAGGACTCCAGCCAATGGCGCTCGAACTCGGCGTCGGCGGCCGGCCGGTCGGTGAAGCGATAGCGCCACTTGCGCCCTGCGGCATCGTCGGTCCAGAGGTCGTACCGCCCGTCCTCACGGGTCTCAATCTCCACCGTGGCGTGGGGACAGCGCACGCGCTCGCGTGACGTCCCTGCGGCGCCCGGCGCGCTTCCCGGCAGCGCCGCCACCTCGTAGAGGGCATAGCCGGGATCGACGATGTGCTTGGCCCCGCCTTCGCGCACCACGACCAGGCAGTGGACGTTCTCGCCGGAGCGCATGTCGGCCATCACCTTGTAGCAATCGAAGCCCAGCGCGGTGAGCATGCGCTCGAACAGGAAGGTCAGCGAGAAGCACGTTCCCCCGAAGCCGCGCTGGATGTGATCGGTCACCACCTCGCAGGGAAATCTCATCGCCTCCTCAGGTGTCGGCGCCTCGGCGGCCTTCAGGATCTTGCTGATGTTCTCGTAAGGAAGCTCGGCGAAGCGGCGGGCGAGGCCGCGCAGATAAGGCAGGCCCCGCAGCGCACTCCCTAACTTCAAGTGCGACAGGAAGATGTGCGCTGCTTCATCGCCCTTCACGGTTTCTATCACGCGCCCCGTCCCGTTAGCGTCCGGTTACAATTGACATAGGCCTTTCCTATTATAGAATATATAGGTCTGAAGCTCCACGCGCGGAGGGGTCGAAGCAAGTCAAAGCAACGTGCCTGCGGGAGCCTTGAAGTAGATCTCCACTGGGTTTGCAAACTACTCGGAGGTTCGAGATGGCCAAGTACACGGTAGTAACGATGCCGGGTGACGGCATCGGCAAGGTGGTTCTTCCCGAGGCCCTGCGGGTCCTGGGCGCGGTGGGCTTCGACGCCCAGTACGTCCACGGCGACATCGGCTGGGAATTCTGGTGCAAGGAGGGCAATGCCCTTCCCCAGCGAACCCTCGAGCTCCTGGCCAAACACAAGCTGTCGCTCTTCGGCGCGATCACCTCCAAGCCCAAGGCCAAGGCCGACAAGGAGCTGGCCGCCGAGCTCCAGGGCAAGGGGCACACCTACTTCAGCCCCATCGTGGGCTTGAGGCAGCACTTCAACCTCGACATCTGCATCAGGCCCTGCAAGAGCTTCAAGGGCAACCCCCTCAATTTCGTCAGGCGCAGAGACGGCAGCTGCGAAGAGCCGATGGTGGACACCGTTATCTTCAGGCAGAACACCGAGTGCCTTTACTCCGGAGTGGAGTGGACCAATCCGCCGGACGAGGTGCGGCGAGCCCTGGAGACCCATCCCAAGATGAAGGCCTTCAAGCAGGTCCCGAGCGCGGACCTGGCGATCTCCTGCCGCATCATGTCCCGCCAGGCCTGTCAGAGGATCTTGAGCGAGGCCTTCGCCTACGCCAAGAAGTTCGGCTACAAGTCGGTCACTCTCACGGAGAAGCCCAACGTGATCCGCGAGACCTCCGGCATGATGCTCACCGAGGCCGTCAAGATCCAGAAGAGCTACCCGGACATCCAGCTCTGGGAGAACAACATAGACGCCCAGATGATGTGGCTGACGAAGAATCCCGAGGACTTCGGCGTCGTGGTGGCCGGCAATATGTTCGGCGACATCGTCTCCGACGGCTTCGCGGGCCTGGTGGGCGGCCTGGGCTTCGCCTGCAGCGCCAACATCGGCGAGGACGTGGCGATCTTCGAGCCCACGCACGGCTCGGCGCCCAAGTACGAAAGCCTGAAGCCCTCGATAGTGAACCCCATCGCCATGTTCATGAGCGCGGTGATGATGCTGGAGCACGTCGGGGAGCTGCAGAAGGCCGAGCGCATCAAGCGCGCGATCGCGCGCGTGGTGGAAGAGGGCAAGGTCAGAACCTACGACATGCTGAGGCTCCCCGGCAGCGCGGAGGTCTTCAAGAAGGGCGCGGCGAGCACCGACCAGATGACCGACGCGGTGATCTCGAAGCTATAGTCAACATGCGAACGGAGACGGTGGAGGCTTTATGGGACAGACCCTGATTGAGAAGATCATCTCGGCGCACGCCGGGAAGGCCGTCAAGGCCGGCGAGATCGCGGATGTCGCAATCGACGTGAGGGCCGCGCGCGACTTCGGCGGGGCCAGCGTGGTGAAGCATCTGGAGGAGCGCGGCCTGGCGATCGACGACCCGGGACGGACCTTCTTCACCTTCGACTGCAATCCCACCGGGTCGGATCAGAAGTACGCGGCCAACCAGCAGAAGATCAGGCTCTTTGCGGCCAAGCGCGGCATCAAGGTCTACGACATCACCGCTGGGATCGGCACCCACGTCGCGATCGACGAGGGCCTGGCGGCTCCAGGCTCGACTCTGGTCTCCACCGACTCCCACGCCAACATCCTGGGAGCAATCGGCGCCTTCGGCCAGGGCATGGGCGATCAGGACATCGCAGCGGCCTTCGCCCACGGCAGAGTGTGGTTCAAGGTGCCGCCTTCGGTGCGAATCTGGCTCGAGGGCAAGCGGCCCGACGGCGTGACCGCCAAGGACATAACCCTCGCCCTCCTGAAGCAGACCGGCGCAAGCGGGCTGCTGGGCGTCTCGGCCGAGGTCTATGGTGGTGTGGCTGATCTGATGACGCTGGCGGAGCGGATCACGCTCTCTTCCATGGCGACCGAGATGGGCGCCATCATCATCCTCTTCCCGCCTTCGCTTTCGGTGGCGAAGGAACTCAAGGAGATAACCGGTAAGCAGTACGAGCTCGTGGCGGCCGATAGGGACGCGCGCTACGAGCGCGACGTCAGGATTAACATCACGGGCCTCAAGCCCCTGGTGTCCCTGCCCGGGAATCCCGAGAAGGTGGTCGCGGTAAGCGAGGTTCGGGGGACCAGCATCCACTCGGCCTTCATAGGCTCCTGCACCAACGGGCGCTACGCCGACATGCTCGCGGTTGCCCAGATCTTGAAGGGGCGCAAGGTCGCGCCAGGCGTGGTGCTGAAGATCGTGCCCTCCACAGACAAGATCTGGCAGAGGTGCTATCGCGAGGGCCTGATCGGGATCTTCAAGGAGGCCGGCGCTCTGGTGGGCAACGCCGGATGCGCCGGATGCGCCGCCGGTCAGATCGGAATGAACGGGCCCAACGAAGTCACGGTCTCGACCGGCAACCGCAACTTCCCCGGCAAGCAGGGCCAGGGCGAGGTCTATCTGGCCTCCCCCGCCGTGGTTGCTGCGTCCGCAGTGCGCGGCTTCATAGTTGCGCCGGACGAGATTGACGCCCAAGTGGAAGTGCGGGAAGCCGCCAAGACCTCCGCCAAGACTTCCGGCGCCGCGGCAGAGACCAAGTCGGCTGAGAAGGTCGCACAGGAGGCGGGAGCGCCCCGGGCGCCGCTCAAGGTCACCGGGCGGGTCTGGGTCGTGGGCAAGGACAACATCGATACCGACATGATCTTCCACAACAAGCACCTGGCAACGACCGACGTGGGCGAGATGGCCAAGTACTGCTTCGGCAATCTCGAGGGTTGGACGGACTTCCCGGCCAAGGTCAAGCCGGGGGACATAGTGGTGGTGGGCGGCAACTTCGGTTGCGGCTCGTCGCGCCAGCACGCGGTGGATTGCTTCAAGAGCCTCGGGGTGCAGGCGATCGTCGGCAGGTCCTTCGGCGCGATCTACGAGAGGAACGCGATCAACGCCGGCCTGCCCATCGTGGTGGGCGACGTCACCGATCTCCGACTCAGGGACGGCGACACGGTGACCGCGGACTTCGTCGAGGGCACCGTAACCAACCAGGCCACCGGCCGGAGCGCCGCGGTCGAGCCCTTCTCCGAGGTGCAGCTCGCCATCTACAAGCGCGGGGGATTGCTCAACAAGTGACGACCACGGGAGGTAAGAGCATGGGCAGGACTTTCGCACAGAAGGTGCTCGCGGCCAAGAGCGGCGCCAAGAGCGTCGAGCCGGGCCAGATAATCACCGTCAAGCCCGATCATCTCTTGATGCACGACAACGCGGCGCCCATCGTGTCAAAGGTCAACGCGGATCTTGACAAATACGGCCTGCACGATCGCAACGTTCCCGTGATCGTGCTGGATCACGTGGTGCCGGCGGCGAACGAGAAGACCGCCACCAGCCACAAGAAGATCAGGGAGTTCGTCGCCAAGTTCGGCGTCAGAAACTTCTTCGACGCCGGCGAGGGCATCTGCCACGAGATCGTGGTCGCCAAGGGCCTTGCCGTGCCGGGCTCGGTGATAGTGGGCAGTGACTCCCACACCTGCACCTACGGGGCCGTGGGAGCGTTCGCCACGGGTATAGATCGCACCGAGGCGGCGGCGATACTCCTGACCGGCAAGACCTGGCTCAAAGTGCCCCAGTCTCTGAAGATCGTCTTGAAGGGCAAGCTCGCGCCCCCGGCGTCGGCCAAAGACCTGGTGCTCCAGATCATAGGCGATATCGGCGCCGACGGCGCCAACTACCTGGCGGTCGAGTTCCACGGCAACGTCGCGTCGCTTTCGATGGAGGAGCGCCTCACCATCGCCAACATGGGCGTGGAGATGGGCGCCAAGATCGCGGTCTTCCCGGTGGACGCCAAGACCGAGGCCTATCTCAGGCAAGCCGGAGCGCCCAGGGGCTGGAAGCCGGTGTGGGCAGATGAGGACGCATCGTACATCAAGGTGCTGGAGTACGATCTTGGGAAGATCGTGCCGGTGGTGGCCAAGCCTCACACCGTGGACAATGTGGTCCCGGCCAAGGATCTCAAGGATGTGAAGATCAATCAGTTCCTGATAGGAACCTGCACCAACGGACGGCTCGGCGATCTCAGGGCCGCCGCCCGCGCCCTGAGGGGCAAGCACGTTGCCGCGGGCTCGCGCCTCCTGGTGCTCCCGGCAAGCCGCGAGGTGATGCTGGCGGCCACCAGGGACGGCACGATATCCGCCCTGGTAGAGGCGGGCGCGATGGTCTTGCCGCCCGGTTGCGGCCCGTGCCTCGGCGCTCATCAGGGAGTGCTCGCCCCCGGCGAGCGCTGCCTGAGCACCGCCAACAGGAACTTCAAGGGCCGCATGGGTTGCGCCGACGCCGAGATCTATCTGGCCAGCCCGGCAACCGTGGCGGCAAGCGCGGCGGCCGGGAAGATCGCCGGGCCGCCCCGCAAAGCGGCACCTCGGAAGACGCGCAAAGCGGCACCCCGGAAGACGCGCAAGGCGAGGAAGGCGGTGAAGCGATGAGAGTCTGGAAGTACGGCGACGACATCAATACCGACATGCTCTTCCCCGGCAAGTATACCTACACCTGCAGCACCGCCGAGGAGGTCATGCCTCACCTGCTGGAGGATCTCGACTCCGCCTTCGCCAAGGAGGCCGCTGCCGGCGACGTGATCCTGGCCGGCTCCAACTTCGGCTGCGGCAGCTCGCGCGAGCAACCGACGCTGGGCCTCAAGGCCCTCGGCGTCAAGGCCGTCATAGCCAAGAGCTTCGCGCGCATCTTCTACCGTTCGGCCATCAACCAGGGTCTGGTCTTGATCGATTGCGCCGAGGCCGTCGACGCTTACAAGCCCGGCGACGCCGTCGAGGTCGATCCCGAGGCCGGCAGGATCACGATCGCCGGCCGCGAATTCAGGTTTCCCAAGCTGCCGCCGGAGATAATCGCCATACGCGACGCGGGCGGGCTGCTGGCCTACGTCAGGAAAGAGTTGCAGGAAAGGGGGACCCCGTAATGGCAAGGAGTGAAGCGGGGCGAAGAGGCAAAGAAGTCAGATCGGACTGCTGGATCGCCATCGAGGAGAAGACCTCGGGGGGAATCGCGATCACCTTCAGGTCAAAGGTGGCCAGCATGTACGGGGCGTCGCTCAAGGAGGCCATCGCGAGCGGCCTGAGGTTCTTCGGAATCGAGCACGCTCAGGTGGAGTTCGAGGACGCGGGCGCTCTTCCCTTCACGGTGATGGCGCGCATCGAGACCGCGGTCCGGCGCCTGAAGCCCACGGAGGCCCGCGAGCTGCTGCCAGAGGTGGCGCCGGCCTCGCAGTACGGCACCCAGCGGGAGCGCATGCGCCGCTCGCGGCTCTATCTTCCCGGCAACGAGGCCAAGTTCATGGTCAACGCCGGGCTGCACAGGCCCGACGGCGTGATCCTGGACCTCGAGGACAGCGTCCACCCTTCGGAGAAGGACTCGGCACGCGTCCACGTGAGGAACGCGCTCCGCCGGATAGACTTCGCGGGCTCGGAGCGCATGGTGAGGATAAACCAGGGCCAAATGGGCATGATCGATCTGGACTTCATCGTTCCCCACAACGTCCACGTTGTCCTTATCCCCAAGTGCGAGAGCGCCGACGAGGTCAAGGCCGTTGACGCCCGGATCGCCGAGATAAAGAAGAAGCGCAAGACGGCGGGCGACGTCTTCTTGATGCCCATAGTGGAGTCCGCCCTGGGAGCGATCAAGGCTTACGAGATAGCCGCGGCTTCCCCCAACGTCGTGGCGCTGACCATCGGGCTCGAGGACTATACCGCCGACATCGGCACGCGGCGCACCAACGAGGGCCGGGAGAGCTTCTGGGCCCGCTCCCAGGTGGTGAACGCAGCGCGCGCGGCCAAGGTCCAGCCCATCGACACCGTCTTCTCGGACGTCTCCGACATGGAGGGCCTGCGTCAGAGCGTGCTCGAGGCAAAGAGCCTGGGCTTCGAAGGCAAGGGCTGCATCCACCCGCGCCAGATAGAGGTGATTAACGATTCCTTCGCGCCGACCGAGGATGAGATCAAGCGCGCCAGGGCCATAGTCGTGGCCTACGACGACGCCCAGGCCAAGGGCCTCGGGGTGGTAAGCCTGGGCAGCAAGATGATCGATCCGCCGGTCGTGAAGAGAGCCCTCCGCACCGTCGATCTCGCGGTGGCGTCGGGGAAACTCGCCCAAGACTGGAGGGAGACCAAATGAAGCAGGAACTCGTGAAGAACGCCGTGGGACGAATGGTCCCGACCACGGCAAACGGCAAGGAGCAGGTCCCCTACCTCGGCGTGGGCAAGCACTCGCCCAAGGGCAGAAAGGCGGCCCCTCCCATAGCCTCGACCAAGGACTACCCGGCGGACGGCAACAAGGTGGTGAAGGACCTGAGGACAGCCCTGGAGAAGGTCGGCCTCAAGGACGGCATGACCATCTCCACCCACCACCACTTCCGTAACGGCGATCTGGTCTCGAACCAGATCTTCGACGCCGCGGCCGCGATGGGAGTCAAGGACCTGATGTGGTTTCCCAGCGCCTCCTTCCCCTGCCATCAACCGCTGGTCAAGTATTTGGACGACGGCACGATCCACCACATCGAGGGCAGCATGAACGGTCCCCTGGGTGAGTACACTTCGCGGGGCAAGATGACCCGCGGCCTCGGCGTGCTCCGCAGCCACGGCGGACGCTACCAGGCGATCCAGGACGGCGAGGTCCACGTGGACGTCGCGGTGATCGCGGCGCCCACCGCCGACGCCTTCGGCAACGCCAACGGCGTTAACGGCCCTTCGGCCTGCGGCTCGCTCTTCTTTGCCCTGGCGGATTCCCAGTACGCCGACAGGGTGATCGTGGTGACAGACAACCTGGTTCCCTTCCCGTGCGTCCCATGGCAGATCCAGGGCAACTACGTGGACGCCGTTGTTGTGATAGACAAGATCGGCGACCCCGCCAAGATCGTCTCCGGCACAACCGAGATAACCAAGAGCCCGGATCGGCTACTGATCGCCGAGATGACCGCCAAGTTCGTGAGAGCCGCGGGGATCTTGAAGGACGGCTTCTCATTCCAGGCGGGCGCCGGCGGCACCTCGCTGGCCTTCGCCATCTTCCTCAAGCAGATGATGAAGGAGTCCGGCATCAAGGCGCGCTTCATCCGCGGGGGAAGCAACAAGTACCTGGTGGAAATGCTCGAGGAGGGCTTGACCGACTACATCCTGGACGGCCAGACCTTCGACCTCTTGGGCGTGCGCTCGATGCGGGACAATCCCAAACACGTGGCCACGAGCCCCTTCACCAGCTACAACTACCATGGCAAGGGCAACTTCGGCACCATGGTGGAC
>JBAQHK010000028.1:0-2194 GCA_049288275.1 bacterium | reverse complement strand
CCTTGACCGAGGCCGACGTGGGCGTCGCCATAGGAACGGGAACTGACATAGCCATGGAATCCTCGGACATCACCCTCGCCGGCGAGAGCCTGATGGGAGTGGTGCGGGCGATCCGGCTCTCCCGCGCGATCTTCTCCAAGATCAGGCAGAACCTCTTCTGGGCCTTCTTCTATAATGTAGTGGCCATCCCGCTTGCCGCCCTGGGTCTCCTCCACCCAATCATCGCCGAGGCCGCCATGGCCCTGAGCTCGGTAAACGTGGTCACGAACTCCCTCAGGCTCCGCCGCACCCGCCGGAGCTTGTAAGCACCCGCCCCGTGCGCTTCTTGCATCTTCACGTTCACATCTTCACGAATCCGCTGCCAGAGGATACAGTGCAAGTCTGAGGAGTGCCGGAGATGGCCGAGAATCGCCAGAACGAGAACTCATTCGACGCACCCGGGAGAGCATCGAGCGCACACGGCTCGGTCCGGCTCGCCGCGGCGCCTCTTCGCGCGGCGATCGAAGCCGCTGTCTCGGTGCACGCCGGGCGACCCTGGAGCGTGGCACGCGCCCGGGACATGTCGGAGTTCGCCTGCCACCCCTGTGCCATCCTCTCCGACGGCGCCTACGCCGTGTTCGCCAAGTTCAGCGACGCGGCGAACGGCCGAGCGCAGTTCGAATGCGAACTTGCGGGGTTGCGCTACCTCTGCGAACAGGCCGGGGCGATGATACCGACTCCCATAGGCATCGTGCCCGCGGCCGGCGGAACCCTGCTCATAATGGAGGGACTCGAAGCTGTCCCGCGCACGCCGCAGGACTGGAGGGCGATCGGCCGGGCGCTCGGGCGTATTCACCGGTTGAAGTCCGACAAGTGCGGCTTCCATGCCAACGGCTTTATCGGCCCCATGTATCAGGACAACAGACCCGCGGACCACTGGGCAACTTTCTACGGAGAGCGTCGCCTCCGCCCCCGTCTAGAAGCGGCAATCGCGTCCGGCAATCTTCCTTCCTCCCTGGCGTCCCAAGTGGAGGACATCCTGAGAAGGCTTCCGGAACTGTGCGGTCCCGAGCCGGCGCCGTCCCTGCTGCACGGGGACGCCCAACAGAACAACTTCATATCGACCGCAAGAGGCGCCTTCGTCATAGACCCGGCAGTCTATTACGGCAACCCCGAGATCGACTTGGCCCTGATAGACTGCTTCCAGCCGGCGCCGGAGGAGGTCTTCGAAGGCTACCGGGCGGAAATGCCCATCGATCCGGGATTCAGCGGCCGGCGCAGCCTGTGGCGCATATCGCTTTATCTGGCGGCGGTGGCGCTGGAAGGCACGATTCACCTCGAGCGGCTGTCAGCCGCCCTCGGGGAGTACTCATAGAGCCGGACAACGCAATCTTCGAGGAGAGGCACTCATGGAACTTGAAATCCGTGCAGTTCGCAGTTCCGACATAGCCGCGCTGGTCGACCTGGCCCTCCTCGCGTGGCGGCCGGTGTACGCGTCGTTCAGGGAGATCCTCGGCCCCGACATATACCCGGCGATCTGGCCGGACTGGAAAGCAAACAAGAGACGGGGCATCGCCAGGCTGGTTGCAGAAGACAGCGGGATAAACGCATTTGTCGCGGTGTCGGATGGCGCGGTCGTGGGCTTCATCTCCTATAGACTGGACTTCGAGAGCCGGGCCGGGACGGTCCAGTACCTCGCCGTTCATCCCGACCACCAATCCCGGGGCGTGGGCACCGAGCTCAATCGGTTCGCCCTGGACCGCATGAAGGAGAGCGGCATGACGATGGCCGTGGCCGAGACCGGCGGAGACCGGTCTCACCTGCCCGCCCGCAGGTCCTACGAGAAGACCGGTTACACCGGGCTCCCCCTGGTCCGGTATTTCAAGGTGCTGTGAGCCTTGTCCTGCTGCGGCGTTGCGGTTGCCATCACTTCTTGCTACCATCCTGATGTGAGGCGGCCGAGGCCGCACGGGAGGCAAAACATGTACTGCCCTATATGTGGCGCGGAGTACCGCGAGGGATTCAATCATTGCGCCGACTGCGAAGTGCCGCTGGTGGCAGAGCCGGTTGAGCCCCGCCGCGAGCCCGTGCTGCCCCCGGACCCTGATTCTTTGAAGCTTGCCACTGCCTTTAGCTCGGCCGACCCGGCCATGATTGTCCTGGCCAAGTCCCTGCTCGAGTCCGCGGGCATCCCCTTTCTCGCACGGGGCGAAGG
>JBAQHK010000027.1:0-2058 GCA_049288275.1 bacterium | reverse complement strand
GTCTATCAGGCACCGCTCGTCGGCGCCATCGAGCGAGGCCGACCAGACGCCCGGGACATCGCTCCTGGAGTAGATCAGTCGATCGCCCGCCATCGATTCCGCAAGCCTGAAGACGTCCTTCTCCATAATGTCGGCGCTTTCGCTTCCGTCCAGGCGCACTCTGCGCACCCACCAGGCATCGCCCAGATCGGACTTGCAATAGAGCCATCGACCGTCACGCGACCAGCCCAGAGGAAGCTCGTGGCGGTCGGCGGTCGAGATGCACCGCAGCGCGCCTGATTCCACCTCGGCAACGTAGATCCCGGTCACTTGCTCGGGCGCAGCGCCGAAGGCTATGTAGCGCTCGTCGTAAGACCAGCACGGGCTCCAGATCGAAGCCTGCTCCAGCCTGGTGACCTGCCGAGGATCGGCCCCGTCGCTGTCGCAAATCCAGACCTGGGGACTCCCGGACCGGGTCGAGATGAAGGATATCAAGCGGCCCGTCGGGGAAAACTGCGGGCCGTAGTCGTGCTGAGTTGAGGCTATGACCGGGCGGGCCGCGGCGCGGGACGTGCCCGGAACCTTGCCCACCGGAACCAGCATGATGTCCGACTTGAGGCTCAAGTCCTCGTACACCAGTCCCCGCCCCTTGGTTGCAACCGAGGGCCGGGACGGCCGGTGACCGACAGTGGGCAGCCACGCAAGCGAACCGTCATCGAGGTTCACCCGCCACAGACGCGTATCCGACAGCCAGCTCGCGGCCGAGCAGAAGACTATCGACTTGCCGTCGGCGGTCCAGTCCAGTCCGGCGATGCTGTGCTGTGAATGGGTGATGCGCTCCAGACTGCCGCCGGCCGCGCCGATCACGTACAGGTCGTCGAGCCCGGTCCGATCGGCCCGCGCGAAAGCTATGCGCTTGCCGTCGGGAGAGAAAACCGGCCGGATGTCTCCCCGCGACGAGGGTAAGGGCTCAGCCACAGCGCGGCTTTCACCGGTCTCAAGGAAGTGCACAACGACCCGCGCCGGCTCAAGCGGATCGGCAACGGCAGAGTAGACCAGTGTGGCCCCGTCGGGCGACCAATCGATGCCCTTTATGTTGGTCCCGGCCACGGTCACCCTGCGCGAAGGCCCGCCGATGGCGGGGACTATCCAGATTGAGGCCGTACTGTCAGACACCCGGGCGTAGGCGATCTCAGTTCCGTCGGGAGACCACGCCGGGCAGAACTCGACGTCCTCGGTCTCGGTGAGCCGCAACGGGGTTTCGGTATTGCGCTGCTTGACGTAGATGTCGTAGTTGCCGCCGTCATCCCGGGCCCAAGCGAACGCGGTGCGCGTGCCGTCCGGGGAGATCGCCGGATGGATCTCGTGGCCGGGATAGCTGGTAAGAGGCAAAGCCTCCCACACCACGGGCTTTCTCAGAAGCGCCATTCGGGAGCGCGGCAGGGTCGCCATCACCGATACCACGACAAGGATTACCATGAGCGCGCCCAGCAGGACCGCCACCCGTGTACGAGTGAACCTCGGTCCGGCAGGAGGCTTTGGCGCCTGCACGGCTGTGGGTGCAGCAGATGCAGGTGCGGCATCGGCCGTTGGGACGACTGCCGCGGCTTCGGCGGCCGTGGGAACGGCGGCCGCGGATCCGCCACTCGCCGGGCCTTCCCACACCACCGGCGGAAGCAGGCGGTAGCCGCTCTTGTGGATTGTCTGGATGATTCTGGCACTGCGCGGGTCGTCGCCGAAGACTCGCCGGAGATGCGAGATGGCCTGAGTCAGCGCCTCTTCGTTCACGACGGCCTTGCTCCATACCACGTCCAGCAGCGCGGTCCTCGAGACCACCCTGCCGGAGCTTGCGGCAAGGCAGACCAGGACGTGCATTATCCTGGGCTCGATCTGGATGGCTTCGCCCTCGAGGGACAGACGGTTGAGGGCAGGCTCTATGAGCCAGCCATCCATGCGGAAGGAGGCAACTTCACAGGGGCTTGCCGGCAGCGATTGATGTTGGTTCTTCATATAGTGAGGGAGCGTCCCTCAGGCACCATATCAAACACCTGCGGAGGTGTCAAGACGCGCGGGCAGTAC
>JBAQHK010000026.1:0-28126 GCA_049288275.1 bacterium | reverse complement strand
GGCCGTCGTCGGGCCGAAGCCCTTCGCTCAGAGTACTGATATTCGCTACGGGCAATCGGCCCTTCCTCGGCCCCGACCGAAGCCAGCTCGACCGGCGGGTCCTGTCGCCGGCGGTTGATCGCGAGCGGGAGTTCTGCTAACATGCGGCCGATGAATCCTGTGATCATTGAGAGGGTGATCTACCCCGCGTATCGGGCCCTGAAGCGAGATCGGGTGCTGCGCTATCTTGCCGAAGCGCGTGAAGTGGGGCGCATGGGACCCGACCGGATACGCGACTATCAGTTGCAGAAGCTCACGAGGCTGCTGGCACACGCGTGGGCGCACGTGCCCTACTACCGCGGGGTATTCAAGGACCTCGGAGCCGAGCCGGGAGATTTCAGGCATCTGTCAGATCTGGCGGGCCTGCCGATCCTGCGCAAGCGCACATTCCGCGAGAACGCCCAGGACTTGATGTCGGACGCCTATCCGGCAAGCAGGCTCACTCCGGGAAGCACCAGCGGGTCCACCGGTGAGAGCCTCTACTTCCACTACGATGCGGCGTCATCGGAGTCCCGCCGGGCAAGCCACATTCACATGAATCAGTGGCTGGGGATACGCGTCGGGGAGAAGACCGCCTACCTGTGGGGAACCGCCTTCGACGCTGCCAGGTCGAAGAGGTTGGCGAGCTCGCTGAGGTCGTACCTTTCCAACACCCTGGTGCTTTCCGCCTACACGATGGACGCCGAGACCATCGAGGCTTACTCGGCGACCCTCGCCAGGTTCAGGCCCAAGGTCTTCGTCAGCTATCCGTCGTTCCTGGTGCACTTCTCGAAGTCGCCGGCGGCCAAAGGCACGGCGGGCTTCTCGCCGCCGGTGATCCTGGTGTCGGGCGAGACGCTGTTCGAGTGGCAGCGAGCCACGATCGAGCAGGGCTTCGGGGCCAAGGTCTACAATCACTACGGCTGTTGCGAGTTCGGGGCAATGGCCAGGGAGTGCCGAGCGAGGAACGGACTTCACCTGGCCAGCGAACGGCTGCTGGTCGAGACTGTGCCGATCGGCAAGTCGCCCGGCGGCGATGACCTCGCCGAACTGGTTATAACCGATCTGGATAATCTCGGAATGCCGTTCATCAGGTACGGGATCGAGGACGCGGGGAGCATCACCTGGGAGAGGTGCGAGTGCGGGCTGACGCTGCCCAGGCTCGAGAGCGCGCTGGGCCGAACCTTCGACGTGGTCAGGGCCCCCAACGGCAACGCGATAGGCGGAACCTTCTGGACCATTCTGCTCAAGCGAGCCAAGGGGATCGAGCGCCTGCAGGTGGTCCAAGAGAAGCTGGATGCAATAACCATCAGGTTGGAAGCGACGCAGGAGTTTTCGGACGATGACCGGGCTTACGTGCTCGGCAAGATCCGGGAGGCCTGCGGGCCCGCAATGCAGGTCACGCTGGATCTGGGGGGCAAGATCGAGATGCGCCCCGGAGGCAAGCACCGGCTGGTGATCTCCCACATCAAGTAACGGCGCCGACAGTGTGGCCCTCGTCGGGCCGAAGCCCTTCGCTCAGAGAACTGATATTCGCTACGGGCAGTCGGCCCTTCCTCGGCCCTCATTGGTGAGGGGGCGACGCGGGAGAGAGCGCGGAGTGAATATCAGTACTCTGAACGAAGCGCCTCTCCCGCGAGCCACCTCACAGACTACTTCACCAGCATTACCTTGCTGGTAGCGGTGTTCGCCCCAGCAGTGACACGATAGAAATACACTCCGTTGGCGAGGGGCGCGCCACTGTCGCCCGTGCCGTCCCACGAAATACCGATTGAGCCCGCCGGCAGAGTGTCTTCGACCAGAGTCCTCACTCTCTGCCCGGCAACGTTGTATAGCGCGAAACTGACGTAAGCGTCCTCGGGGAGGTTGAGCATGAACTCCACGGCTGCCCCCGAGGCGGCCCCGCCTGACTGCGACACGGAGAAGGCATTCGGCGCCTGCGGGGCGGGAGGGATGCCGCCGGCGTAGATCGCGTCCTGGGTCTCGCCCAGGTCGCTCCGGAACGTGTAGCCGGAGGCTGTCACGTTGTCGATGTAGAAGTACCACCAGCCCACCGGGTTCTTGACGCTGTTGGACTGGCAGGTTCCGATCCCGGTCCGCTTGGTTGTAAAGACGTCGGAGTCGCTGGTAAGCCCGGCCCAGTGGCTGGTGACCGTGGCGTTGGCGACAGCCTGGTTGTTCTGGTTCCGGATGGTCGCCTGAGCCGAGGCGTAGGTGGACTTGCCCTTGGTTACCAGGGAGAGGTTGATGCTGCTCACCCAAACGTAGGGGCCCTGAGGCGCCTGAATGGTGAAGACCGCATTGGAAGTGTCCGAGCCCTGGTTCGAGGCTGCATCGTACGCGTAAACCCTGACCAGGCACTGAGTGGAAGGCGTGTTGGGCACGGTCCAGGCGTAGGAGGCCGGGTTACCCGCAATGTTGGTGATGAAGTTGTATGTCGTGCCGCCATCGTACGAGTAGTAGATGCTGGTCTGGGCGACGCCCCTGTCGTCGGTCGCTGTCCAGGCAATCGTGAAGGTAGCGCCGACATTCAGGGTCTCGCCACCGTTGGGAGCGGTGACGGTCACAACCGGCGGCTGGGTGTCAGGCGACGAGACCGCCTGGACGGCCGCGTAGGCATCGATGATGCCCCAACCGTAGTTGTTGTCCTCGCCGGCCGTGCCCGCATCCCGAGCGGTGCTCATCAGAGCGTTCTTGATTGTCGTGACATCGGCCCCGGGGTTGGCCTCTCTCATCAGGGCGACGACTCCGGCAACGTGGGGACCGGCCATCGAGGTGCCGCTCATCCAGGTGTAGCTCGAGCCGGGATAGCAGGAGTAGACGTCCACACCGGGCGCGCTGACCTCGGGCTTCTTTGTAACGCCGTCGCAGTCCGATGGGCCTCGGCTGGAGAAGGACGCTATCGGGTAAGGCCAGCCGTAGTTCTCCGCATCAACCGCGCCCACCGAGAAGTTGGTGGTCGGGGAGTTGCAGATGTTGGCCGGCGACCTGTGGGTTTGGGCGGCCGGGCCCTCGTTGCCCGCGCTGAAGATCACCACGACCCCCGCAGCCTCACAGTTGTCGATCGCGGTCTGCCAACGGTAGTCGCAGTCCTGGTAGTCGTAGCCGAATCCGCCATTGATTCCCCAGGAATTCTGAACCACGTCAGGCACGTCGTCGGTAGTGCCCGGGTTGGCGTCGGGGTCCGCGAACCACTGGAAGGCGTCGAGCACGTCGTTGTCGAAGGCGGTGCCGACGCCCTGGTTTATCGCGTTGTCGGCTATCCAGCGCGCGGCGAAGGCCACGCCGACCGTGTCTCCGGTCGAGTGGTTGGCTCCGCACATGGTGCCCATGGTGTGAGTGCCGTGGCCGTGGCTGTCGCTGGGGAACGTGGTGCCGCCGCCGAGGGCGTCACGCCAGCACTCCTGCCAGGGCTCGGTGGTGCCTCTCCATCTTGCGGATAGAGCCGGGTGCGTGCCCTGAACGCCGGTGTCCAGTCCGCCGATCAGGGTTCCCGCGCCCGTGATCCCGAGCTCGTACCACACGCGATCGGCGTTGATCGCCCGCAAACTGGCCGTAACGCCGATGCCGGCCGTCGGTGAGCCCATGTAAGGCTCGCCGGCGCTCTCGATCAGGGTGGCCCTGAAGTTGGCTTCGACTGCTTCGACCTCCGGGCGGGCGGCTATCTTCTCGATCTCGGCCTTGGTAGCCGAGATCACCACCATGTTGTGGATCCAGTAAGGCGTGAAGCCCCGGACGGTCCCAGCAATCATCCTGGCGCCCAGGTAGTTGAGGACCGCCGGCTGTGAGCGGTCGGCCGCGCTCTTCAGGGCCGTCAAGACCTGCTGGTGTTTGATCTGCCTCGAGGCCTTGGCCGCGCGCAGCCCGTCCTCCACGGCCTTGATGTTGGGATGGTCGTTCAAGTAGACGATCGCAGAGGCGAAGTCGCCTTCGCCGATGGTCTGGAGGTACGCGGCGAAGTTGGATTCGATCTCTCCTGCAAGCACCACCGGTGAGAACGCGACTGCCAGAGCAAGCAGGACTAACGAGGCAAGAAGTGACCTTCTCATCTTGAACCTCCTGGTCTCAGACCTCCTGGTCGGGCCTCGATTCCCCGCGAAATCGGGGCGTGAAGGATCCTCGACTATCTGCCGGGTTTCTTGCCGGGCATCACCTCCTCAACCAATCGCTGCTTGCCGGATTGATCGTCCTGAAACCGATCGTCATGCCCAGACCTCAGGTCCGCCAGCCGGAACTGGCCCGGACTGCGGATGCGGTGCGCGGAACCCCTACGGTGAATGCGTGCCATGGATGGTGTCCCTAAGTGGGGCCATTATACACCTGCGTCGGGCCGATTTCAAGCGATACCCGGCGGGCGGCCCGGCGCAGTCCACGCGTTGACGATTCGGTCGGGCGGTGGTAGAATCAAGGTGGAGGCGAGGTTCCAAAAGGAGGGTCCCATGTTCGCGTTCGCGCGCAAGGAGCGTGTGCTGGCGCTGTACGCGGTTTGCTGCACCGCTCTACTGTTAATCGGGTGCGGCAGGGAGAGCCAACAGCTGGTCGATCCGGCTTCAGACTTGCAGGTATCGCAGGCCCCCACCGCAGTATACTTCGGAGACTACAACAAACTGCCGAGGGTCAGGATAACAGTTCCCCTCAAGCTCCCGATCGAGCACATCGTGATCTCCATTCATGCCTACGTGGCCTGGGAGGGTGTTGACCCGGATGGGGACCTTGAGTGCATGGCCTACAAGTACCTGATTCTCCCGGAGGCAAGCGTGCCGGGAGGGGTCTGGCCACCGGCCGCGGGAACTCCACACCCGTGGCTGCCACCCTTGGATCAGGAGGGTGGCGCGGATCACGGAGCGCCGCCCATCGGCTACTGGAGTCATTGGGTGCCGGCGGACTGCACCTACGTGTCGGACCTCGATCTCAGCGCCTATGCCGGGACCGGCCAGAAGGTGCTTGCGGTGGTTACCGCGCGCGACGAAGCCGGCGGAGTGCTGCCTGAGGAGCGGTATTGGAGCTACAACGGCGACAGGAATTGGATCAAGGCTGTCGTGATTCCTGCCGGGCCCGGTGTGCAGTTCAGAATAGATGGAGGCCCGCTCGGCAGGCGGCACAGCCTCAACGAGCAGGAGTACGAGAATGAGATCGCCTACATCTTTCCGGGTACGGAGGTGGCCTTCAAGTTCTGGGCACTTGAAGATCCACTCGAGGGCAGACTCGCCAAGGGGTATCGCTACTACTACGATGATCCCGGGTCCCCGACCTGGAGCTCGTGGTCCGGGGTGGCCCCGATAAGGAGGCCCGACTGCTGGCCGGAGTGGTGGGTCAAGTTCCCGCCCGATGGGCTACCCTTTGCGCCGTCCTTGGGTTCCCACATCTTCGTCGCCGAGCTACGCGATCTCAACTACGACGTGACCCGCTGCGAGTTCCGCATCGAGGTCGTACCTGGCCCGGGCGCGGCCGGTGGTCAGCTGATCTATCTCGTGGATGATGACCGAGCCAAGTGGCTCGAAGTGGCCTACGCAGGCTATGAAGCCTCAAGCGACAGCCTGTGGGCGGATATTCTCCAGGGCTACACCTGGGAAGGGTACGATACCGGTATCAATCACAGCCGCGTGGTGCCGGTCAGTGACGTGGGAGATGCCTCCACGGTAATCTGGCTTGACGACTGGGACCTGGAGTTTCCGAACACTCAGCTCACCTATCTGTGCTACGAGCTCGGCAATTACCTTTGGCCGTACGTGATGGCCGGTGGGAACCTGATCGTGATCGGCCGCGATCCCGTCTATTCAACAATGTACTGGCCGGAGGGCACGCCTCATCCCAGTGAGAGGATCGAGCAGGTCTCGCTCGACTTCCGGCCGAAGTTCAATGATTGCGACTCGACCTGGGCCTACAACTTCAATCGGGAGGTCTTCGGCATAGAGCTGATGGCCGTGCCGGACCCTGCGGTGGCCTTCACCACGCTCTCACCCTGCGAGGCAGGCTGGGATCCCGTTTCGACGGGGTTGATCCCGGGCGTGACCGGCTGGCCCGGCATGATCGACAACGCCTTCTACATAACCCAGGTGCGAAGCGACATCCCGGTTCACGGGCTCTACTCGGTCGTCCCCGTTGACGGCTCGGGAGAACCTTCGGGGCCGCCCGACTGCGCAGGGAGGCTTATAGGAGTGTGGGTGCCGGGCGACGGGACCCGCGGCCACGCGGCCTACATCGGCGTGCCTCCATGGTTCTTCGATCACGACCAGGTGAAGACCATGGTGCGGCATCTGCTCACCGAGTTCGGCGAGGTGCCCAGTCCATAGAACCGCCAGGGCGCGGCGCCTCGGCGCCATCCCGCCCCGAGCCCTGGGCCATCGTCGGGCCGAAGCCCTTCGCTCAGAGTACTGATATTCGCTACGGGCAATCGGCTCTTCCTCGGCCCGCGGGTGGGGTTCTGAGCCGGAGCGCAATCCCCGACCGAGCCTTCACTTCTGGCGCCTCGCGACCGGAGAGAGCGGCTCGTAGTTCTCGTCGCTGTAGTGGCGCTTGCTCACCAGTAGCACCGGGTAGAGCAGGAGCACGCCGCCGGTGAAGAGAAACGCCCAGCGCATGGTGCCCGTCGCGGCCATTATGGCGAGCATCACCACGTAGCCCAGCACTCTGCCCGCGTTCAGGAGGAACTCCCTTGCGATCATCCCCGCTGCCTTGTCCTCAATCTTGTCCAGGACTATGGCGAACATGAAGGGGTAGGTCATGGTGCTCGCAACTCCCACCGTGCCGGCGAGGGCCGTCCAGCGCCCGAAGGTACGGGCCGAAGCCAGCGACATGGTGAGCGCGGCGAGCGCGATGACGAAGGGGAAGAAGAACTTGAGGCGCTTGCGCTGCCTGTCCGAGAAGCGCGTGACTATGAGAGCTCCCACGACGCCCACCAATCCCAGGTAGGACAAGTAGGTCCCGTACTCCATCTCGGTCTTGAGGAAAGTGAGCCCGTAGAGGGCTATCACCATGTTGCCGGCCTCCCAGACGCCCTGTACCAGCTTCAAGAGTCTCAGGCCGCGGGCGTTGGCCATCACGTCGTGAAACCTGTAAGGGAGATCGTACTTGGGCAGCCGAGCCGCGTTGTAGATCAAGAGCGCCGCGAGAATCGCCGTGCCGGAAATCAGGAAGGGAAGCCCGAACTTGGCGATAACCAGGCCGCTGGTGAAGGGGACGAAGGTGTTGAGTATGGGTCCGACGATGATCAGGTGACCGGCAAGCGTGGCGCGGTTGGTCGGCCCGGAGAGCAGGAAGTATCGGATGTTGTAAGGCACCCAGAAGAGGAAGATGATCGCGCCGCTCACCAGGTAGTAGATGAGCATCGCGGGAAGGCTCGGGGCGATGAGGTAGATCACCATGCACGCTGCCCGGAGCGCGAAGCCGGTGACCAGGAAGCACCTGGTCCTGATTGTCCTGAGGAACAGGATGAAGGGCAGCGGCGTGAGGAAGAAGAGCAAGTAGCCCAGAACTATCTCGTCGAACGAGAAGTACCTCTTGAAGTGGACCAGGAGCATCGAGAAACCGAAGAACTCGAAGGCCGTGTAGAGCTTTTGAAGATTGAAAACCCGCCTGATCTCATCGGCGGGCAGTGCTGGCGCCTCTCGAGCGGATCTCAATCTTCCTGATGCCTGGCTTTCTCCGGTTCCGGCCCGGAATGCCACCGTCCGGTGGGTGGCGCGGTAAACTCAAGTCCGCCCTGCCCGGGCGCGTGAGAGCTCAAGATATCGCCGCGGGGCTGCCCGGTCAAGCCCGGGGATGGGGTTCGGGCCGCCCGTGTGGACGTGGCCTCTCCCCACTTGACAGAAGGTCCATCCACTGCTACATTGTGAATCATGAGTCATGTCGTGAACATTTGCTCACGCATGGAATGGGTGTTCATCGGCACGGCATGTGGCGAGGGGCAGTCATGATAGACGACAAGGAAAGATCGCGGGAAGCCGCGGGCGATTCCGGGGCTGGCTCGACGCGGGGCGGCTCTGAGGGCGGAGAGCACTTGCCGCGCAAGGAGCGCGAGCGGATCATGCATCGGGACGCCATCCTGGATGCGGCGCGGGATCTGCTGACCGTGAAGCCCTACGACCAGATTACGGTGCAGGAGATCGCCGCCAAGTCCGAGTTCAGCGTCGGCTACATCTACAAGGTCTTTGACAGCAAGGAGAGCATCTACGTCACTCTGATCCGCAAACTGGGTGACGACATGATCGCAATCATGGACGCCCATCTGGGGGGCGGCGGTGGCTTCAAAGAGCGTCTTGCAAGTCTGGTGCTCGCCATCTACGAGTGGCTTGACGCCAACCCGGCCTTCACCGCGAATCACGCTCACGAGATCCATTGCCTGGCTCATACCCTGCCGCGCCTCGGCGCGATGCACCTTGAGCGCGAGGAGCTCATGCAGACAAAGATTAGGCCCTTCTTCGAGTCCGGCATCAGGGACGGCGTCGTAGAAGGCGACGTAGACCTTATGGCACGAACCCTCAGGGCTCTGATCTGGGGCTTCGTTGGAGAAGACCTCTTCCACGGCCGGGAGAGGAGCAGGTGGGCCGAGCACGCGCCTATCGTCGTGCGCGCTTTCATGCGCACTTTCGCGCCGGAAGGAGGCACGAAGTAGTATGACATCCGTGGTGATGACAGGTTTGAGGCATTGCCTGCGCTGGCGGGAGATGCGCCTGGTCGCAGTGCTTGCGCTGCTGCCGCTGGCCGCTCTTCTGGCCGCCTGGAGCCCCCGGGCATTGGGCGCGGAGCCGGCGGCGGGAGGCGTGACGCTCGGCGCGAGCGAGGTTCGGCTCTCGCTTGAAGAGGCGGTATCGCTGGCCGAACGCAACAACGAGACCACGCTGATGGCGATCGAGGATGAGAAGCGCGCAGGTGGTGTGGTGAGGGAGGCCTGGGCCGGGGCCTTGCCCAGTCTTACGCTGGCGGGCACCTATCAGCGGAACTTCGACTTACCGGTGTTCTTTGTCACAAGCGACTCCACCACCACCGAGATGGAAATCGGCGGCGACCTGGAGACTCAGGGCCAGCTTCGCCTTGACCAGGTGCTCTACGCCTTCGGGAGGGTCGGCAACGCGGTCAAGTTTGCGGGGATCTACAAGAACATAGCGTCGCTTGGCGTGGAGAACGCCAGGAGCCAAGTAGCCTACACCGCGAGCGAGGCTTACTATCGGGTGCTCCTCGCGGACAAGGTCGCCGGGATCGAGCGGCAGTCGCTCGTTCAGGCCCAGGCGCACCTCAGAGAGATAGAACAGAAGTACGCGCAGGGGACCGCGTCTCGCTTCGATCTGTTGCGGGCCCAGGTTGAGGCCAAGAACCGCGAGCCGGGACTCATAGAGGCCGAGAACAATCTGGCGCTCTCCATTGAAGACCTCAAGCAGGTGGTGGGGCTGGACAGCGCCGACCGGCTGGTCCTGACGGACACGCTGGCCTATCTGCCGATGGAGGTCACGGAAGAAGAGGCGATCGTGGAGGCCTTGGCCCATCGCGCCGAGGTGCTCTCGCTCGAGCTCAGCGTGGAAGGCAGGAAGAAGCTCCTGGCCATCGAGAAGGCCGGGATCTTCCCGATCCTAAGCCTCTACGGCCAGGTTCAGTTCCAGGGCCAGTCGGGCAGGGATGACCTCCTCGGTTCTTTCGACAAGGACAACAGAGCGGTTTCCACTTCGGCGGGGATTGCCTTGAGCGTACCTCTGTTCGACGGCTTCCGGACGCGCGGCCGCGTGGTTCAGGCCCGGGCCGAACTCAAGCGCTCCGAGTACCAGCTCGAGCAGGCACGCAAGAGCGTGAGACTCGAGGTGTCCAAGGCGGTCCGCGATCTGGCCAGCCTTAGGAAGGAGTATGAGTCCCAGGTGGCCACGATCGGGCTTGCCGAGGAGGCTTACAGGATTGCCGAGACGCGGTTCAGGAGCGGACTGTCGACGCAGCTGGAACTGACAGATGCCGAAACCGCGCTTGATTTCGCGCGGACCAATTTCGCGCAGACACTCTATAAGTACAACGTCGCCGCGGCCAATCTGGAGCGAGCCCTGGGGCGGGCGGCCGGTGGCCCGGGCGGCGAGCTGGACTGATCGATGTCAAGAACCTGGAGAATCAGCAGATGGGACATCGGCAACCTGGATGATACGACCCGGGAGGAGTGCTGAGGAATGAGTCGCGGAGCCAAGATAGGTGTTTGGGTGTTGGTCGGTGCGGGCCTGGTGGCGGTCTTTGGAGTGACAGGCGCCAAGCGCATGAAGAAAGAGGAAGTGAAGAGCATACAGTCGGTTCAGCAGACCGAGGGCATTCCGGTGGACGTCGTGAAGGCCCAGGTGGTGCCGCTGGAGGATTGGCGCAAGTTCGTGGGCGTGGGCGAGGGCTACGAGCAGGTGAATCTCGTGGCGCCCTTCCGGACGCGGGTGAGCAAGGTTCACGTGGCCTTGGGGCAGGAGATTGGGCCGGGCAGGGTGTTGATATCGCTCGATCCCTACGATCCGGCCTGGGCGGGAATGAACCTCAAGACCGCCGAGGCCGGCTACCAGACCGCGCGGCAGGACAGCATCCGCGTGGAGGAGCTGTTCAAGACCGGGGCGGTCTCCCAACAGGACCTGGACCATATCCGGGCTGCGACCCACGCGGCACGGGCCCAGTACATCACCTCGCGCCGGGCGGTTGAACTGGACACGCCGATCGCGGGAGTGGTCACCGCCCTCAATGTCAAGGCCGGCGACTACGCCGCCAGCGAGCAGACTTTGGCCACCGTTGCCTCCTACCGTCGGATCCGAGTGCAACTGGAACTCAGCGAGTCGGACCGCGCCCTTGTCGCGGTCGGAGCCCGCGTGAGATGCGCGGTGGGCGACCGGGGCTCTTCGGGCCAGTTCCTCACCGGCGAGGTGGTCAGAGCGGCCTTGAGCGCCGATCCCACCACCAGGCTCTTCGCCGTGGAGATCCTGGTCGACAACCCCGATCGGCGGCTGATGCCGGGAACGCTTGTGGCTCCTGAGATCCTGGTCGGCAGGAGCGCCGACAAGCCGGTGATACCGGCCGACGCGATAGTGAAGACCAACGGCGAGAGGTACGTCTACGTCGTCGATGAGGCAGGCGGAACGCCCACGGCGAGGCAGCGACCGGTCGTTGAGGGTATGGCCAACGGCTCCATGGCCGCGATGGCCGGTGGAGTGTCCGAGGGTGATCTGGTCGTGGTCTGGGGCCAGAACAATCTCGAGGATGGCGCAAAGGTCAAGATTCACAGCAACCTGACTGCCCGGACCTACGGGGCTGGTCAATAGGAGGCCGGGAAACCATGTTCCTGTCGTCTATATCGGTCAAGCGCCCGGTCTTCACCACGATGTGGGTGGTGGCTCTGGTGGTCCTGGGGGCCTTTGGCTACCGGAGGCTTTCGGTCGACCTGATGCCCGACGTGGAGTTTCCGTACGTTGTCGTCACCAGCATATATCCCGGCGCCGGGCCTGAAGAGGTTGAAAGCCAAGTCACCAAGCGCGTCGAGGACGCTGTCAGCACCCTGGCCAACATCGATCTGATGGAATCGGTGTCGCGCGAAGGCGTCTCCTACGTGATTCTCCGCTTCAAGCTCGAAGCCGACCCCGACGTTGCCGCCAACGACGTGCGCGGCAAGGTGGACGGCGTCCTGATGGACCTTCCCTCCGGCGCGGAGAAGCCCCAGGTGCAGAAGTTCGACTTCGGGGCGATGCCCATCATCTCGGTCTCGGTCTCATCCAAGAGCCGAGACGTCAACCAGATCTATGCCGAGGCCGACCGCACGATGCGGGACCGCCTGTCGCAAGTGCCCGGCGTGGCCACGGTGGACATCATCGGCGGCCAGGAACGCGAGATCCAGGTGGCCGTGGACCGCAAGAAGCTCGAGCACTACGGCGTGCCCATCACCCTGGTCACCGCGGCAATCGCGGCCGAGAACGTCAACATTCCTCAGGGCAGGATTATCGAGAGTCGGCAGGAGTACCTGGTCCGCACCGTCGGGGAGTTCACAAACGTCGACCAGATCGGTTCGGTCGAGATTCCCCTGCCTGAGGGCGGGTTCGTCCCCCTGAGGGACGTGGCCACAATCAGAGACGTCTACGCTGAGCGGCGCTCCGCAGCGCGCTTCAACGGCGAGTCAGCGGTGCAGATAGACATCGTCAAGCGGGCCAAAGCCAACACGATCAAGACCGCAGATGGAATCTACAAGGTGATCGATGAGCTCCGGCGGGAGCTGCCGTCGGACTACGTTCTGGATTACGCCACCGACGATTCCACCTTCATAAGGAGCTCGGTCAAGGACGTACAGAACAACATCCTGATAGGCATCCTGCTCACCGGGCTCCTGCTCTTTCTGTTCCTCAGGAACTTCCGGGCGACGCTGATCGCGGTGATCGTGATGCCCGCGTCCATCGTGGGCTCCTTCCTGCTGATCGAGGGATCCGGGTACACCCTGAACATGCTCACCCTGCTGGCGATCGGGGTCTCGGTGGGAGTGCTGGTCACGAACGCCATCGTGGTTCTCGAGAACATCATCCGCCGGCTGGCGATGGGGGAGTCTCCCGAGGAGGCCGCGATCAAGGGGACCGATGAGGTCGCGATCGCTGTGCTGGGATCGGTGCTCACCAACGTGGTGGTGTTCGTGCCGGTGGCATTCATGCGGGGCATGATGGGGCGCTTCTTCATCCAGTTCGGGATGACTGTGGTCTACGCGACCGTCTTCTCGCTACTGATATCTTTCACCCTGACCCCAATGCTGGCGGCGATCTTCCTGAAGCGGAAGGCCCGGGCGGAGGCGGCTGCGACGCGCGGAACGAACCCTGGACCGGCCCCGTCGGTCTCGCACGAGGAGGACGCCTTCACCGCCTACGCCGGCAGCCGCTGGTGGATGGACCGGCTTATGGATCGCTGGGGGCACGGCTACCGCAGGGCGCTGGTCTGGAGCCTGGCCAGACGGCGCCACTTGGGAATCCTGGTGCTCTCGGCCTTCGCCTGTTTTGTGGGAAGCGTCTATCTGGTGATGATCTCCGGCGGCGAATTCATGTCGAGCATGGACCAGGGCACGGTCTCGGTATCACTCAAGCTTCCGGCGGGCACTTCGCTCGCCCTGACCGAACAGGCGACTCACGAAGTGGAGCAGGTGGTCAAGAGCGCCCCGTACGTGGTCTCGGTGTTGAGCACCGTGGGAGGCAGCGACCGCGGCGTCAACGAGGCGGCGGTTGTCGGCAAGCTGACCAACGTCTCCAAGCGCGGAGTCTCGGCGGATGAGATCGCGACCGAGCTGAGGCCCAGGCTTGCAGGCATCCCGGGGGCGGAGATCTCGGTATCGGGTGAGGAGTCAGAGGGCGGATCCGATGCGGACCTCGAGATCGAGGTGCTGGGGTCGGACTTCGCGAAGATTGGAGAGATTGCGGAGCGACTGCGCGGGATCGTCGAGGCCACTCCCGGCCTCGTGGACGTCAAGAGCAGCTACGAACCGGGCGCGGAGGAACTGGTCTTCGTACCAAACACCGATGAGCTCGCCAGGCGGGGGCTTTCGACGGCCAGCGTCGCGTTGCTGCTCAGGAACGCCTTCGAGGGCGACGAAAGCTCGGTCTACCGGGAGGCCGGCGAGGAATACAAGATCCGGGTGCAGATGAGCGATGTCGACCGGGGGGACGTGAGGACTCTCGAGGAGATGCGCGTTGCCGTCGGCGGGTCGCTCGTTCCCCTGACCCAGCTGGGGCGCGTGGAGCGGCACAGGGGCCAGGCCGAGATACTGCGCCGGGATCGCCAGCGCAAGATAACCGTCAGCGCCAACATCGGCGAGGGGACGGTCTCCGAGAAGGTCGGCGCGATCCGCGGTAAGATCGGCGAGATGGAGCTGCCTGCGGGTTACGCCATCAAGTTCGCGGGAATGTACGAGTTCCAGCAGGAGTCATTCGCGTCGCTCTACGAAGCGCTGATCCTTGCGATCGTCCTGACCTTCGTGGTGCTGGCGATGCTGATCGAGTCCTTCATCCATCCGATCACGATCATGGTGACCTTGCCGCTGGGGCTTGTGGGATCGGCGCTCGGGCTCTTCTTCGGCGGCCAGACGATCAACATCGTCAGCATGATGGCGATGATCATGCTGGTGGGCATCGTGGTCAACAACGCCATACTGCTGCTTGACTACGTGGGCCAGCTGCGAAAGCGGGGCATGGCCCTCAGGGAGGCGGTGCTGGTGGGATGCCCGACGCGGCTCAGGGCAATCATCATGACCAATCTCGCCATCGCGATCGGAATGATCCCGCAGGTGATGGGCAGGTCGGAGGGCTACGAGATCAGATACGCCATGGGGTACGTGACCATGGGCGGCGTGCTGGTGAGCGCGCTCTTCACCCTGATCCTGATACCGGCCCTCTACTACTTCATCGAGGCGCGGAGGGCAAAAGCTTAAGGAGTACCGGCGCCACCCGCCCGCCGATCCCCGCGCAGCCCCCGGGTGTGGCGGGTCCTGTCGCCGCCCACCCCCACCGTGCTCGCTTGCGCTGCGCTCGTCGGGGATCCCCCGTCGGCGCCACCCGCCTCGCGTTCGGGCCATCGTCGGGCCGAAGCCCTTCGCTCAGAGTACTGACATTCGCTGCGGGCGCTCGGCCCTTACTCGGCCTCGCCGCTTGCCGCCTGCTATCTGATCCGCGCGATCTTGGCTGTGCCCACCACCGCACCGTCGGCCTTGATCCGCATGATGTAGATGCCGGCCGGGGCGAGCACCCCGGTGGCGGTCGTGCCGTCCCACTCCAATATGTGTCGTCCGGCGCCGAGGCGGCCCGCAAACACGGTGCGCACCTTGCGCCCGGCGATGTCGAAGACATCGGCGGTGACTTCGCGGTCACTCCGGCTGCCGAGGGCGGCCGAAGCGCCCAGCACCACCGGGACGCGAGCAGCTCCCATGGTCGGGCTCGGGAATGCGCCCAGGACCAGGCTCTTGGCCGGCAGGTCGCCGGTCGGGATTCCCGCTCGCTCGCCGGTGTCGGGCACGCCGTCGGAGTCTTCGTCCACCGTCGCCGCGAAGCAATTGTCAACCACGGGCAGGGTCGCCGAGACGTTGTTGGGTGCAACGTCGCCGCCCAGCTCTCCGCTGGGCTCGGGGTCCCAGCACAGGCTGGCGACTACTGCAATCTCGCACCCGGCCGGCACGTGGCCCGCGCCCAGACCGTAGAGCACGTCCCAGGGAATCGCCAGCTCGCTTCCGCCGTTGAAGCCGTAAACGTGCGTGGGATCGAAGGCCATGTAGACCTGCGAGCTTATGTTCTCGGTGGTGGTGGCGGAGAGGATCCTCCACATGCCCTGGGAATCGTAGGCGCCCTGGTGCTGATAGGCGCCGTATTCGTAGTCCGGCTTGAAGCCCGCGGCTGTGAACGAGGCCCCGCGCTCCCAGGAGTCGATCGCGGTGAGATCGGTGTACCCGTTCGGCCCGCCGAGATCGGTGTCAAGATACAGCAGCCAGGAGTTGCCCTTCACGTGGCCGCGTATTCCGAGATAGAGGTAGGTCGAGTCCCAGTCCGCCAAGACCACCAGGATCTCGTTGGTGTCGCCCGGCGAGGAGCCGTTCCACCCTGAGTCCCAGAGGTCCTCGAGACGAGCCTCGGCGCAAGCCCAGTCGGCCTCGCTCACGTTGCCGTCGATTGTGACCGTAGTCACGGGCGCAAAGGTGACAGGGATGTTGTCAAGGTTGGTCACCGCCGGGTTGCCGTTTGCGGCGGCATCCTTCACGGCGTTAGCTGCCAGCAGCAGCTCCACGCTTCCGGTCAGTGCCTCGAGTGCTGCCGCCGTGGCGGAGCTCAAGTTGAAGCTCAGGCGCGTGCTGTAGCCCGTGGTCACAAGAACGTCTGAGGTGGTCAGGGTGACCTCGCCCACCCCGTCCTCGTCGTTACAGAAGGCTATGCCGGTCTTCACCACCGTCGCGGCGTTGACTTCCTCATCGAAGTTCAGGACCAGCAGGTTTGTCGTTGGATACTCTATGCCGCTCAAGGGAAGGGGGGCCATGCGGTCCGTGAGGGCGTTCCGCAGCGCCTGAAGCTCCGCGATGCGGCCGCTTGAGTCCGGAGCGCTGGTGTAGCCGCCGTAGATATATACCTCGAAGGGGCCGTCGCCGTAGAACTCATCGCCCTCCAACAGGGTTGCCGAGAATTGGAGGTTTTGGGTCGCGCCGCCGCTGCCCGTCACGACCGCCGCCGTGGCGCTGGTGTTGGTGTTCTTCTGGCCGAAGTAGCCGCCGCCGTCGGGGTCCCACACGCGGTAGAGAGCCTTGCCTGACCAGGTGAGGTTGAGGTTGTCGGGAGTGAAGCCGTTCTTGACGTACACCCGCTTGTCTCCCGGGCGGTATTGGACCTTGAGGTAAGGATCGCCGCTGGTCAAGGTGACCGTGCGCGTGACGCTGGAGTGGATGATCCTGGCCTCGACGGTCGCACCGGTGGCGGTCACAACCTGGAAGGCGTAGGTCTCATGCTCCCGGTCTATGCCGCCCACGCTCACGTCGGACAAGGCCGCCACGTGGTTGGTCTCGTTGTAGTCGCCGTCGGTGTCCACCCAGTAGGCGTTGTCGTTGGAGACCACGCTGTAGTTGTAATCCGTGCCCTTGGCGAAGAGCCACTGGAGCTTGCCGCCTATGGCGTCGAAGACCGCGAGGACCCGGTCGTTGTACATCACCAGCTCCGCGACCCCGTCCTCGTCGAAGTCGGAGGTGTAGGCGCCGGTCGGGTTGGCGTAAAGCCCGGCGGCCCAGCGCGCGGCTTCGGCGTGGGCGTTGGCCATGCGGATGTGGTTCGAGTAGTGATGCTCCCAGCCGGAGATCTCGCCGGCGTCGTGCCAGCCGGTCTCGTGGAGGTTGGTCATCAGGACGTACCAGGCCATCTCGCTGAAGTTGTTGGATGGCGCGGCCAGAATCTTGGTCAGGGTGTTGGACCACTGGGTCCCGTAGTTCCACTTGGGAGTGTGGCCGTCAAGGTTGGAGTCCCCGGTGTAGCCCGCCCAGTCGCCGTACCAGGAGTTGTTGGCGTAGCCGTAGCCCTCGAATCCGCCAAGGAGGCCGTAAGTGCCGTTCTGAAGCAGCAGGGCCTGGGTGGTGAAGCCTGGGTCCTGAAGCACCGCGGTGAGCTTCCACACGCCCACGGTGGCGCTGTTATTCGAGCACTGCTGGAGGATCCAGATATAGTTGTCTAGGGCGTAGGCGTTGCCCGAGCCCTGCATCACCTCGGCCGCTATCTCGGCGTCGTTGCCGTAGATTATGATCTCGTCCGAGGTGCCGGAGAGAATGGTGTTCCAAGCATCGCCGGCGTTCCAGTTGACTTGTCCCACGAAATCGTTGTCGATCGGCAGGATCTTGACCGCGTTGTAGGTGTAGATGTGGTGATCGTTGAAGGCGTTATTGAGGTAGCCGCAGTGGATGTAGTCGTCCAGGATCACCGCCCAAATGCCGTTGTCGGTGAAGTCGTCGCCTATGTAGTCGATCACGTTGGCCGAGGCCGTGGTGCCATTGCCGTCGTTGTCGGGGTTCTCGACCCACACGCGCTCGGGCACCCAGGCCACCCGCGGCGTGAAGCCGTAGAGGGTGTTTATCATGTCGTTCTCGGTGTCCACCGACTTGCCGTTTATCTCGTCCCTGAGGAAGGGCATCATCTGCTGGCC
The DNA here is from genome assembly GCA_049288275.1 of bacterium. Classification (GTDB taxonomy): domain Bacteria; phylum Arandabacterota; class Arandabacteria; order Arandabacterales; family Arandabacteraceae; genus JBAQHK01. The sequence goes on along the minus strand of JBAQHK010000026.1, from coordinate 10,489 downwards.
GAGAGCGGAGGTAATCATCTCGTATCTGCCGGCCGACACGCCTGCGGCGAGCCAGTCGTTGAAGGATGGGTCGTGCCACTCGGCCGACGAAATCAGTAGGCCGCCCTGGTGCCAGTTGACCGGAAGATTGTAGTAGTCGTGAGCAGCGAGCAGTTCGTCGGCGCCGTCGTCGGGATTCGACGGGTCGCCGTCGTAGGAGGCGTTCTCGCCGCGGTCGCCGCGAAAGACGTTGGTGTAAGAAAGGCCCTGATTGAGGTGCTGAACGAAGGCCACGTTGTGGGAGTTGCTCAATGGCGCGTTGCTCGCCCTCAGCTCATCCAGGATGCGGCCTTCGGCCGCGGTGAAGACGTAGAAGCTGATGGGGGTGGACTCATCCGCGGCGGCCTTGGCGGCGACCGTCGTGTACGCGGTCTCATCCTCACCTGCGGCCCTTGCCACGGCCTCGCGGAACCCGCCCGGCATGGCAATTGCGGCCTCAAGGCTTGGCCATCTGTCAGGGGCCAGGACGCGCTCGATGAGCGAGGTCTCGCTGTCATCCTGGGCGGAGTCAAGCAGGCGCGCCTGGGGGCCGCTCGCGGCCTCCACTAACTCGACGGCCCGGTCCCACGCGAAGGGGGCCTCGCCGGCCACGCCCGCCGGCAGCGACCGAGTGCCGCCCGGCATGTAATCCATGAGAACGAAAGCGCGCACGCCGGTGCCCAGCAGGGGCTGGGACGCGGGTGCAGAGGGAGCCCGATACAGGTTGAGGCGCATCGAAATGCGCTCAATGCCCTGGTCGAAATAGAATCCCATCAGATCGCCCCGGGCATTGCGGCCAGATGTGCCGTCAAAGACGGGGTCGAGGGCCTTTGCGTTGGCGGGCTGCCACGAGCTCGGCTCACCGGAGATCGCCACTTCCGGGGAGACCTTGGTTGCGGCCGGTTGGTTTGCCGGGCTCGCCGGGTTCCCCACGTCCCGGGCGGCCACGATGGCCGCCACCATGAGGCAGACTGCTGCGGCAATGAGCACGAAAAGAGACCTGCTGTTTCTCATCGTTTCCTCTCCTTTTTGGTATACTTCACCGCTTCAATTGTACCATACTTTGATGCTCGGGTAAACCCGCCGTTGCTGGTGGGAGCGCGCCTCGGTGGCGAAAGCCCTAAGCGTTCGGGGCCTCGTCAGGCCGCAGCCCTTGACACTACTGGATGTAGCCGAGGGCCCTCAGGCGCTTCTCTTCCTCGGGGCTCAAGTTGGCCGGGGTCACGGCCACGCTGAGCTTCTGGCCAGGTGCCCACCAGAGGAAAGCCGCGGAAGTGTGCGCGTCCCGGCATTCCTCGAAGGTAACGGGCGTGCCGGTGGCGGCTCTGGCGGTGATTCTGAAGGGTTCGCCGGGGCGCTGCTCGGTCCGGCGTCCCACATACAACCCGGGGACTACGGCCCCATGGCTCGTCGCGCTCCCGACCTTGATCGTGACTTGAAGTTCCGCATCTTCGGGCTCGGTGTCGAAGACCACGAGATTGAGATCGCGGGTGGTTCCGGCGACGCGCAGGGAGCGCATGTCGGCGCCGATTTTGATGTCGAAGCGTCCTCGGCCTGCGACCTTGTCGGCATCTACGATCCTGGCCCCGGCAGGCACCGTGATCGTGGCCTCGAATTCATCGCGGTTCGTGGCGCCGGTGAAGCCGAGCCGCCATCCTTTGACGCTGAAGCCCGGAACGCCCGATAGCATCTTAAGGAGCGCGTCCCGGGAGTCCACGCGATCCGGCCAGAGATCGTCGGCCTCGCGGGGGTCAGCGCGAAGGTCGTATATGCTGATCTCGCCCGTGGCGGGCTCCACCACAGCCTTGCGCTCCAGCGTTCTCACAGCCTTGAGGTAGGGAACCGCCTCTCTCATGGAGGTCTCGCAGTATGCCACCTCGGGAGGGAAGAAGGTCCTGAAGTCAGGCGCGGAGGCTCGCTCGGGGCCGAAGAGGTTTCTGCCTTCGAGGCCCGCCGGCGGATCCAACCCGGCAAGATCGAGGACGGTGGGGAAGATGTCTATGGACCTTGCCTGAAAGCTCCGGCGCGGCGCTTGGGCAGGGCTCGTCGGGTCCTTCACAACGAGCGGGATCATTATCTCCTCATCGAAAAGCGACCAGCCGTGGCTGTAACGGCCGTGCTCCTTGAAAGCTTCGCCGTGATCTGCGGTGACGATCAAGACCGTAGTGGCGGCGAGGCCACGCTGGTCAAGGAAGGCCGCGACTCTTCCAATCTCGGCATCGATGTCCCTGATACAGGCGTCGTAGAGCCGCACGTCGAATACCGCCTTGCCTGAGGTCTCCTCGGTGTCGTCTGCCTTGTAGGCGGAGTCGCCGCCGGATGCGCCGCGGGCGGGGTTCGCGGCAGCCAGATCGGGCGCCACGAGCTCAAGGGACTCCCGGGACGGCCGATAGGGGTCGTGCGTGCCGAAGTAGTGTATCATCGCGAAGAAAGGCTGGCGCGCCTCCGCGATGACACCCAAGGTCGCATCGGTGGTCTCGCGGTCGCGGCGCTCGTACTTGTCGGCTACGTCGGCCTTGGCGAAGCCGCGAAGCAGCCCGAACTTGCCGTCCAGTCCCACCATGTTGATGACGCACACGGTTTGGTAGCCTGCGGCCGCGAGGGTCTCCTGAAGCGTGGGGACGGTATCAGGCAGGATCGAGAACCAATTCGTTACGCCGGTCTGAAAGGGGTAGCGGGAGGTCAAGAGAGACGCAAACGAGGCCTTGGTCCACGAGGCCTGCGATATGGCGGTCTCGAAGACCGTACCGTCCGCGGCGAGCCTGTCGATCACCGGAGAGGTCGGGAGATCATAGCCGTAGCAGCCGAGATGGTCCGGCCGCAGAGCGTCAACCACGATCAGGACAACATTGGGCCTGGGGGCGCAGCCGGCAGCCCCGCACCAGGCCAGCACAAGCTGCAGGGCGGCGAGCGCAACCAAGGCCACCCGTGGCATGATACGCGGCAGTCTGAGTCCAACGGGCTTCATCATAATCGATTATAAGCCACACGCCCGGGATACTCAACCGACCGCCTGAAGTCCTTCGCCGGCAGCGCTTGGTTGGCGAACGCCCTCCGCTAAGAGAACTAACATTCGTTACGGGCAATTCGCCAACATCGGCGCTGTCGTCCTTTTGGGCTGCGGCCTCCCTAAGCCCATGATACAATCGCCGAATGCGGCCGCGGAGCCGACGACGAGTTCAGCTCCGAACAAGGCGCTGATTCCAAAACGGGGGGACGACATGCTCAAGCGCAAGTTGAGGATCTTCTGGCTAGCGGGTCTTGTCTGGTTTCTGGCACTATCGAGCCCCGGGTTCGCATCCGTCCCGAGCAAGATCAACTACCAGGGAAGGCTCGTGGACTCCGGCGCCGCCTTGAGCGGCACTCACGAGGTAGGATTTCGAATCTACGACTCAGCTGCGCTCGGAGCGTTGCTCTGGGCCGACACCACAATGGTGACCGCCTCCTCCGACGGGGTGTTCTCGGTGGTCTTGGGCGGCGAGCGACCCATCACGATCGGCGGGGCCGACTCCTGCTACCTTGAAATCGAAGTGGACGGAGAGATCCTCGCGCCGCGCCGCGAGCTGGTGAGCGTTCCCTATGCCCTCCGGGCGGCAGGGGCCGACAGCCTCGGCGATCTGCCCGTGGAGGCCTTCGCCGCAGCCGAGCACTCGCACGACGACCGGTATGCAATAGCGTCGGAGCTCGAGGCGCCGGGCACGATCAATCAGGCCGGAAACCCGATGGACTGGACCAAGCTCAAGAGCGTGCCAGCGGGGCTGGCCGACGGCGTGGACAGTGTCGGCACGGGCGACGGCAGCTCCCTGGACGCCGCGGACGGCAGTCCCACCGACGCCGTATACGTGGATAACGCCGGACACGTTGGTGTGGGCACCACCACTCCTGCGGCCGAGCTCGAAGTCGTAGGCGCGCTCAAGGTCAGCTCGAGCGCGAGCACCGCCTTGCACGTCAAGGGCACCGGATCCACCTTCGCGAAGATCGAAGGGGGCACAGGGGCGTCGGCTGGCATGATACTTCGCAACTCCGCCAGGGAGTGGAGTCTCACCAACAGCGGGGGCGGGCCGGACTATCTTTCCCTCTATGACGCCACAAGCCTCAAGCACCGGCTGACCATTGACGGCCTTAGCGGCAAGATAGGCTTCGGCAAGACCAATCCCCTGAGCGAGCTTCACATCTACAAGGACATCAACGACGAAGTCTCGATAAGGATCGACAACCCCAACACCGGGGTGTCCTCCACCGAAGCTCTCTACTTCACGGACGAAAGCGGCAGCTTTGCAGGCCTGGAGGTATTTGACAACGACCACTACTACTCCCACGGGATGCGCCTCTTCAACAACCGCGCGGGCGGCTTCCTATCACTCTGGACCGGGGCGGCTGATCGAGTGCACCTGGCAAGTGACGGCAATCTGGGCATCGGACTCACCGACCCCAAGGCCAAGCTTGAGATCAACGGCCTGATGCGCGTCGTGGGTACCGGCGGATTCGAATGGCCTTCGGGAGGCCAGGGCATCGAGCTTGCCTACAATCCGGCCATGGACCGCGGCTACCTTCAGGTCTACAATCGCACCACGCCCGGTTGGGGCGAGCTCTACCTCGGGGACACCAAGACCTGCATCGGGCTGGGGAGTGTCGACAGGACGGGCCGACTCAACGTTCAGACCGCGGGGACGTCCTGCATAATCGCCAAGAACACCGGCAGCGGCTGCGAGGTCGACCTGGCTTCGAGCTCGGGCTACGGGCTCACGGCCAAGAGCCTCAGCCAGGCTCTGTACGCCTGGAACACCGCCAGCAACTGCTACACTTATCTGGGCGGGCCCGACTACGCGGTGATGGCGATGGGGGACTCGACCCATGCCTACCTTGGATACGAGGCCTGGGCGGCCTACTTCTCGGACAAGATATACGTGAACGGTAGTGTGTACAAGGCCGGGGGTGGCTTCCGCATTGACCATCCCCTGGACCCGGAGAACAAGTACCTCAACCACTCCTTCGTGGAATCCCCCGACATGATGAACATCTACAACGGCAACGTGGTCCTGGATGGCGCGGGAGAAGCGTGGGTGGGGATGCCGGAGTGGTTCGACGCCCTGAACCGCGACTTCCGATATCAGCTCACCTGTATCGGCCAGTTCGCTCCGGTCTACGTGGCCCAGAAGATGGAGGGCGGCCGCTTCAAGATAGCCGGAGGCACGGCGGGCCTGGAGGTCTCCTGGCAGGTCACAGGCATCAGGCACGATCCTTACGCCGAGAGGAATCGTGTGGTGGTTGAGGAGAACAAGCCGCCGGCGGAGCGCGGCAAGTACCTGCGTCCGAGCGACTATGACAAGCCGGCAAGCGCGGGAGTTGACTACATCGCGGCCGAGCCGCAGAACCAATAGACAGTCTGATCTTAGGCACGCTCAGGCATGGAGGGACGCCATGAATCAACAAGAGACCTTCTACAAACAAGCTGACCAACTGGTTCGCCGCATCGTCGAGCTCAATCCGACAGCCGCCACCCAGATGGGCGATCACCGGTTCGACGGCAAGCTCGGGGACTTCACCCCTGAGGGGCTGGACGGCCAGAACCGGGAGCTCAGGGCGGCACTGGCGGGCTTTGAGGCGGTGGACACCGGTGCCTTCAGCCCGGAGGCGAGGATTGACCACACGCTCGTGGTGCAGATCCTCAAGTCCTTCGTCCGTCAATACGAGCGGATCGGCAAGCACCGGCGTGACCCCGGAGGATACCTGGACGAGATCATGGGAGGCGTCTTCACGCTGGTGATGAAGGATTTCGCGCCCATCGAGACCAGGCTGACGTCGGCCCTGGCGCGGATGCGAGAATCACCGAGGGTGCTCAGGGAGGCCGAGGCCAACATCTTGCCCGACGAGGTGCCGCCGGTGTGGGCCGAGATCGCTCTGGAGCAGGTAGCGCAGGCCCCGGGGCTCTTCACGGCTCTCTTGCCGAGGATTGCCGCCCAGGCCGCTCCCGGGCTGGAAAGGGACTTCATGCAGGCGGGCTCACTTGCGGCCCAGGCCGCCGAGGCCTACGGGGAGTTCCTCAGGAGCCGCGTCGTGCCCAAGGCAGCGGGGGACTTCGCAGTTGGCAGGCAGATCTTCGATGAGATGCTGCGCGAGAATCACATGGTGGACTACGACGCCGATGAACTGCTCGAGACAGGTTGGCGGCTTTTCCGCGATACCGAAGAGCAACTGGCCGGGATCGCCCGCGAGATCGACCCCGCGAAATCCGTGAAGCAAATCCTGGAGGATGCCAAGGCGGACCACCCGACCACCGATGGCCTGCTCCAGGCTTATCGTGACGCGATGCAAGCGACGCGGCGGTTCGTAATCGACCACGACATCGCAACCATCCCGGCTGGCGAGACCCTGCGCATCGTCGAGACTCCGGTTTATGCCAGGCCGATTCTGCCCTATGCGGCGTACATGCCGCCGGGCATCTTCGAGGAGAAGCAGGACGGGCTCTTCCTGGTAACACCGGTCGAGCCTGGCGCGTCGCCGGAGATTGCCGAGCAGAGGCTCAAGGGCCACAACTTCGCGAAGCTGCCGGTGACCGCGCTCCACGAAGGCTACCCGGGGCACCATCTCCAGCTGGTGTGGAGCAACAGGCAAGACAGCCTTCCGCGAAGGATGGGTGCCTTTCTCTCAACGCTCTTCATCGAGGGCTGGGCCTTCTACTGCGAGGAGCTGATGGAGGAGCTCGGCTACATCGCCGAGCCGGCCCAACGGCTTGGGCGGCTCTCGGATCAGCTGTGGCGGGCGGCCCGCATCATCATAGACTCGTCTTTGCACACCCGCGGGATGACCGTCCAGGAGGCGGTGGACTTCCTGGTCGAGAAGTGCAGTCTGGAGCCCACGAATGCGCTGGCCGAGGCGCGCCGGTACACCGGAGCGCCGACGCAGCCGCAGTCCTATCTGATGGGGAAGCTCGCAATCCTGGAGATCGTCAGGGAGTACCGGGCCGCGCACCCGGCGCTGACCATGAAACAGATGCACGACGCCATCCTGGGGTGCGGATCGCTGCCGCCGAAGCTGATGCGCCAGGCGCTTGGGATAGCCTGACCACTGCGGCGCCACCCGCCCCGCCCAAGCAAGAGGCGAGGGAGAGGGGCTGATGCGGAGGCGCATGTAGTTCTAAGCCGGAGTGCAGCCCCCGACCGAGCCACGGTTGTGGCGGGTCCTGTCGCCGACCACCCCCAGCGTGCTCGCTGGCGCTGCGCTCGCCGGTGGACCCCCGTCGGTGCCACCCGCCCGGAGCTCCTGTGGGCTAGCGGCCGAGTTCGGCGGCGCGTCTCATTGCATCCCGGGCCTCACCGGTCCGGCCGGCCTGCTCCAGGGCGCGCGCGTAGGCTTGCCAGTACTCGGGCACAAAGGACCAGACTCTCACCGCCTGGCCATATGCCTCGATCGCCCGGTCGATCTCTCCACGCGTGGCGTAGAGATTCCCGAGGTTGAAGTAGGCCGGCCCGCCGCCGGGGTTGAGCTCTATAGCTCGAGCGAGGGCGTGCTCGGCCTCGTTCAGCCGCCCCAGGACGAGATAGGCCCGGCCGAGGTTGTTGTAGGCCGTGCCGTCTCTGGGGTCCAGCTCGATTGCCTTTTGGAGGGGGGCCACGGCGTCATCGAATCGCTTCAGGCCTATGTAGGCCACCCCGAGGGCGTCCCAGTAGTGGGGCCAGGTTGGATCCAGAGCCACAGCGCGCTCGAGGTGCTTCAAGGCGTCGCCGCTGCGCTCCTGCTCGATGTAGAAGTGACCGAGTTCGCTCTGGGCCGAGGCCATCTTGGTGACCGGCCAGAGGGGGTTGCTTTCCGCCATTCTCTTGAACCTGTCGAGACTCCGCTCGGCGCTGTGGTTCACGGCGACCCACGGCAGGACATGGAAGAAGTTGACAACAACCAGGACGTACGCGGCAAACCTCAGGTCCGGACGCTTGGCGAGGCTTGCGGCCAGCCACGAGACCACCGCCACCACGTAGGGCAGCGAACCCAAGGACCACAGGTCCCAATCCCGGCTTCCGCCGAGGGCGGGCCTCAAGATCATGTTGAAGACCAGAGGAAACACGGCGGCCGCCGCGAGGAACCGGAACCGCGGTGAGCTTCTCAGAGCGCGGTCCCGTGCCCAGGCAATCGCAAGCGCCACGCCGCCTATCCAGGCCAGCGGTGAGAGGAGCACCTGCTCATTCAGGAAATCCGCCGCGTGCTTCCAGGAGAAGAGCGCGTACTGGCCGACGGGATCGCGAAAGAGCGGCAGCAGCAGGAGCGGCTGGGGACCGGCGGTCTTGTGAGTCAGGGCCAGTACCGCCAGGCCCGCGATTGCCGCGAGGAAAGCTCCACCGATGAGCCACCTGCCAGCGGCCGAGGTCTTCTCCTTCTCGCGCCTGGCGGCTGCGAGGTAGACCAACGACGGCGCAAGGAAGAGCGCCGCGCTGTGCATGGCCACTCCCACCAGCAAAGCCGCGCCGGCCCAGGCGAGCCTCCTGCGGCCGGCGAGATACTCCAGCGCCAGAGTGATGTAGCCGAGGATGGCAGCCGCAGCGAAGGAGTAGCCCTCAGCGTAACCGCAGAAGAGCTGCACGATTCCCAGGGTGACCAGGGCGCCGGCCACAAAGACCTTGTGTCGCAGCAGGCCTCCAAGCCGCAGAGCGGCGAGCACGTAGAGGAAGCCTGCCACGACGCTCAGCGCCGCGTAGACGGTCGCCGCGTCCCAGTTCCAGGCCGGCCGGGTGAGTTCCAGAGTGACGTGGTGGAGCCACCGGTCCAGGAGTTCGGTGGGCCGGTACCAGTTGCCTTGCTCCAAGAGGCGGATCATCATGCGGCCGTCGCCCAGGAAGTGATAAGGCGTGCGCAGAAGCCAGAAGACCAGGGCCGCCAGGGCGGCTATCACCACATCATTGAGAGCATGGCGCCTTACGAAGATCCCGCCCCGGCGCAGTCGTCCCGCCAGGCTGGTCCCCCAGGTCCACACCCGGGGAAGACATAGCAGGCAACCTGCAAGTACGGCCGCCAGCGTCCAGCCCCGGCCCAGGAAGAAGTAGTGATTGAGGCCCCACAGCAGGTTGGAGTGAGAGAAGGAAGCGGCCCAGTGGGCCAGAACCGCGGCCATGCCTACCAGCGCCGGCATCCAGGGCCGAATCGCACGGCCATCTGCCGGGGCCCTATCGGTCTGTTTCATCCTGTGGCCTTCGTTCTCGCGAGCGGCCAGCCATATAACCGCTCGGGGCGCGAAAACACCCGTAGGCGATTTCAGGGATCGTGCTTATAGTCCAGATTGAGCGAGAGAAAGTAAAAGGGACACCGCACTGAGACGCACATGTCGTATGTCCCATAGCCGGACAGGTAGGTGCGGCGTCCCGTTAGTCTTTTGTGTGCCTTCCTTGGCCCGACCCTCTGGTTCGACCGCCAGTTGTCCCATCGCCGGGCTCACAATCGAGTTCCGCGCACATTGTAACCCAAGCCCGAAAAAAGCAAACAAAAAAGTGCGGACCCGGGAAACATCGCGGAAGCGCCCTTGGTCCGGCGCGGAGGCCGCGTCAGAAACAGATTGACAAGCCGCCGGCCTGCGGCCACCCTGGTGCCGATCCAGTGCCGATCGGGAGGATGCAATGAAGACAACTCAAGCCGCAGTCCTGGGCGTAGGCCTCATCCTGGCCGCTCTGGTGTTCGGGGCCTTCTTCTACAGCTCGCGCGCATCCGACGACACCATTGCGGTCGTCGGCTCGGCGACCAAGCGTTTCACCTCGGACATCGTGAAGTGGCGGATAACTCTGAGCCGGGATACCGGGCTCGACAACGTGGGAAGCGGCTATCCGCTGATTCGCGAGGATATCGCTTTCCTCATGGGCTTGCTTGCGGAGAAGGGAATCAGCGAGAGCGACATCACTGTCCAGCCGATCAACATGAACTCACGATATGGTCGCGAGGGTGGGGTTGTAGGATATCAGCTGATGCAGAGCGTCTTTGTGATTACCTCCAGGATCGACGTGATCGAAGACCTGGCCCTGAACCCGTCGGTCCTGACCGAGAAGGGCGCGGTGCTTCAAAACTCCAGCCTTGAGTACTTCTATTCCAAGCTGGCCGACATAAAGACCGAACTTCTCGCGGAGGCCGCCAAGGATGCTCGGCGCAGGGCGGAAGAGATTGGCAGGAGTTCCGACGTATCGCTGGGCAGCGTTGTGAGCCTGCGGGCCGGCGTCTTCCAGATCACCGAGCCTTTCTCGACCGAAGTGAGCGACTACGGGATGTACAACACGCAGACCAAAGAGAAAGACATCACCGTGACCGTGCGGGCTTCCTTCAGGATCGGTTCGTAGGAGATCTGGGCCGCATCAGCCACTCTCCCTCGCCTCGCCCAGACCGGCGCATATCTAGCTATAGGGGCCCCGCTACTTCGAGACGTGCTCGTCCACTTCTTGAACCCAGGGGCGCCGTTACGCTCTTCAAGTGTCTAGTCCAATTGGGTGCCGAGTCCACG
>JBAQHK010000025.1:0-1891 GCA_049288275.1 bacterium | reverse complement strand
CCCCAGGACCATCGAGCAGTGCGCGGCGCTCGCGACGGAAAGATTCGGCGCCTCCGGCGTTGCGATGCTCTCGGCGCCCCCTCTGGTCGCGGGCCGGCCGACCAGGATCTGCGGCATGGTCTACGTGATGGGAGAAGGGGGGGAGTGCCAGTCCCCGCTGGTCTACCAAGTGCGGGGAGCCGGTCGGGACGGCAGGGAGTACTCGTCCCGGCTCCTGGGAGGATCGTACTATCTTCATCTTGCGCGTTGGTGCCTCGAGCAAGACGATCCCGGGGCGGCCGCCAAGTACCTGGACCAAGCGGTGGCCGTGGCCCGGGACGACGCCGCCACTCACATCTACGCGTCCCGGCTCCTTCAGGAACTGGGCTCTGGCGACAAGGCGCTGGCCATGGCCGAGACCGCGGTCCGGCTCGACCCGGACTTCTTCGAAGGTCACGACATGATGGCCAACCTGCTCTCGGCCCGCGGTGATCGCGCCGGCGCGATCAGGGAATACCTGAGGGCCCTCGAGGGCAATCCCAATCCGGCGCCGGTCTACTCCAACTTGGGGAACGCTTATTTCTCCGACGGCGACCTGGCGCGCGCGGCAGCCAACCTCAAGCAGGCTCTCGCGCTGGACTCGACGCTTGCCAACGCCTACCTCGGCCTGGGGCGCACCCTCGAGGCCCAGGGGAGTGCCGAGGAGGCCCTGCGCCAGTACGGACTGGCGCGCCGGCGCGATCCGGGCCACGAGCCCGCGCGCCACGCCGAGGCCTCGCTGCTGCTCAATCTCGGACGAGGAGGCGACGCCAAGAACCTGCTACAAGATGGCCTCGCCCTGCGGCCGTCGAGCGGGCTGTTGCTCTCCGATCTGGGCCTGGTCTACCTCAGAGAAGACAATCTGGACTCGGCAATCGTCGCCTTCGAGCGGGCCCTCGCCAGCGACCCTTCCATGCTTGCCGCGCGCGGCAACCTCGCGGTCGCCTACGAGGCCAGGGGCATGATCGCCGATGCCGTGCGTGAGTACCGCGCCTACGCTGAGGCCGCTCCCCCGGGAGGCTCCCGCGTCAGGGCCGAAGAGGCCCTGAGAAGGCTCGCAGGCTCGGCCCCCGCTCGTTGACACTTCTCTGGGCCGGTGTTATTATTAGGCACGCCGCGGCAGTGCGGCGTTTGTTTTGAAGGGGTGAGACTTCCCGCCATGGCCATACCCGCGATGGATCTTGTTGTTGAAGGCGGCACCGTTCTGCACGAAACCGGCCAGTTCGTCGGGTCGATCGGCGTGCGGAACGGCAAGATCGCGGCCCTGAGGAGCATCCTCGCCAGCGCCAGGCTGACGGGCAGACGAAGCCTCGATGCCCGCGGCAAGCTTGTGCTGCCGGGCGTGGTGGATGCCCACGTTCACATGGCGCTGGGTGCGGGACGCACGCGCACCGCCGACGACTTCGCGTCTGGCTCGATGGCCGGGGCCTTTGGCGGGGTGACCACCATGATAGATTTCGCGACCCAGGCCAGAGGCGAGTCGTTGCTGGATGCCGTCAAGCGCCGGCGCGCGCTCGCCGAGGGCCGCTCCGCAATAGACTTCAGCCTCCACTGCGCAGTGACCGACTGGAACCAGAAGACCCGCAAAGAGATGAAGTCGGTGGTCGAGTACGGCATCCCCAGCTTCAAGCTCTTCATGGCCTACGAGGACCGCGGCTGGATGGCGGACGACGGCTTCCTCTTCGAGTGCCTGGAGGAGGCCGCCCGGCTCAATGCCCTGGTGGGCGTTCACGCCGAGAACCCCAGGCTGATCGCGTCCTTCACGCGTCGGGCGCTGGCCTCCGGCGCATCGGTCGGGCGCGGCGCGGCGCTTCACGCCGCATCGAGGCCCAACGTCACCGAAAGCGAGGCCGTGGCCCGCGCGGCCTACCTG
>JBAQHK010000024.1:0-25142 GCA_049288275.1 bacterium | reverse complement strand
AAGTTCCACGAGCTGGTGGAGTTCGGCATTCTGGCAAGCCAGCGCGATCCCTTCGATCCGATGGAGAAGGCGATCAAGCAGATGGGGGACGAGTACCTGGCAGAGACCGAGCACTTGCACCAGGATTGGATGCTGCTCCACGAGTACCCGCTCTCCAAGAACCTTCTGGCCATGTCGCAGGTCTGGAAATCGCCCGACGGACGGGATTACGTGATCGCGGCCAAGGGGGCGCCGGAGGCGGTCGCAGACCTGTGCCACCTCGCTCCGGATCAAGTCCAAGTCCTTGGCGGACACATCCATGCGATGGCCGGCGGCGGGCTTCGCATCCTGGGGGTCGCCAAGGCAAGCTTCAGCGAGAGCGATCTGCCGGGCGAGCAGCACGACTTCACTTTCGAGTTCTTGGGCCTGCTGGGCCTCGCCGATCCGCTGCGCGCGGCGGTGCCGGACGCCGTCAAGGAGTGCAATGCCGCCGGCATCCGCGTGGTCATGATCACCGGCGATTATCTGGGAACCGCCCTCAACATAGGCCGCCAGATCGGGCTCAAGTCCGACGGGGATGCCCTGACCGGGCCGGAACTGGAGAAGATGAGCGACCGGGAGCTCCGGGAGCGTATCGGCAAAGTCAACATCTTCGCTCGGGTGGTGCCCGAGCAGAAGCTCCGGATAGTCAATGCCCTCAAGGCCAACGGCGAGATCGTGGCGATGACCGGCGACGGCGTCAACGACGCCCCGGCGCTCAAGGCCGCCCACATAGGGATTGCCATGGGCGGCAGGGGCACCGATGTCGCGCGCGAATCGTCGGCGCTGGTGCTCCTGGACGACGACTTCTCGTCCATCGTTCGGGCGGTGCGGCTCGGCCGCAGGATTTTCGCCAACATCAAGAAGGCGATGACCTACATTCTGGCGGTCCATGTTCCCATAGCGGGGCTGTCCCTGATCCCGGTGCTCCTCAAGTGGCCGCTGGTGCTCCTGCCGGTTCACATCGTGTTCCTGGAGTTGATCATCGACCCGGCCTGCTCGGTGGTCTTTGAGGCCGAGCCCGAGGAACGGGACGTGATGACGCGGCCCCCGCGGGACCCGAGGCTGCCCATGTTCGGTAGGCGCGCGATTGGCCTCAGCCTCCTGCAGGGAGGCAGCGTGCTTGCAATACTCCTCGGGGTGTTCCTGGTGGCCAGGCGCCTGGGGCACGGGCTGGATGAGACCCGGGCCCTGATCTTCGTCACGCTGGTTGTAGCCAATCTCGGTCTGATCTTCACCAATCGGTCCACCACCGGCACGATCATCGGCACCCTGCGGACCCCGAACCGGGCGCTGTGGTGGGTGGCGGGCGGCGCGGTGGGCTTCCTGCTGCTGACCCTGTACGTTCCGTTCTTGAAGGATCTCTTCCAGTTTGCCACGCTGCACCTGGAGGACCTGGTGATCTGCCTCGTGGCCGGCGTTGGGAGCATCGTCTGGTTCGAGGTCCTCAAGTTCCTGAACGGCCGCCGGGCGGCCCTGGAGCGACATGTCTCGAATTGAACAACACCCGGTGCTTGCCGCGGGCGGCGAGCCAAGCGTCCCGTTCTTCTACGAGGGCACGAGACTCCTGGCCAGGGAAGGCGAGATGATCTCGTCGGCCTTGTTCGCGCACGGCATTGACGTCTTCGGCCACCACGCGAAGGACGGAAGTCCGCAGGGCATCTTCTGCGCCAACGGCCAGTGCGCCCAGTGCATGGTGGTGGCGGACGGGGTTCCGGTCAAGGCCTGCATGACCCAGGTGCGGCCGGGGATGAGGATCGCCCCCTGCGAGGGCATTCCCGAGCTGCCCGGCGATGACCGCGAGCCCAGAGGGTTTCGCCCGATTCCGACGCTCAGGACCGATGTCCTGGTGGTCGGCGCCGGCCCCGCGGGGATCATGGCGGCGCTGGAGCTTGCCGCGGTGGGCGCGGACGTGATCCTGGTGGACGACAAGCACCGCCTGGGCGGCAAGCTGGTGCTTCAGACTCACTCCTTCTTCGGAACCGTCGCCGACTGCTACGCGGGCACCCGCGGCATAGACATTGCGACGCGGCTGGCTGGGCAACTGGCCGAGTGCCCCAGCGTCCGCGTGATGCTCAACACCACGGCGGTCGCCTGCTACCAGGACAATCGGGTGGGCGTGGTGACCGACAGGGAGTACCTCGTGATTGAGCCCAGGCGGCTCCTGGTCGCGGCGGGAGCTCGAGAGAAGGCCTTGGCCTTCCCCGGCTGTGACCTGCCGGGCGTCTACGGCGCCGGAGCTTTTCAGACCCTGGTCAATCGCGACTTGGTGCGCCCATCCGAGAAGCTCTTCATCCTGGGCGGAGGCAATGTCGGGCTGATCGCCGCCTACCATGCGGTTCAGGCGGGCATCGGGGTGGTGGGTCTGGTGGAGGCCCTGCCCGAGGTGGGGGGCTACAAGGTTCACCAGGACAAGATCAAGCGCCTGGGCGTGCCGGTGTGGACTTCGCACACCGTCAAGTGCGCGATGGGCAGGGGAAGAGTGGAGGCGGTGACCGTCGTCCGGGTGGACTCGCGCTTCCGCGAGATCGCCGGCACCGAGCGGACTTTCGAGGCAGACACCCTGCTTGTCGCGGTCGGGCTCAATCCCATTGCCGAGCTATACGACGAGGCCAAGCGCTTCGGCATGAAGGCCTATTGCGCCGGAGACGCCCTGGAGATAGCCGAGGCGTCGGCGGCGATCTTCTCGGGCAGGATCGTGGGGCGTGAGATCGCCCGCTCCCTGGGACGGACGGTGGAGATCCCGGAGGAGTGGAGGAGTCGTTGGGAGATTTTGAAGCGCAGGCCGGGCCGGACGCACGGGATGCCGGCGGTCGAGCTCAAGTCCGGGCTCTTTCCGGTGGTGCGGTGCGTGCAGGAGATCCCGTGCGATCCGTGCATTCACGCCTGCCCTAAGCACATGATCGCGATGGAAGGCGACCCCATCTTCGGTATTCCCAAGATCACGAAGGACGAGTGCACCGGCTGCGCCATGTGCGTGGCGGCCTGTCCCGGGCTGGCGATCACCCTGGTGGATACCCGGGCGGCAGGGCCGGACGGGCTGGTGACCGTGCCCTTCGAGCTCTTGGAAAGCCAGGTTGCCGTGGGCCGCGAGGTGGTGGCGGTGGACATTGACGGCGAGCCCGTGGCGGCTGCAAGAATCGAGAAGGTCATGAAGCGCAAGGCCTTCGACCGGACTCTCTTGGTGACCCTGCGGGTCCCGAAGAGCGCGGCTGCGCAGGTGGCGGGCTTCAGGGCGCAGGAGCCGGCGCTGAGCCGTCCGTCGGAGCGGGCGGCGCCCGCGCCGGTGGCCGATGACACCGTGGTCTGCCGGTGCGAGCGCGTAAGAGCCGGTGAGATAAGGCGGCTGATCCGCGAGGGCGGGACCGATCTCAACCAGTTGAAAACCCTGCGGTGCGGCATGGGCGCGTGTGGCGGCAAGACCTGCCAGGCGCTGATCATGAGGCTGTGCCAGGAGGAGGGAGTGGACCCGGCGAGCGCGGTCCCCTTCAGCCAGCGCCCACTTGTGGCCGAGACCACCCTGGCGATGCTCGCCGGAGAGGACGTGGAGGCCTGATGCCGACCTACGACGTGATCGTAATCGGGGCCGGCAGCGTCGGGCTTCCGACCGCGGTATTCCTGGCCAAAGAGAAGATCAAGACTCTGGTGATAGATGAGCTGCCTTCTCCGGGCCAGGGCCAGAACAAGGCAGCCATAGGCGGCGTGCGCGCCACCCATTCCGATCCTGCCAAGATCCAGACCTGCCAGCTCAGTCTCGATGTCTTCTCGCGCTGGCAGGAGGAATACGGCGACGACATCCACTTCAAGCGCGGCGGCTATACTTTCCCGGTCTACGACGAGCAGCGCGAGGCCGGCCTCAAGAGCCTGCTGGTCGTGCAGAAGCAATACGGACTCAACATCGACTGGCTGGATGCCAGGAGCCTCAGGGATTTTCTGCCGGGCCTGAGCGCCGAGGGCCTTCGTGGGGGCACCCATTCCCCCGAGGACGCCAGCGTCTCCCCCATACTTACCGCGCGGGCCTTCCACCGCCAGGCGGTGAAACTCGGGGCGGCGTTCGCCTTCGGGGAGAAGGTGACTGCAATCGATAGTAACGGTGGCGATGGCGGCGCCTCGGGCGGCGTGCGGGTAGTGACTTCCAAGGCCACCTACTCAGCCGGGAAGGTGATAAACGCCGCGGGCGCCAAGGCCTGCGAGGTCGGACGCCTGATGGGTCTCGAGCTGCCGATCGCCCCGGACTCCCACGAGGCAGGCGTCACCGAACCGGTGAAGCCCTTTCTGCCCTCGATGGTGGTTGACATCCGTGGCTTCCCCGGCTCCACCAATTTCTACTTCTATCAGGAAGAGCAGGGTCACATCATATTCTGCCTCACGCCTGAGCCCATCATCCCGGGCCAGAACCGGGACTCAACCTCGTCCTTCCTGCCACTTGCCGCCCAACGGCTGATCCGGCTCTTCCCACGGCTCCGCAACCTCAGGGTCCGGAGGGTGTGGCGGGGTCTCTATCCCATGACCTCCGACGGCGTGCCCATCGTCGATCGGCCGGCCAACTCGCATCAGTTCTACGTCGCCGTGGGATTCTGCGGCCAGGGCCTGATGCTGGGACCGGGCATTGCCCTGAACCTGGTGAGGCTCATCACCCAGGGCAGGCCCATCCTGTCTCCCGAGATCTTCGCCAGCCTCAGCTTGAGCCGAGACTACAGCCGTCCCTCGGAAGCCCTGAGATAGATCTACGCCTCACTCCTGTGTCGGCCCCCGCGTCAGTCCAATTGCCCATCTTGGCGACCCTCGCCCACGTAGGTATAGTGCGGCAGGATCGGCCGGCCGATCTCAGCAGGTCCGGCCGATCGGCCCGGCAGCGTGGATCGGACTGGGGCAGGCCGGTGTGCGCAACGCCTTCAAGTCCGATCACGCCTGCCGGTTGAGGTGAATGGTCCGAGGATAGTGGCAGGCTTGGTCACTGGGTCCGAGCGATTCGGAACCCATTGGTGCAGAAGTAGTCATCGTTGCCGGAGAGACCCCGGAAGGCGCATCCCAGCGCGAAGTCCAGCATTGCGTGATGGCCGTTGCGCATCACGTGCTCCGGTGCGCTGAGTGGTCCCACGGGGTCGGTCACGGCGCCGGATCCGAGCTGGCAGTTGAAGTAGTCGTTGCACCATTCCGCGACGTTGCCCGCCATGTCGAACAGTAGATAGCCGCCGATGGACGGCGCCCCGGGGTAGCTGCCCACCGGACATGTGCCGACTATGTCCCCGGAGCCGGAGTAGTTTGCCAGGCTAAGGCTGGGTTCCCCGTTTCCCCAGGGGTAGATCCTCTCGTCGTCGTACTGAGCCGCAAACTCCCATTCGGCGTCGGTGGGAAGCCTGTAGCCGGCCGCGCCGTAAGGATCGCCGCCATTGCACTGCCAGGTCGCGTGATCGTAGGACCGCGGCAGCCCCTGCTGCATGCTCAGCCAATCGCAGTAGGCGGCGGCGCCGAACCAGGAGACCATGGCCATGGGGTGGTCCTCCTTGCCCGGGTTCCGTACAGCGAAGGTACCCCCGCTGAAGGCAAGCGGGCACTGCGCCCCGAGGTCGCCTCCGTCAAGGTCCACCAGCTCGACCGTACTGCCGTCAAGAGCATCGGCCACTGAAGTCGCGGTCGCGGTGACGTAGCCATGGTCGTAGGCCCACTGGACTGCGTCTCTGTACTCCTGGTTGGTAACCTCGCACTGGCCTATGTAGAAACTGTGGGTGAGGGTTACCGCATGCACATCGTTGCAGTTGCCGTAGGGGTGGGTATATCCCCCCATGTCGAATGATCCCGCGGGAACCGGCACCAGGGTACCGGGCACTGGGCCCTCGGCGACCTCGACCGTTCGGGTCGTGGTGTCCGTAAGGCCAAAGGTGTCCTTCACCTCAAGGCCCACGGGCACATTCCCCGCCGCAGCGAACTGATGGTAAACCGCCTTAGTGTGGGACCAATCGGTGTCCCAGATCCCGTCGCTCTCAAAGTCCCAGCGCACCTGGAGCTCGGACGATACATCCTCGGCGTCGGTCGAGGAGCCAGCGTCGAATCTGAAGTGGGTATTGGTTGTGCCCGGTCCGGGAAACACCGAGAACTTGGCCTGGGGAGGTGTGTTGGGTCCCTGCACCGCGACGGTGGTGGTGGCGTTCGCGGTGAGCCCCCCAGGGTCCTTCACCTGAAGCTTAACGGTCTTCACACCGGAGAGCGTGTATTGATGAGTCGCCGTTCTCTCAGTCAGCCATCCGGTGTCCCAGCGGCCATCGCTGGTCCAGTCCCACGCCACCACCAGCTCCGAATCCGCGTACTCGGCGTCGGACGAGGTCGATGCGTCGAAGGCGAAGACGGTCTCCAGGTCGCCGGATGTGGGGTCCACGGTGAAGACGGCAGTGGGCGGCGAGTTGGAGGCCAGGATCCTTACCGACTTGGTCGCATCATCGGTCAAGCCTCCGACGTCCTTGACTCGAAGCCTTACGGTCCATGTGCCCGTGGTACTGTAGCTGTGGTGATCCCATTTATCGGTCGTCCAGTCGGTGTCCCAAGTCCCGTCATCCTCGAAGTCCCAGCGCACCTTGAGGGCCGCGGTCGGGTCTTCGGCATCGTGGGAATCTGAGGCGTTGAACGAGAAGATGGTCTCAGGCGTGCCGGAGGCAGGATTCATCGCAAAGACGGCCACGGGCGGAGCGTTGGTGGTAACCACTACCGTTACCGTGCCGGTTGTATCGTCGGTAAGCCCCTCATAGTCTCTTACGATCAGTCTCACAGTCATGGTGCCGGGGGTCGGGTAGATGTGGGTTGCGAACTTGACGTGTGACCATTCTGTGTCCCATGTCCCGTCGTCCTCCCAATCCCAGCGCAGAGCGTCAAGCCAGCCCTCGGGATCGCTGGAGTTGTTGGCGTCGAAGTCGAACACCCTGCCGGCCACGCCCACCGCAGGATTGACGCTGAAGCTGGCGTGGGGAGGCTTGCCGGTGGCAAGGACGTTCACCGTTTGCGTGGTGTCACCGGTCATGCTGTCCAGGTCTCTCACCCGGAGTCTGACTGTCTTGAGGCCTGCCGATGAATACTGGTGGGACGCCGTCTTCGCCGTGGACCAGCCGGTGTCCCAAGTGCCGTCGTCCTGCCAGTCCCAGCGCACTTCGAGGAGTGCTGCGGCGTCGTCCACGTCCGACGAGCCCGATGCATCGAATCTGAAGACTGTGTCCGCAAGGCCCGACTCGGGAGACACTGTGAAGAAGGCAACGGGAGGCGTGGTGCCGCTTACGACATTGACCGTCCTCGTTGTCTGGGCGGTCTTGCCGCCCGTATCCCGCACGACGAGAGCGATGGTCTTGAGGCCTATGCTCGTGTACTTGTGGGTCGCGGTCTTGGTTCGGGACCACTGCGTGTCCCAGATGAGGTCGTTCTCCCAGTTCCAGCGCACCTCGAGCACGGCGGCGCTGTCATCGAAGTCCGAGCATGCGGAGGCGTCAAAGCTGAACTCGGTATCCGCATCACCCACGAGGGGGGCCACCTCAAACGAGGCCACCGGGGGCGGGTTGTTGACGACCACCTCCCGGGTGGCTCTGCCCACGAGGTCCCCGGTGTCCCGCGCCTCGAGAGATACGCTGATCATGCCGAACTCATTGAACTGATGATGGGCAATCTTCGTGGTTGTCCACCCGGTGTCCCAGCTCAGGTCGCCGTTCCAATCCCAGCGCACCTCGAGCGAATCCGGCGGATCCAGGTCGTCCGAGGATCCCGAGGCGTCGAACTCAAACTCCGTCGCGGCTGTGCCCTGGTCGGGCGAGAAGGTGAACCGGGCCACCGGCGCGGTGTTTGCCTGGATGACCGTCACGGCCTTCGACGCATAGCCAATCAGCTGCCCCGGGTCTCTGGCGGCAAGCCTCACGGTCTTGGTGCCGGGATCATTGTAACGATGGCTGGCGACCTTCGCGGCTGACCACTGAGTGTCCCACCCGTCGTCGCCGTCCCAGTCCCAGCGGAACTCGAGATCGGCTTCGGCCCCGTTGGGATCGACCGATGCCGAGGCATCGAATTCGAACAGGGTCTGGGTTGTTCCTGATGAGGGGGTCACCGTGAAGGAGGCCGTCGGGGGCAAGTTGGGGAAGGTTGGCCCGTCATCGGCGCAGGTCAGGATCAGAGGCATGAGAAACGTGGGTATCACAGCGGCGAGAATGGCGCGTCTTCTGAGCATCCACAAACTCCGGTGCCGGCCAGATAGGCCCTGCATGGTCTCTGCCGCGGTCGGCTTGGGATGGGTCGCCTGCCGGAGTCGCGAGAGCTGAGATGATGGAGGCGATCACCGCCGCCGATCGGATTTCACTGGAACCACCACGAGTATACCGCTTCTTGTGGCGTATGTGAAGCGGCGACCTGCGCCGGATCAAGGGACTCCATAAGTGGGTATGGTGCGTATGGGATTGGCGTCGAGCCAGGCGGGGTCGAAGGCCGGTCTGAGGATTGTGCCCTCCATGTCGCGCGGGACGGGGAGCCCCAGTAGATAGAGCACCGTCGGGGCTATGTCCAGTATGGTCGCGCCTTCGATCGCGAAGCCGCGCTTGAACGGCCTGCCCACCATGAGGAGCACCCCGGGCGCGGCGTAGTGATGGTTGCTGCCGTCTAGGTTCCAGCCGTGTTCGGAGAGAATGATCAAGGCGTCGTTCTCGCCGAGCCAACTCCGCCAGACGCCTGCCAGGCTGTCGCGGAAGGCGTAGGCGTTCTCGACGACGTCGGCGAAGGCCTCGATGAGGTGGGCCGATGTGACCTCGGAGAGGTACGAGCCCATCTTGTACTCCTCCGGAAATCTCGTCAGCGAGTGCTCGGGATAGAAGCGGTGCTGGATGCCGTCCATGCCGAAGAACCCGAGCATGGCAAGCGTGGGCCGCCGGTTCGAGAACAGGCTCTCGGCGCAGGCTTCACTCCTCAGATCGTTGCGCAGGTTGCCCGTGAGCATGCCGAGTTTCCGGGCTGCCAGCGGGTCCGAGCGGAGATCGTCCACGGGGCGGCCGACAAGCTTGGCGGGGTCGGGCTCAGGCATGCCGGCGAGGATCGCCGCGACCTCGGGGGCTAGATCCGAGGGGAAGACGTCGCCGGCCGGGTCGTCATCCTCCAGGCGATCAGAGATCATGAAGCCCTGGACCCGCTCGGCGGGCCAGGTGCTCCGCCAGCCTATGACCCCGACCGAAACGCTGCAGTCGCTTGCTATGTTCCAGAGCGCCTTGGCTCGACGTTGAGCCGGCCCAAGGGGCCGGCCTCCGCCGAAGCCGGCCGCCGCGAGCCTGATGAAGACATCCGGCAGCATCATGCGGGTGGGGCAGGGAAACAGCGAGACCCCGCGCGCCATCCCGGGATAGGCGTAGGAAATCTTGCTGCCGATGCCGTGACGGGCGGGCATCTGGCCGGTGGCCACCGTTGCGAGGAGCGGGTGAGAAAGCGTCGGGTAGAGAGTCGCGAGGCTTCCCCGGACGCCGGACTCGGCGAGGCCCTTCAACACCGGTGCTCTGCCCTCCGCCATGATTTCGTCCACCATTGCCCAGTCCAGGCCCTCGTCTGCGATCACGAAGAGGCGATCCACGCCGCCCGCGCGGGCTTGCGGCTCGGCGATGAGGGTCACGGGCCTGCCGCGCGACGGCGTAGCGCGGTAGCTCAACACGGTGGCCAGCGCGGCTCCGAGCGCGAGCGCCGATACCAAGAGGGCGCGTACTGCTCTGCGGTGCCCGTTGCGTCTGAGGAGTCCCGCCGCAAGCCCGGCTGCCAGACCAACCGCAAGCGAGCCGGCGGCAAGGGCGACCGTCAGAGCCAGGCTCTTTGCGGGAGTGAAGACGAGATGTGGGGCCTGCTTGTCCAAGAACTGGTGACAGGGATAGCAGGCGCCGAAGCGATCTATGAAGAAGAGCGCAGCCACTGTCGCCACGACAACCCAGGACGTTGCCCTCTCGGGGCCGCGCCGTGCAGCCAGGGCCGCGGCGGTCACGAGAAGGCCGAGGACCCCCGCTGCAACTCCGAAGAGCACCACGGACCAGGCCACAAGCAGGACCAGGTCGCGGGCCGATTCCCACATGTAGTTGGGGCCGGCGAGCTCCAGGCTCACAAGCAAGCCAACGTAAGCACCCACGGCCGCCGCTACGGCGACCGGAGCGCCGGCTGCCCTTGGGTCGAACTTGGCAGGCAACAGACCCTCCTTGATGGCCTATTATAGATGTGGCCTGCGGGGCGGGCAACCGCAAAGGCCCAGCTGGGGCGCTGATCGGCTCACCCCGGCTTACCGTTGCCGACTCCGGGCGGATTGCACCTCGAACGCCGCTCGCTTGCAGAGCGCGCCAGCGGTGTCGTATGATCTGGGCGTATGGTGCGGCGCAACCTGTCACGATTTCGACGTTCCTGGGTGGGCCCTGTGGCGGTGGGGCTGCTTGCCCTGCTCTTAGGTCTGGGCCACGTGCTGGCTGTACGGCACAGTCCTTTCTTCTACCATCCCATTGTTGACGCCTTCGATTACGATCAGGACGCCTGGTACATGGCGCATTCGGGAGACTGGTCGGGCGGCCCCGCTGTCTACTTCCAGCCGCCCCTCTTCACCTACTTCCTGGCCGCGCTCTATAAGGTCGCCGGCCACGACCTGCTCCTGCCGAGGCTGGTCCAGATCGTCCTGGGCGGGCTCACGGCCGCGACGGTCTTCCTGGTCGCAAGGCGAGTATTCAGCGAGCGGGCGTCGTGGATCGCCGGGCTGTCCACCGCCTGCTACGGGCTCCTCATCTTCTACCAGGGCGAGCTCCTCTCGCCCACTCTCACAGTGTCGCTGTATGTTGCTCTGCTGCTGGCGCTCTTCTCCGTGGTCCGGGACAGGCCCGGCTGGCGCTGGGTCGGGCCGGGAGCGATCCTCGGCCTCGGGGCTCTGGCCACGGCCAACGTGCTGGCCACGGTGCCGGTCTTCTGGATGTGGGTGGCGCTTCGCGGGCGACGGCGGAACTGGTCGCCGAGGCAGATCGCAGTCACGGCTGCAGCCTTCACCCTGGGTGTTTGCGCCGCCGTGGCTCCGGTCACGGTGCGCAACTGGGTGGTGAGACACCAGGTAGTGCCGATATCCTCCAACGCCGGGCTCAACTTCTATCTCGGAAACAGCGGCGACTACGACGCCAAGGTCGGCCTTCGCCCGGGGGCGGAGTGGGAGGACCTGATGAACCTGCCCTTGAGAGCCGGCGCCCAGCGCGAGAGCGAGATGTCCTCCTTCTACTTCGCCGAAGCCCGGAAGTACATCCGGTCACATCCGGGCCAGTACTTGCGGCTTGTGGCCCGCAAGGTCTATCTCTTCCTTCGAGGCGACGAGCTCTTGCGCAACCAGGAGATCTATCCCTTCCGGGGCTATTCGCCGGTGCTCAAGGTGCTCCTGTGGAAGGTCGAGCTGCCGGGTGGGGCGGGACTGGCTTTTCCCTTCGGCGCGCTCCTGCCGCTGGCGTGGCCGGGTGTGGTGCTGGCCTTGAAGAGGCGCCACGGCGAGGCGCTGCTGCTCGCGGCCTTCGCCGCGGTTTACTCCCTCACCGTGGTGGCTTTCTTTGTAACGGCTCGCTATCGGGTGCCGGTTGTGATCCCGCTGATCCTGCTTGCCGCTTACGGGCTCGCCGAGTGGCGTGGGGTGTGGCACGCGCCGCGCCTGAGGACGGCCGCCGCTGCGGGTCTCGTCGGCCTGGGGCTTCTCGCCAACTGGAATCCCGGCCGCATGTCGGCGGGGATGAATCCCGACGCCTACTACAGTCTCGCGGCGACCTATGCTGCCCAAGGCGACCTCGCCGGCGCCGAGCGCTACTACAAGAAGACCCTCGAGCTTGATCCCGGCGATGCCGCGGCCTGGCTCAACTTGGGACTTGAGGTCTACCAGCAACAGGGCAGGCTGGAGGCGGCCGAGGCCTGCTACCGGCGGGCCCTATCGCTCAAGCCGGGGTACGCGCTTGCGATCTTCGATCTGGCCTGCCTGGCCGAGGTCCGCGGCCGCATCTCCGAGGCCGAGAGCCTCTATCGCGAGGCGATCAATCTCGATCCCTTGATGCCGGGGCCCCATCGCAACCTGGCCGTACTGGCCCTGTCGCGCGGAGACAACGTCGGGGCACGTAACCTCTACCGGCAGGCGCACCGCCTCGCCCCGCGCGATGCGACGGCGCTGGTGGGCCTGGGAGTGACGACCTTCGTGCTGGACGGGCTTGGCCCCGCCGAGGAATTCTTCGATCGGGCGCTCGAGCTCGAGCCCGACAATCCCGATACCCACTTCAATCTTGCCCTGGTGTACATGCAGGCGGGAATGCCCTCGGAGGCGGCGGATGCGGCGCTGCGGGTGATGGAGCTGACACCGCGTGACGATCAGGCCTACGCGATCTACGCACGGGCGATGGCCGCCGCCGGAAAGCTCGGCACCGCGCGGGTGGTGCTCGAAGAGGCGGCGAGGCGCTGGCCGGATCTCGCAGGCCCGCGACAGGCTCTCGGGGAACTGGGCAGGTAGCCCCAACGGTCGAATCCGGCGCCGGCCGCTGCCGTCGCGGCGGGGCCCGTCCCACCGCGGTCTTGATCGAGCCGCCGATCATGGTAGAATCGTAATGGCAGATGCGCAGTACAGGGGATGAAGCCAACATCGGGCGAAGGAGGCCGCAATGCCGCGACGTGTCGTACTGGTGAACCTTGGGTTGCTGGGGTGCATGGTTCTTGGCCTTGCCTGCCTGAGCCGGTGTGCCGAGCCAGCTGAGCCGGAGAGCCCCGCGACGCCGGCGCCGTCGGATTCGCTGGCTTCGGCGGCGACCCGGCCGACCGCGGCGGCCCCCGCGACCCCTTCTATCGAGACTTTCATGCAGATCGGATCTGCGACCTCGCCTCAGATAAGCACCGACGGCACGGCGGTCTTCTTCCTGTCGTCGATGTCGGGCGTGGACCAGGTATATGAACTCCGGCCCTCGGGCTGGCCTTATCAGCTCACCGCTTTCGTCGACGGCGCGGACTTCTACGCGGCGTCCTACACCGGGCGGTTGATCGTTGTGGGGTCGAGCGTGGGTGGCAGCGAGCAGTCCAATCTTTACTTGGTCAACACCGACACCTACATTGTCACTCCTTTGAAGCAAGCCGACAAGGTACAGCACGGCTCGCCGGTCTGGAGCGGCGACGAGCGCTACGTCTATTTCAGGAGCAACGAGGAGTCGCCGAAGGACTTCTACATCCACAGGATTGACGTCACCACCGGAGCGGTCGAGAAGATCTGGGAGCACGGAGGATGGAACGAGCCCGTGGCGGTGTCCGCCGACGGCACCTGGCTGGTGGTCTCGCACTGGGACTCAAACGTGAACAACGATCTCTACCTTGTTGATATTGAGGTCGGGGGGGAGGTCCTGCTGACCCGGCACGACGGCGACTACGTGTTCGAGGACGCCCGGATCACTCCGGACTTCAAGCACGTCTACTTCGTAACCAACATGAATGAGGATGGCGTGCGGCGCGTAGGGCGTCAGGTGCTTCCTTCGGGGCCGATCGAGTTCATCAATCCCGAGTCCCCATGGGAGACCGAGTGGATGGACATGTCGGACGACGGCGAGACCCTGGCCTGGATCGAGAACGTCGAGGGATACGGCGTGCTGAAGTTGCTGAGTCTCGCGGATGGCCGCAAGGTAGAGCTGGATGACATGAAGGGCATCGCCTCGCAGGCGAGCGTTTCCAATGTGTCAACTGTGGTCTTCGCATTCGAGAGCGCCTCGGCGCCCACCGATATCTGGAAGTACCACATCGACGAGGAGGATCTTGACCGGCTGACCCGCTCCACGCTTGCAGGCATCGACCCGGGGCTCTTTGCCGAGCCGCAGGTTGTGCACTACAAGAGCTTCGACGGCCTGGAGATTCCGGCCTTTCTCTACCTGCCTCCGGGCCGTGAAGGGGAGCCGGTGCCCTTCATTATGGATATCCACGGCGGCCCCGAGGGCCAGGCTCGGCCGCACTTCTCAAGGCACTTCCAGTATCTGGTGGCCAACGGCTACGGAATCCTCACCCCCAACATCAGAGGCAGCTCCGGCTACGGCCGCGAGTACATCAGGCTCGACGACTACAAGAATCGCAAGAACTCCATACGCGACATCTACGAGGGGGCGATGTGGCTGGCCCACCGGGGCTACGCCGCCCCGGACAAGATCGGCATCAAAGGCGGCAGCTACGGCGGCTACGCGACCCTGGCGGCTCTTGTGGAATACCCCGAGGCCTTCGCGGCTGGATTGGACGACGTAGGGATAGCTAACTTCGTGACCTTCCTGACCAATACCGCTCCGTACCGCAGGGCGCTAAGAGAAGCGGAGTACGGGCCGCTGAGCGATGCCGAGTTCCTCGCCGAGATATCACCCTTGACGCACGCCGACCGCATAAGGGCGCCGCTCTTGATAGTCCACGGCGAGAACGATCCGCGGGTACCCGTCGGTGAGGCGCGGCAGATCGCCGAGGCGGTGAGGGCCGCAGGCGGGGAAGTGGACACGCTGATCTTCTCGGACGAGGGGCACGGGGCCTCGAAACTCGCCAACAGGCTCATCTACTATCGCAAGATGGTGGATTTCTTCGATCGCCACCTGAAGTAAGATTGGGGCTGCCCCGGGCCAGCGCCCTGGCGGCCGGCGGGTGAGCGTGGTCACCAGCCGATATCGCGCAGATCTCTGTCCGAAAGCGAGAAGTGGTGGCCGATCTCGTGAAGCAGGGTCTTCTTTATCTGCATGTAGACCTGGCGCCTGTCGCTTGACACCCTCTCGATGTTGCGCTTGTAGAGGCTGATCCTGTCGGGCAGGACCAGCCCGTAGTGGCTCGATCGGGCCTTGTGAGGAATGCCCTGGTAGAGGCCGAGCACCAGTCCCCGCCCGGGAAGCCGCCCCCGTACCTCCCGGGAGGGCGCCTCCTCCACGACCACCTCGACGTTGTCAAGCTTGGCCCTGAACTCCTCGGGCAGGTCGTCGATGGCCTGGGCCACCACTTCCTTGAACTCATCATCATCGAGCTCGAACATGGGTAAGTTGGTGCTCCGCCCCGTCGGGTGGAGGCTCTATTTGATGACGTGTAACCAGTCGCCCAGCAGGAACTGCACTCTGCCTATAAGGAGCGAGATGCGAGCCATAACGGTGTAACCGAAGGATGCGCCGAAGGAGATCATGAGGAAGTAGACACCGATCTTGGCGCTGGCGCCGAAGGCGCCCTTGTGCTCCATGGAGAAGTAGAAGTAGGTCAGGGCGGTTAGCACGCCCACCAGGAGCACGATGCTGCCGATCTTGTCCCAGACGGTGAGGCCGGCGAAATGGGCCTTGACGAACGGGGTGAAGGTGCCGGCGAGCTGGGGGACGATGTCGCCCTCGACCGTAGCTATGATCTGAAGACCCAGCGCGACGCCCATCACGAAGGTGATCGGGAACCTGACCATCCAGGAGGTCTGCCGGAAGAGCTGGGTGAACATCATGAAGCCAAGGATGATGGGGATGATGTTCCACCAGTTGGGACTTGCCCCCGCGGCGGGAGCGAGCAGGGGATCGAACAGGTTGGGCTTGGCGTAGTTCCAGAACATGTACGACGCCCAGTAGCCCGCGGAGAGCCCCACGAAGATGTACTCGGCCGCCTTGTAGAAGGGATTGTCCTTGTAGAGGAAGCTGTAAATGGCCAGGGTCAAGGCCGCGGCAAGCCAGGGCCATATGCCGGTGGTCATGTACACGGTTACACCTTCCTCCGCTTCTCGCGCCAGTGGAGCAGGTTGCCCAGAGCTATGAAGCCGATGATCAACAAGTGAGCGATGGACTGAGAACCCATGCCCCTGGTCGCGGTGTCCGGCTTCTCGATCAGCAGCTCGTACTCGGCGGCGCCCTTCATGCCTCCCAAGAGGCCCACCAGCTGGCCGGTCTGGAGGTACTGGTAGTACTTTGGCGCGCCGATCGCGGTCTGCGCCGTGACCAGACTGCCGCCGTACCTCGCGTGGTAATAGAAGATCCACTGATCGCTGCCGGGGTCGCCCATGGAGAAGGTGATCACGAAGCTGAAGTCCTTGGCGCTGGTGACGTCCTTCATCATGGGAAGTTCCGCCACCGGAGTTCCGTAGGTGTCCTCCCGGCAGACGTCGTGGACGTTCCTGCCGAGGTTGACCAGCATCACCGCTCCGCCGGGGCGGAAGCCGAAGTTGACGAAGTCCTTGCCGTACTCCTTGTGGAACTCCCCAGCGCCCACCGCGTTCAGGGCGCGTTGGCCCAGGGGAACACCGGTCGCCCACATGCCTATCACCATCACCCGGAGGTTGCGCGAGAAGCAATGCCGCATCACCGCCAGCGTGGCGGGGTAGAGCTCGGGTGCGCCCGAGGGGTCGTAGTCTATGGACATCAGCACCACCGACCCGGGCGGCAGGCTCTCTATGACGTCGTAGGTCCTCTTGACCGGGTCGCTTATGTCCACCGGGAGCTTCACGGGAAGCAGCAGCGGAATCACCACGGCCGCGGCGACCGCGAGGAAGATTATCCTGCGATCCAGGTTGCTTATCCTGTCGGCAATGCCCACGGCTGGCTCCTCGCGCCTCCTACTGCATGTACGATCTTTCGATTCCCAGTATCATTCTCAAGGACATCGATATCAGTCCAAGGTCTATGCCTATCATGATGCCGCGCTTGGCGGCGGCGTTGGGATAACTCATGATCCACTCGGTGATCTTGGGGAACCCGTCCCAGATGCTCGATCCGATGGGAACCCTGCCCAGCATCACGACCACGGCTGCCAGGAGCAGCAGCAGCGCCTCCTTGTTCCTCGCCCTGAAGGCCCGGAAGGAGGCCGACGTCATGAAGAAGGCCAGCAGAGAGTACATGGTGGACTCCAGCGGGAACTGGAGATTGAAGTAGACGTACATGAAGGGGCTGCCCTCCCTGAGGGCATCCGGGCTCCACGTGTAGAAGCCCAGGAAGAGCTGGGTCGCCAGCGCCGCCAGCAGGATCACCGAGTAGTACCAGTCGCGGCTCCTCTGCTTCACCCGATCGGCATTCACCCGGGCGAGGTTGATGGTCCCCAGGAAGGTGAAGAAGGTGATGATCCCCAGGTACCAGTTCCTGAACATCTGGTTGGTGTCGGCTATGGGCTTGGCGGGGATGAAGTTGGTGACGATGGTGAAGACGCCCATCACGAAGATTATGATCAGCGGAAGCTGTCTCTTCATAGCCCTGCCGCCTTCTTCATACCGCTACTCGATCACAAACAGAGCGTTGAACCACTCGATTCCCATCAGACTGAGGACCACTCCCACTACGATGAAGACCAGGAACAGCGCCTTGGCCACATCCTGCCCCTTGATCGTCCCTAGCTGGACCGGGTCGCCCGAAAGCGACGCCCCGGCAGCGTAGAGTTCCTCGCCTATAAGGGTGTAGTCACATGCTGTCACAAAGAACGGCAACTGGTCTATCATCGCCGTGCCGGCTATCTGGATTGCGCCGGTGGAGAATCCGGTTTCCGCCAGGATCAGGCTCTCGGCGTAGAAGGCCCCGAGGTAGAAATTGGCCGCAGGGCGCTCGCGCATCATTATGCCGTCAACGCCCGCCACGAACCCGAACTGGTCGTCGGTCAGATAGCGTATGTTGTCTTCCTTGTAGTCGTCGGGCTTGCCGACCCTGAGGTAGCTCTCCTTCACGGTCTCCCGCGCCATGGACATCACCATCGCCCGGCAGCAAGGCATTACCAGCCGGGTGCCGTAGGTGGCAATCCGCTCGGCGACCCGCGAGAGAATGTTCATGCTCGCGATGGTCTGGGGGTCGTCAATGTCCAGGCCTCCGGCCACGTACAGCACCGACTTGCCCATCTCGGTGGCTCGCCCTATCGCCTCGTCCACGGCGTCCAGAGCCGGTATGCGCCGCACGAAGACTTTCCCCAGCTTGCGTCGCGCTATGGAGATGTAGGCAAGAACCGCGGCGCATATGAAGACCACCAGCCCCAAGACCATGGACCGGCCGTTGAACCACTGCATGACGCTCACTGCGGGTCCCGAGACCGAGGATGGGGCCGGCGCGCTGATGCCCACGGCGTCAACCCGATACCAATACTGTTTTCCGGTCTTGGTCGTGCCGTCGGTGAAGGTCGGGGTGTCGGCAGGGACCGAGCCCACCTCGGTGAACTCCCCGGTGGGCGAGTCGGCGCGCATGATCTTGTAGTCTATGACTGTGCCGGGCGCAGTGGCTTCGGTGGGAGAGAGGTCCCAGGTGATGTCGATACTGGTCCCCGCATCGTGGGGAGTGTCCTTGAGCGAGGTAATGCGCGCGGGCTCGACGAGGACCTGCTCGGCGGGCGGGGCCGCCTGGATAGCCGGTTCGGCGGCTTGGCCGGCGCTCTGCGCGCTCTCCGCGGCGGGCCAAGCTACGGCAGGCGCGAGCGCCCAGGCCATGGCGATCGCAAACGCCACCAGCCCCAAGTCGCCGGTCCTAGTCTGTCTCCACCTTGTCATCCGGAACCTTGTCTGCTTCGCTTGCAGCCTTGCGCCGGGCCATCGGGCCCGACCCGGTTCCTGGGCCCCTCAGGCTATCTTCTGGGCCGCTTCGCCTTCTTGCCGGCGCGCCCGGCGATTCTACCACGCCTGGCCGGCTTCCTGGCAATTCTTTTCGCAACTGCTTTCCGTGCTGACGTCTTGCGCCCGGCCTTCCGCGGCGCGGCGGGCCTGGCCTTGGCGGCCTTGGCGACCCTGACGGGCTTGGCCTTGGCGGCCTTGCCAGCCCCGGCAGCGGCGCGCACAGCCGCGCCCTTGCGCACGGCGAAATCGCGTAGCTCCTTGGCCTTGGCGGCGATGTGCTCGGCGCTGACCTCGAACTCCTTCACCAGCTCCCACGGGGCGCCGCTCTCGCCGAAGCGATCCAGCACTCCGATCATGCCAACGATCACGGGCTTGCCGAAGAGTTCCTTGGCCTGGGTGATGGCGGCGGAGATCCAGTTGCCGAACCCGCCCACCTGGTGCTCCTCGGCGGTCACTACTACCGGGGTCTCCAGCGCGGCGCGGATGATGGTCTTCTTGTCCAGCGGCTTTATGGTGTGGAGGTTCACGATGCGGGTCTCAAGGCCGAACTCCTGCTTGAGAATGTAGGCCGCTCGCATGGCCTCGGGGACGCTCGGGCCGCAGGCGATTATGGTAAGGTCCTCGTTCTCGCTCTTGTATCGGGACGAGAGCACGTGCTCGAAGGCGTCTATGAACTTGTCCTTCTCGCCCCGGTACCTGATGATGTTGGCCTCGCCGAACTTCCAGGGGGTGTTGAACGTGGTGACCATCGGCGTGGCTTCTCTGGCGAACCTCAAGTACTTGGGCCCGTCCAGATTGAAGAGGCAATACTCCGACGCCCGCTTGGTCTCGACGTAGTCGCAAGGCGCCACCACGGTCATGTTGGGCAGCCCGGTCATCTGGAAGAGCTCCTCGAGGGCCTGGTGAGTGGCCCCGTCGGGGCCGACAGAGACTCCGCCGTGAGCGCCGGCGATGAAGACCGAGAACTCGCCGTAGCAGACCGTGGTCCTGAGCTGATCCAGGTTTCTGCCCGAGGCGAAGACCCCGTAAGTTCCGAACACCGGGAGTTTCCCCTCTCTGGCCAGGCCGGCGGCAACACCGGTGGCGCTCTGCTCGGCAATGCCCATGCTCAGGAACCGGGTCTCTCTGCCGGGGCATCCCTTGTAGAAATCGCTGATGGTGATGGAGTCCGATATGTCCGCGCCCAGGCAGACCATGCGCTCGTCCACTCCGGTGTCGCAGAGAGCCTGGCCGAAGCCCTTGCGAGTTGGGCTCATGTCCACCTTCATGCGCGCGCCCTGGTTCCAGAAGTAGTCGCGACTGAACTTGGGCATCTTGGCCTCGAGCTTGGCGGTCGCCGCCTTCTGATAGTCTGCGGCTATCTGGAACATCCGCTTGACGGGAAGGGAGTCCGCGATGCCGAGCTCATTGAGGCTCTTTTCCATCTCGGCGACCGACGGCGACTTGCCGTGCCAGCCGGCCACGTTCTCCATGAAGCTCACGCCCTTGCCCTTCACGGTGTGCGCCACTATCAGGGTGGGCTTGCCCTTGAAGGCCAGCGCCTCGTTGAAGCCCCGGAGGACGTCTCTCATGTTGTGGCCGTCAATCTCGACAACGTTCCAGTTGAAGGCCCTGTACTTCTCCACGACCGGATCGATGTTCATCACCTCTTCGACCCAGCCGTCGATCTGCAGTCTGTTCTTGTCCAGTATCGCAGTGAGGTTGTCCAGCTTGTAGTGGCCCGCTTCCATCACGGCCTCCCACACCTGGCCCTCCTGCTGCTCGCCGTCACCCATCAGGCAGAAGACGTGGTAGTCCCTCTTGTCCAGCTTGCCGGCCAGCGCCATGCCGTTGGATATGGAGAGGCCTTGGCCGAGAGAACCTGTGGAGACCTCTACGCCGCGCAGCTTGAGCCAGTGCGGATGTCCCTGGTAGGGGGCGTAGAGCCTTCGCAGTTTGGCCACCTCTTCGATGGGGAAGTAGCCCGACATGCCGAGGGAAACATAGAGCGCAGGGGCCTTGTGGCCGGTGGACCAGACTATCCGGTCACGGCCGGGCCAGTCGGGATTCTTGGGATCGTGCCGGGCGACCTTGAGGTAGAGCGCCGCGGCGATGTCCATTATAGACAGGGTTCCTCCGGCATGGCCGCTCCCGGCGCACGCAAGGGAGATCAGATTGTAGCCGCGCATCTCGCGCGCGGCCTTCTCGAGGTCTTCAACCGAGTAATCCTTGATCGTTGTCCCGGTCTTGGAATCAATGATAGGCATGCCTTTCCCCCCTGACTGAGCCTCTTACGGTGAAACTACTTCGGCCAGGCAACTGCCCCCGGCGGCCCAAGAAACATATCAGAGAAGCGGGGGGTCAGTCAAGGGATTACGGCTGCTGCCGTGGCGGGCCGGGCGCCCGTCGGGGGCGGGCCCGGCTTACCTTATCAGGGTTATCTTGCCGGCGATCTCGTCGCCTCGGGGGTTGGTGACCACATACAGGTAGACTCCGCTGGCGGCTGGCCGGCCGCTGCCGTCCGTGCCCTGCCAGGTTGCCGATCCGGCGGTGGCCTCGAGCGCGGTCCTCCACACCAGCCTTCCGGATATGTCGTAGATGGTGATCGTGGCCTCAGGCGTGAGGTTGGCGAACCTCAGGACGCCGCCCTGGACCATCGCCGGGATGAAGGGATTGGGGAACACCATGGCGCGCTTGAGATCTGCCGCCACGGCGACCATCGGCTGGAAGACGCCCAGACCCTCGACTTGGGCCGAGACCGTGCAGGCCAGGGGATCCACGTCGCAGCGCGCAAGGCCGCTCCACTCCTGCCTGGCCTCGTCGAGCCTGAAGACGCCGAGGCTATCGACGGCCTCGTCCGGCAGGCTGGGAGGGAAGCACAGGCAAATCGCCGGGCCCGTTGCCGGCTCCCCGGCCCCGTTGTACACCAGGGGGTGGTCGGTGAGGAACTCCAGGGCATCGATCCCGGGTATCGGGCTTGTGCCAGCGGACTTGGCCTTCAGGTCGGCGGTCTCAACGGCCTCGCGCTGGCCGGGCGTGGCCCTGATGTATACGCTGACCACGGTAGGCGCTCCCAGGCTGCCGGCGGGCAGCGAGAGCCCAACCCTTCGGCCTTCCGGGGACACAACCGTCACCTTGGCCGGAGGCACAGTCGGGCCCGCCCCCGCCACCATCTGCCCCAGATCATTGTAGAGCTCGACCGTGAAGCTGTACTGGGGGTCCACCGTCATGGTGATGGCGACCGAGGCCGCCTGCCCGGTAAGAGCGTCCTGGGAGGACAGCAGCACCGCCGAAGCCAGGACGAGGACCGCGACACGGAAGAGCGCGACAGTCATGCTACTCCTTGACGGCGACGCAGACCGCCGAATAGCTGATCGGGGTGACGCTGTCGCCCTCGGCCAGGGCCACCGCGAACATATATCGCTTGCCTCTGTACTGAGGATCGTCCGGAAAACGCACGCCGATCTCGACCGAGGCCTGGCCCCGTCCCGGAATGGTCACGGTCTCGGCCTCAAGCTTGAGAAAGGCA
Source organism: bacterium (assembly GCA_049288275.1). Classification (GTDB taxonomy): domain Bacteria; phylum Arandabacterota; class Arandabacteria; order Arandabacterales; family Arandabacteraceae; genus JBAQHK01. Next base: position 3,102 of record JBAQHK010000024.1, on the reverse strand, counting down.
GGATCGGGGCAGCCGAGATGGCCGTCCTTGAGCGCAAGCGGCGAGTCCTCGATGCGCACCGATGCCAACCGCACCGTCCGGTCTTCCTCGAGCGGGTTGAAGATCTTGAGAGTGACCCCGCTGCCGGCGTCCCTCACACTGAAGGCCGCTCCGGGCTCGACCCCGGTCAGGTAGATCTCGGTCGGGAGCATGGTGATGGCCCTCTCGGGCTCGCCTGGCTCGGGGTTCACGGCGAAGAGCACCTCGCTCTTCAAGCCGCAAGCCACCAGTCCCCCGCCGGTCGTGTGGGACCAGATCATCACCTGAAAGCGCCTGCCCAGGTAGACGGGATTGTCGGGAACGGATATGAGAACGTCGGTCATGGCCAGCGCGCCGGGCAGGACGCCCTCGAAGGCGCGCTGCGTGAAGGTTATCCAGGAGGCATCGGGAATCGGTTCGTACCCCTCGCGCCCCTCCCCCTGTATTGGCACCGTGGCCTCGACCTCGATGTCGGTCGCCGCGTCCCCGGTGTTGTATACCGCCAGGGGCAGATTGGCCATCTCGCGAATGTTGTAGGTTCGCCCTATCCTCAGGTTGTCCAGTGAGACCTTGACAAACGTGGTCTTGAGGCCCGCTCCCTGCGCCGCAGCCGCGTGCAGTGCCATGGCCGCCGCAAGGACCGTGGCTGCCGACAGCGCTCGCGCTCGCGCGACCTTTCTCACGCTCCACCTCCGGACTGGTTGCTCTGCCCCATCCGCTGACCCGCTCGACTGCGCGCGGTTTCGCCGCCGGCGGGCCGGAGAGACAGAGGTCTCTCCCGGCCCGAGGCGCGAAACCCACAACGGCCGGCCCTACATGGCAAGGGCAGTTATGGTCAGCACCGCTGTCTGTTGAGTGACCGTGGATGTCGTCGACGGCGCATCGAAATTGAAATACAGATGATGCACCGCGCTGGCGGCCACGTTGTGGCCGTCTTCGTTGTCGCTGGTGGCGAAGTTGTCGCTCGCCGGGTCGCCCGCGTTGTAACCCACGCAGGTCTCCGGCGTGCCGTCTACTGTGATGTCATCCTGAGTATCGCCCGCACCTTTGGTCTTGTCGAAGTCGCCGGCCAGGGCCTGCGAGGCCTTGAACAGACAGGAGAGCCTGTACTGCTCAGCCCCGGGCACGCCGACAACCGATGTCCAGGCGGGAGCCGTGGTTATATCCAGCTGGAGTTTCTCAGCAACATTACCGTCGTTAGTAACATCAATGGCGCCCGATGTGATGTTGTCAGTGCTTCCTGCAGGTACGACACCGAAGTCCTTGCTTGCCGGTGAAACAGCCACACTGAGGTTCTGGATCGTAACGGTCAGCGTCACGTTCTCCGAGGACGCCCCAAGAACCGTTGACCAGGTTCCAAGGAGAAGCACAACGCCGACCAACCCAGGGGCTAACACTCTCATCATCCTGCTCCTTTCCTTTGGCGCTCTCGTGCGAAGAGCGCTTGCTTTTCGATCGTTAGCGCCGGCGCCGCAGCCGGCAGTGCTTCAGGTCGCCCCTCCTTTCTCGGCTCGCCGCCCGGCCTCATGGCATCGGCTGCGCGGTTATTGTGATGGTTATTGCCTGTTCTGAAGCCACCCCCGTCGACGGGGGCGCGTCGAAGCTGAAGTAGAGGTTCTGAGTGCCGTCCGGTGACACGTCATAGCCATCTTGGGTGGCGCCGGTTGCGAAGACGGCGCCGTCGCAGGTCTTGGTCGCTGTGCCGATGACGTCGGCGAAGCCAGGGCCCGCCTTGTCGAAGTCCCCGCCCTCGGCCTGATCCGGATGGAAGAGGGCCGACAGCCTGTACTGGTTTGGACCGGCCGGTGGGCCGTCCACCGCGGTCCAGCCGGGCGGGTTCTCGAGACCCAGCTGGTAACGCAGCTGCTCCGAGCCCGAGTTGGTGACCACGAGCTCCCCGTCGGGCCGGGCGCTTTGTGAGACCACGTCGGCCGTCCCGGGCGCAATCGTGCCCAGCGCGACCGAAGCCGGATCGACCGTGATCGCCAGGCTGTAGATGGTAAACCGGAAGACGGCGTCGTAATTCGGCCAGCCGTCGAGCCAGGAAGCGCCAGCGTCGCCCGAGGTTTCGTTGATTGAACCCTGGCCGTCGTAGTTGCGGGAGTTGTAGGGGGCGGCGTCATAGTTGTAAGGCATGCACCATTGGTACCTGTTGGTTGAATTGCCGCCGGTGGTCTTGAGGTAGAAGCGGTACTGCTTGCCGGCGGTGAGCGTCTCGGGGCCGGCGAGGCGATAGGTGTACCAGGCGTAGGAAGTGGTGACCTCGGATGCCTCGGCTATCACTCCGCTGGCGACCTCGACCGAGTCGGTATTGTCATAGAGCGCGAAACTGCAATCGTTGGGTGGCGTGCCCTCGCGCCTGAGGAAGACCGACACCTCCACGATGGTCCGGTCGGCCCCGGCCAGGGTGAACCGCTCGGATTCCCAGATGGACCCGTAGATGCTGCCGTAGCTTGCGGACGAGCAGGGATTGCCCTCGTAGGAGTTGTCCGAAAAGGCCAGCAGGTAGACCGGCTGGTAGTCCTGGACCGTCCACGCCGATCCGTTGTAGAAGAGGGTGTTGGAATTGGGGTCCGGTGTCTGGTCGTAGACGATCATACGGTTGAGGGGTGACGTCGCTCTTAGGGCGATGGTCTTGTTGGGGCTGTCCACCGGCTGCACAACGATGTGATAAACCTGGTCCGCGGTGAGCGGGATTCCCGATGTCAGAGTAACGGTGAGCCAGCCCGAGCCGCCGCTTACCGTGAGGTCGCGATACGCCAGCCATGCGCCGCTCGGCAGGCCGGCTGCGTCGACTTGAATGCCATAGCGATGGGTCTTGGAACCGGACTCGTTGCTGTGGATGTATATTCTGAAGGCGCTCAGGGTCTTCGAGGCCTGGCAGGTGAACCTGAGCGAGGCCTTCTTGCCCGAGGCGTCCAGCGCGCCCATGGACCGATTGGCTGTGCACTCGAACCGGTTGCCGTAGTAGTCCCGGCACTTAGCGCTCGATCACGGCCCCATGACCGTGAGGACCCACGTTAGCAGAACCAGGATGTAGCATAGCCTTTGCACGCTATTACCCTTTGTTGCACGAGCCTGGAT
>JBAQHK010000023.1:0-1870 GCA_049288275.1 bacterium | reverse complement strand
CTGGAAGTCTATGCCGTAGTAGCCGGAGTGAATCGTGTAGTAGTGACCGGCGTAAGGCCTGGGGTAGAGCGCCGGCAGACAGCCGGCCTCGTGCATGGCGCAGGCCTCCTCGAGGGACCCGCTGATGTTGTCGCAGCCCCACTGGGGATAGGTGCAGTCGCTGCCTATGTGGGTCACGGTTACCAGCACCCGCGGGCTCGCCGGGGGGGAAGGCTGGATGCAGCAGCTGGTGACCGGGAGGGGCGGGTCAACCGGTACGAAGTTCCAGGCGGACTGGGTCTCGTAGGGCGCGCTCTCCCAAAGGGGGCCTCCGACCGGGCAACCCGCGGCGTCGCAGCAGTAGATGCCGAACTTCACGGTGTAGAGGCCGGGATAGACCACACCGTATCCGGCGAAGTCCAGGACTCGAAAACCTGTGATGTGGTGGCACTGTGAGGAATCACACTTGGCGAACCCCGCCGTGCTCGTGTCGCCTATGACGAAGAACTGGCCAATCTTCTCCCCGGGGTTCCACCCGTAGAAGCCCCAGAACCAGGACGACGTGGGGCAGGGTATGTAATAGTAGTACTGCAGCGTGGTACAGGTTTCGAGACCCTGTGTTCCGAAATCCTCGCTCATCCTGAAGGCCTTGCTCTCCAAGGCTGCGGCTCCCGCCGCCAGCCCAACAACCGCGACCACCATGACCAGCCAGGCCGCCGCTAACCGCCTCATGTTCGGAAACCTCCTGCCTTACTCTGCCGTATTCCTGTCGCCTCGTGCCCGCGTTCCCATGGTACCACCACAGGCTTGGTGTTAGCGAGGAAAAACCGCTCGCCCCGGGCCGGGTCACTACCTGGGCGCGCTTCGCGCCCTGGGTCCGGCGATCCTCTTCCGGGCGAATTCCGCATACACGCCGTCGGGAAAAGCCCGAAGGTAATCTGCAATCTGATCTTCCGCCTGTCGCCGCTCCCCGGCCTGCTCGTAACATAGTGCCGCGAGCACCATAGCCTCCTCGCAGCGCTCGCTCGAAGAGTCGGCCGCGGCGAAGTGCTTGAACCGTTCGGCGGCCGCCCGATACTCTCCTGCAACCATGCAGCACTCTGCCATTGAGTAGGTTGCCTCCTCGCGGATCCCGGCCTTGTTGCCGGCGTCGGCCTCAGCCGCTCTTTCGTATCTCAAGAGCGCTGCATCGTAAGTGCCCATGTCGCGCAGAAGGTCGCCCAGACGCAGCAGGAACTGCGGGTCGGTCGCGTGCTGGGCCTCCAGCGCGAACATTTCCGCGACCACGCGATCGCCCCGCCTTAGGGAGGCCAGCCTGTCGAGGAATTCCCTGGGCGGGGAGTAGCCGACGAGCCTGTTGAGCTCGGCTCCGTAGGAGTCCATCACTATGATGGTCGGGTAGATCTTGACATCGTATTCCTTGCAGATCGCGCTGTCCCGGTCGGCATCGACGGCGACGCACCTGTATCCGGAGAGCGAATCCACGACCGCCGGGTCCGCGTACAGGCTCTCCCTCAAGAGCCTGGACCATGGGCACCAGTAGGCTTCGAAACTGGCCAGCACGCGGTCGCCGGTCCTCTGGGCCTCGAGCCTCGCCTCCTCGAGCGAGCCCGACCAGGCGATGGCCCTGGGGCCGAGATCCGTAGCCCCACGGTCCTTTGAACAGCATATGGACAAGGCCAGAACCAGGCACAAGGCCAGCGGCAAGAAGCGGTTTCCCATGGCGCCTCACTCCAATTCGGCTAAATAGTATTTCAAGCGGTGTCGAAGTCAATGCAAAAGGAAACGCTTGCCTGAATCCGACGGGTTTTGCTACCATCGGCGCATTACTTACGAAGGAGGGCCTCATGGACAAGGAGCGAAGGAAGCACAGGCGCGCATCGCTGGAAAT
>JBAQHK010000022.1:0-8716 GCA_049288275.1 bacterium | reverse complement strand
CACACGGTGAGGGTATATACCGGGGGAGGCCTGCCGCTTGATGAGAGCTTGGCGGGGCAGAATCCGTCGTGGATGAAGCAGGTGGCGGTGCGGGTGAGCGATGGGGGGGACGGTGTGCTTGGCGGCGGCGACAGCCTGATCTTCTACGGGGTCGGGATGCGCGATTGGGCCAACCTCCACGATCCCGCCCTGGGGACTGACGCCTACTCCGAGAGCTTCTACTCGGACTTCAACTATTACTGGCTGGCCTGGGGCGGCTCGTTCGAGGAGGCGCCCTCCAGGATGGAGAAGGTGGATCTGCCTGACTGCGACGGGTGTGATCCCTACCAGCCTTCGTCCTTCCTCGAGCGCCTTCATGCCGAGGTGGACAATCTTCCTGACTTCTCGGTTCAAGCGGACGACGGCTGGTACTGGCGGCCCCTGAGGGCCGGCGACGCGGCGGTCTTCTTTGCCGGCACCTTTTCCCCGGACGCCTCCAGGACGGCCGAGCTCAGGGTTCGTTTGGCCGACTGGCACAGGTTCAGTGAGTGCGCCGGCCGCTCGTGTTTCAGGGTGATCCTGCGCCTCAACGGTATCGCCTTGGCGGACTCCAGCTGGCCCGCGGGCACGACCTCTCAGAGCGTGATCGATCTGTCGGCGCCGGGCGCGGTCACTGCCTCCGAGCTTCAGCGTCTCGAGGTGGCCACGCCAGCCGGCTTTGCGCCGACGGAAACCTTCTGCACTTCGGTCTGCGACAGGCTCTACATGGCCTGGTACGAGCTGGACTACTGGAGGAGGTTCGTGGCCAGGGACGATCGCATCTTCTTCTTCTCCCCGGACACCACCGCGACCACCGAGTACCGGATCAGCGGCTTCACCGCCGCGTCAGTATACGTCTTCGACGTCACCGATCAGTTCGAGGTCAGACAGCTCAGAGGCGCCGAGGTTTCGGGCTCGCCCGCAAGCGTCGCCATCACGGACACCTCGCGAGCCGGGGCTCCCAGGAGATACGCCGTGGTCTCTCGCGCCGGCCTTCGCAAACCGCTTGAGATCGCCAGGACGGTGATCGATGACATCCGCAACCGGGCCGGCGCCGAGTATTGCGTGATAACCCACGAGGACCTGGTGGGCCCCGCCGAGACCATCGCCGCAGTCTACGGAGGCGAGGTGGTCACCACCCGCCAGATCTACGATGAGTTCGGCTGGGGTGTCCCCGACGCGACGGCGATCCGGGACTTCCTGCGGTGGAGGCTGACCAGCGGCTCGCCGATTGCCAGGGTGTTGCTGCTGGGGGATGCGACCTGGGACCTCAAGGGTTATCTGGACTACGACACGTTCACCAACTACGTGCCCGCCTACGAGCTGAGATTCCTGCCGCCGGTGGGCGATCCCTACTCCACCGACGACTGGTTTGCCTATCTGGTTGCCGACAGCACTTACGGCGGCGACAGCGCCGCCTTCTGGCCCACGCTTCCGATTTCCCGCATCCCCGCCGGCTCTCCCGAAGAGGCGGAGTTCCTGGTTGCCAAGGAGATCGAGTACGCCGCCAACCCCGAGATCGGCCCGTGGCAGAACAGGGTCATGCTGGTCGCCGACGACGACAGGCTGGGGGCCACGTGCGGGGACGGGTCCAACAACGCTCACACCCAGTACGCCGAGCAACTGGCCAGCCAGGTCTATCCCCCGGCCTTCGAGCGCGTCAAGGTCTACTTGACGGAGTATCCGATTGAGTCCACGGGACTGAAGACCGCTGCCCGGGAGGACTTCATCCGGCATTTGAACCGGGGGGTGCTGGTCGCCAATTACGTCGGCCACGGCGACCAGTACAGACTCGCCCAGGAAGAGGTATTCAATCCCAACGCCGTCTCCCTTGTCTCGACCGGCAGAAGGCAGGCCTTCTTCATAGCGGCCAGCTGCAACGTCAGCCGTTTCGATGAGCCGGCCGGCTCCTCGATGTCCGAGGATCTCCTTCGCAGACCGGAGGGCGGCACCGTGGGCTCGCTGGCCTCGACCCATCTGTGCCTTCCCGGTCCCAACCAGCTTCTCAACATCAACTTCATCAAGGCGATCTTCGACACCACGGGCAAGCGCTATCCGGTGATGCCGATTGCTGACGCCGCGCAGGTGGCCAAGGTTAAGACCGCGGGCTGGCGGCTGAACTTCTATACCAACAGCGAAATGTACGCCCTGTTCGCCGATCCGGCTCTGCGCCTGGCATCTCCCAAACTTTCAGTGGTCTTCGAGCCCGCCTCCGCCGACACTCTGGAGAGGAAGTCCGTGCACGCCTACTCGTGCCGGGTGATGGACGGCGCGGTGGAGGCCGACTGGTTCACCGGCTCCGCGGAGATCAGCATGCGGGAGGCCGCGGATACCAGCGGCTACATAACCTGCCTGGGCAGCTTCCTTGAGTACGACGTGCCGGGCAGCGAGATCCAGCGCGGAAGAATGGACGCCGCGGACGGAGAGTTCGACTTTCAGGTGTTTGTCCCCACCGATTCCCGCGAGGGACGTTCCGGCAGTCTGCGGTGCTTCGTCGGCAACGGGGAGGTCTCCGGCTCCGGCGTGCTTGACGAACTGGTGATCCGTGGCGAGAGTGTGTCGGACGACAATGTCGGGCCTGAGATAGCCCTGTCCAGTGGCGGAAGGACCCTGGAGACCGGCGACACCGTGGCCATAGGAGAGATCATCCTGGTCAACATGGTGGACCAGAGCGGAGTCGCGATCAAGGCCAAGTCGGATTTCATAGCTTCGGTGACGCTTTCGGTGGACGGCGGTGACAGGGTGGACATCACCGACAGCGTCTACTCGGTGGACGGCGACTTCACAAGATCGGTGGCGTCCTTCACGGTGCCGTCGGTCTCGATCGACCTGCACAGCTTCACCGTGGAGGCGTTCGACAACTTGAGCAACCTGGGATCGGAAGACTACACCTTCCTGGTCAAGTCGTCCGGGGATCAGCCGAGCAATCTGGTGTACGCCTATCCCAATCCTGCAGCCGACCGCTGCTACCTGGTCTGCGAATACGACCGGCGAGTGCGGGTGAACGTTGCGGTCTATACCGTGTCCGGAAGGAAGATCTGGACCGCTTCGGCGGCGGGGGTTGCCGATTATCACGAAGTACCGTGGGACTGCGTCGACCAGGCGGGAGACAGGGTGGCCAACGGGACGTACATAGTGAAGGTCGAGGCCCGGGATCCCAACGATCCCGGCTACGAGGCAAGCAAGACGGTGATGGTGTCGGTCTTGAGATGAGGGAGGATCGCTACATGATTCGCAGGGTAGCAGGTGTGTGCGTCTTGATCGTGCTTGGGTTGTGCGCCGAGGTCGCTGCCGTGGGCGAGGCGGCGGCGCCTTCGCTGGTGATCTCGCCTTCGGCGAGGGCGTGGGGACTTGGGCAGTCCTTCGTCGCGGTGGCCGACGACGCAACCGCGATGTACTGGAATCCAGGAGGCCTCGGTCTTCTGGAGGGAACCAGGTTCGCGCTGACCCACAGCCAGCTCATACCCATGCTGGCTGACGACGTATACTTCGAGACCTTCAACGTCTGCCACAATCTCCCCGAGATAGGCACCGTGGGTCTGAGCCTGATCTATCTGACCTACGGCAAGTGGTGGGAGACCACCGCGGGCGGGGAAGAGGTTGCCGAGCACACCAGCTACGAGTTCGCCCTCGGCGGCTACTACGCGCTGGACCTCGGCAAGCGGATCGGGGTAGGCATAGGCCTGAAGCTGGTCCACGTCTTCCTGGCGCCGGCCACCGAGGCCACCGGTTTCAAGGAGGGAGCGGGCACCAGCTTCGCCGCCGACATAGGCATCCTCGGGCGTCCCCTGGATTGGATGTCCTACGGGGTGGCGATCCAGAATGTCGGCCCCAACATGAGCTTCATCCAGAAGGAGGACTCGGCTCCGCTTCCCAGAACCCTGAGGGGCGGGGTGGCCTTCACGCCTCTCGAGGGAGAGCAATACACCACGCTGGTCTCGCTGGAGGCGACCAAGGCCCTGATAGGTCTGGACGAGATCTTCAGCAAGGGCCAGTTCAGCGAGGTCAGCCGCGACGCCACCTTGAACGGCGGAGTGGAGATCACGGCTGCGGGCCTGGTCTCAGGGCGCGTCGGCTACATCTATGATCCCGACGGCAAGATCGAGGATTGGACTTACGGCATCGGGATATCCGTGCCGGTGGGAGGCGGCCTGAACTTCGACTACGCCAGCGTTCCCAAGGCCGAGGATCTCGGCAGGGAGAGGAAGTTCTCCCTGAACTACAAGCTGTAGGGGGGTGCGGTGGAACGGATGTGGGGCAGGTTGGTTGTGGGGACGCTGCTCGCCGGCACGGTTCTGGGCTGCTGGAGCCCCACGTGGGCCGGGACGCTCAAGATCGGCCGGCCGGCTGGAGATTCCGAGTGGCGCCGTGAGGTCGAGCTGAGGGCGGACAGGTGGGCGAGGGCGCCGGTCAGGGACTCCCGCTCGACGCGTTTCGGCCCGAGGGCCGGCGGCGGCGTCGCGGCACTGGCCTCGGCGCCCGGCGGCCAGCAGGTTCTCAGGATTGCCGCGATAAGGGTGGAGTTTGCCAGCGTGCCCGATCCCGGCAAGATCTCGGGCGCGGGCGGCAGGTTCGATCTCAGCGACCTGCGAGACAGCATATTCATAGATCCGCCGCCGCACAACCGCGCGTTCTACTCCAAGCACATGGAGGCGCTGGGGCTGTACCTCGACGCCATGTCCTACGGCAGGCTCAGGGTGGAGTGGGAGGTGTTTCCCCTGGCCGAGGACGGCGCCTATGTGCTGCCCGACGCGGGCAAGTACAATCCCGCGGGCGGTGTCGGCACCTGGGGCGACAGCCTCGAGGCCTTCGTGCGGGATGCCGTCGTGGTCGCGGACACCACGGATTCCGATCTCAGGTTCGGCGACTTCGACGCCATCGTGATCATCCATGCCGGCTCCGACTGGCAGAACGACCTGAGGGGCGACAGCCCCTACGACCTTCCGTCCTTCTTCATCACCCTCGGCACCAGCATCGCGGTTGACGACAGCTCATCGTTTGTGGTGGACGCCAGCGTGATACCCGAGACCTCTTCCCAGGACGGCTACTTGAACGGCATAAACGGTGTGCTCGCCCACGAGATCGGCCACCAGCTGGGCCTGCCGGATCTCTACGACACCTACCTCGGGGTGAGCGCGGTCGGCTACTGGGACCTGATGGACTTCGGCTCGGGGGTTGGGGTTGTGCTCGCCGATCCCAGGACCGAGGAGCTCTACTATGTCACCGGCATAGTCCCGGGGTCGTTGTCGGCGTGGAGCAAGGCCTATCTGGGTTGGGTGGTTCCCGACACCGCCCGGGCCGGGGCCGAGTACACGCTTGTGGCCGCTGAGATCCAGGGGCAGTCCTCCAACGCCCGGGCCGTGGTGGTGCCGCTCGACGCCAACGATTACTACATTGTGGAGAATCGTCAGTGCGACTTGGACGGGGACGGCGTGGGCGTAGTGCTCTCCGATCCGAGCGAGGACTCCACCGGGGTGATCATGGGACCGGTCAACCAGAACCGCGAGCTCAACTACGAATACGACTGGGCGCTTCCGGGCAGCGGCCTGCTGGTGTGGCGTATAGACGCCTCCCTGACCGACTACCTCGCGCCCTACGACGCGGTCAACTACTTCCCCGAGCGGCGCGGCGTCAGCCTGGTTGAGGCCGACGGCATACCGGACCTCGGGGACTACAACTCCTTCTACTTTCTCGGGAGCCCGTACGATCCATTCTTCAAGGGCAACAACGACCGGCTTGCAGACGACACCAATCCGGCCTCTGTGAGCGGCTCGGGGTGTCACTCCCACGTGGTGCTTGACCGGATAAGCGAGCTCGGCAATTCGATGACCTTCGAGGTCTCCTATCCCTGGCGCAAGGTGGGCTTCCCACTGGCGCTGGGCGATTCCCTGCGCATGGGCGTGACGTCGCTGGCGGTGGCGGACCTGGCGCCCGCCTCCACGGGAGACGGCGACCAGATTGTCGCCGCCCTCCAGCGCGCGATCGTTGGACTGGATACCGTGCTGGTCGACGGTGAGAGTCTCGTGGTTGACACCTACGATTATCAGCAGGCGCAGATAGTGTGCCTGGATTACTCGCCCGACAGCGGGCCCAGCGGAATCGGCCTGTGGCCGAGGCGGCTTCACGGATCGCATCCAAGGGAGATTGCGATTGCCGACCTCGATGGCGACTCGGTGTCGGAGGTCGTGGTCGCCGACGAGACCGGCAGAGTCTACGCGTTCGCCGCGGACGGCGAGGCCTACTTTGGGGCCGCCGATTCCCTGGCGGCCTGCGCGCGGTTCGACGGGGGCGTCAGCGGCGTGCCGGTCGCCTTCGATCTCGACGGCGACGGCCGGGATGAGGTCCTCGTCGGCACCGACCTGGGGCTTGCCGTGGTGTCCGACCCCGGTGACGGACCCGCGCCGGAGATCACTGTGCTGGCCAACGGCGTACCGTCGAGCCAGCCCGTAGTGTTGAACCTGTTCACTGAGACGCCGGAGCCCGAGATCGTCTGCTACGCGCCGGGAAGCCTCAAGGTGTATTCCACGGCCGGCACGCCCCTCGACTCGCTGGGTGTGGCCTGCGATCTGCCGCCTGCACAGGTGTTTCTGGCGGCCGGAGACCTCGATCGCGCCGGCGGCGCGGACTCGGCGCATTACGAGATCGTCCTGGTTTCAGCGACCGGCTGGGTCTGGGTCCTCGATAAGGGCGGCGCCCAGGTTCCCGGCTGGGGCAGAAAGGTGTGCGGCCAGGTGGCAGGCCCCCCCGCCCTTGCCGACCTGGACTCCGACGGCCACCTGGAGGTGATCTTGACCGACGGCGACGGCGCGACGCGGGTTCTCACCTGGACCGGAGCGCGGGCCGATGGCTGGCCGCAGCAATGGTACGGCTGCTCACTGCCCGTGTGGGATCCGGACTTCTTCTGGGCCGACACCACGGTGGCGGTGCCTTCGGCGGTGGTGGGGCAGTTCGGGTGCGACGGCGACCTCGGGGTCTTCCAGGGATCGCTGTATCAGTGTATAGTTGGTTGGGAGGGCAACGGGGAGCGGCGGGCCGGTTTCCCCGTCACTATCGCGGGGAGGGCAAAGCTGGGAGGCGGCTGTTCCTCGGTGGCCCTAGGGGATATCGACGGGGACGGAGGTCTGGACCTGGTGGCCGGAGGCGGTTCCGGCGACCTGTATGCCTTGTCGCAGTCCGGCTGCGAGGGTGGGGAGCTTACGGCCCCCTGGCGGTCGGCCTACTTCGACTGCCGCAGGAACTGCGTCTTTCCTCAGGAGCTTCTGGGTCCGCCGCCCACGCCGGGCTCGAGGGTTGTGGTCGCCGGATCGTTTCACGGCTTTCCCAATCCGGCAACGGCCGGCGCGGTGACCTTCGCCTTCGAGACCGACACCGGCGGTGACGCCGAGATTGAGATATTCGACCTGGAGGGAGCAGTGGTGAAGTCCACTCGCTTCAGCGCCCTCGAGCCGCGAGCCGAGAGCCGGGTTGACCTGAGCGACCTGGGCAACGGTCTCTACCTTTGCAGGCTCCAGCTCAGGGCCGACGGCAAGAACGCGAGCGAATTCTTCAAACTGGCTGTCAAGCGATAGGAGGCCGAACGATGGCAAGATGGGTCCTGGCCGTTGCGGTTGCCTGGCTGCTTCTTGGGCGGTCCGACGGCAGCGCAGCGCCCGGCGGGCCCGGCACGCCTGGCGATCTTGATGTAATGGCGGGAGCGCTGGTGGGCAGCCTGGGCGCCCAGGAGGGCCAGGAGCGACCGGTTTCAATCACCGGCGGCGGCTCCCGCTCGGAGAAGTCCGTGGTCAGGGCCATGCTGCTGTCGGCTCTTGTTCCGGGCCTCGGTGAGATCTACGCGGGGGGCAGGCGCGGCCAGATCACCGGCGCAGCGCTGGCCGCGACCGACGTGTTTGCCTTCTGGCGCTACATGGCCAACGACCGCGACGGCGACGACCAGAGGGTGGTGTACGAGGCGTTTGCCAACGAGCACTACAGCGGGGACACCCTCTACTTCTATGTGAAGAACACCGTGGCCTACTGGAGCGGCGTGGACCGGCTGAAGTACTGCCGGCCTCCGTACTACGACGACGACTCCTGCGAGACCCTGCTGCAAAGGGAGTTCCCTCTCGGGAACGAAGGAAGCGATGACTTCTACCAGCAGATAGGCGGCGACGACAGGTACGTGATGGGTTGGGACGACTGGGACCCTTGGGTGATTCCCAATCACGAGGTCAAGTGGACCGGCTGGACGCCCGGCGATCCGATTCCGGAGGGGCTGCCCTCGACCACGGAAAACCGCGAGGAGTACCTGGGAATGAGACAGCGGGCCGACGACTATTACGGTCGCGCAGACAAGTACGCCTGGATCATGGTGGTGGGGCGCGTGGTCAGCATGGTCGACGCCGCGGTCCTGACCAAGATAAGGAACAGGGATCTGGCGGCCGTGGGCACCAATCCGCGCTTGAGCGTAAGGGTCATGGTCTTCGGAAGGCCGAGCGTCAAGGTCGGCCTCAAGATGAGGTTCTGACCGATGCGATGGTTGGCTGGAGTGCTTGCAGCGGGCATGATTTGCGCGGCGGTGGCCGCGCCTGGCGAGACTCGCGCGGCGGAGCGCCCCAAGTCGCTCAAGAAGGCCCTGCTCTTGTCTCTCGCGCTTCCGGGTGCCGGCCAGCAGTACATGGGCAACACCGGCCGCGCGCGGACGATGTTTGCGGCCGAGGCC
>JBAQHK010000021.1:0-2612 GCA_049288275.1 bacterium | reverse complement strand
ATGAGATGGCCTTCCACCCCGGCGGATGGTATGCCTACCTGGGGTTCGATGACACAGACTGCCCGAAGGTCTGTGCTCTGGACACCGAGGCAGCGAGCGCGACCTACCTTGAGCTGATCGCCGGTGCGGTGGTCGATCTCTACGGCGGGATGCCCGCGCAGCGGCCGGTCTCGCTCGACTTCACTCCGAGCGGGGACCGCTGCCTGGTGCTGACCCGGCGCTGTGTGGGAGATCCCACGCGAGCTGCGGCAATGCTCGACAGCGAAGACCCGCGGAACCCCACCCTGAGCAAGGCGTTGGATCTTGGTGGGACGGCGTCCGCAGTCGAGGAGCACATCGAGATCTCCCCAAGGGGCGATCGGGCGATCGCCGGCGTCCACGAGGCCGGGCTCTTCAACCTCGAGATACGGACTGCCCCGGATTCGCTGATTCTCATTCAGCAGGGGATAGGCGCGGCGCAGAGCCTCGGTGCCGAGGGCCTTGAGTATGCCGCCGACGCGTCCAAGTTCTATTGCCTCTCGGAGGCCGCCGACACTCTCTGCGTTTATGACTTCAGCGGAGCCCAGACCGTAGCGGTCTACGCCGGTGACGGGCAGACGGGCGTTGTCAACGCGCCACTCACCCAGCCGCTTCGGGCCAAGGTCACCGATGGCTCCGGCACGGGGGTCTCCGGCGTGCCGGTTGAGTTCGCGGTGACCTCGGGCGGCGGCAGGTTCTCCGCGGGCGACTCGGTCGCGCAGGTGGTCACGACCGACGCCGGCGGCATAGCGGAGGCGACATGGACACTGGGTCCTGATCTCGGGGCCGGAGCGCACACCGCGCAGGCAAGCGCCACGGGCCTGGCCGGCTCCCCGTTGAGCTTCACGGCGACGGGCGTCGCCGACCCCATGACGCTTGCGCTCACCGTGGTCAGCGTGACCCCGGACAGCGGCACCACGGGCGTCGACATAGCGACCGCCACCCAGACCGTCTTCAGCAGGCCGGTGGATGTGACAACGGTCACGCCCTCGACCTTCTACATCCACGACGGCGATTTCCAGGCACTGCCGGCGGTCTTTGGATTCGCCGATGACAACCGCAAGATATCGCTTACCCCGAAGGTGTCGCTCGAGCCCAGCACTACCTACTGGATCGAAGCAACTGCCGGCATCAAGGACGGGTCGGGCGGGCCGCTGGAGGAGGCGGCAGCCTCGAGCTTCACCACGGAGCAGGCGGCCGCGACAGAGCTAGGGTCCGCAGCCCCGGCAAGCGCCGTGGTGGGCGCGTACGTCGTCCTTTCGGGGAAAGGCTTCAACAAGCAAGCATCGCTCAACAAGGTCTTGTTCGACACGACGGGCGCCTATGTGAGCGCCGGCTGCACGGACTTCCTGACCGTGGCGGTGCCCCTGGGGGCCCAGACCGGGCCGGTTCGAGTGATAAACACCGCCGCTGCAGACACCTCTGGTGACGTCATCTTCACGGTGCTGCCCCCGGACATGTCCTACGCCAACGACGTTCTGGGCAGCGTCACCACGAGCTCCGCGACGCGCAGCGTCGGCATAACACCGGACGGCGCCGTTGCCTTTGCCGTGAGCCCGGATGCCGACAAGGTGGGCGTGATAGATCTCGCCAGCCTCACCAACATCACGAGCGTCGCCATCGGCGACAACCCGATCGCGGTCACGCTCGACCGCGCCGGGGACTTCGCGTATGTGGCAAACCACCTTGACGGGACAGTGTCGGTGATTTGCGCGGACCCGCAGTCGCCGGCATACTGCGACGTGGTGGACGTCCTGTCGGTAGGCGTCGGCCCGACGGACCTGGTGGTGACCCCGGACGGGGACCGGCTGATTGTGGCCAACGCAAGCTCGGGCACGGTCAGCGTCGTGGACGCCGACTCCACGAGTGAAACCTATCGCAGAGTGGTTACGAGCATCGCAGTGGGTTCGGGGTCGCGCACGGTCGCGGTCACGCCCGACGGCGAGCTGCTCTACGTCGGAACCGACTCGGGATACATAGTGATTTCCGCGACGGATTATGGGGTCGTAACCAGCATCGCGGTGGGCTCGGGATCGCGTACGGTCTCAATCACGCCTGACGGGGCGTTCCTGGTCGTTCTCACCACTGACGGGGTGGTCGACATCTATGACATCCAGCCTGGAAGCGCTTGGGAGAACCAGGTTGTGACCAGTATCGCTGTTGGCGCGGGCGCTACGACCGTTGCGATATCTCCGGACGGCGGTTTCATCTACTTGATAGAAGAGGTGGGGGATACGATTCTGATGGGAGTGATATCGATCTTCAACCAGTTCGGCGTCATTGCCGACGGCCAGGAATCATCCTGGTCTGGAATCGAGGTCACGCTGGTCGATACGCTTGCGGTGGGAGAGGACCCGGCTGATATCGCCTTCGATCCCACAGGATCGGGCAGGGTCATAGTGACCACCGCCGGCGACTGCAAGTTGACGGTGCTGGGCGATCCCTCGGCGGGGGTCGGACCCACCGAGCCCCCTCAGGTGCTGAGGAATTTCCCGAATCCGTTCAGCCAGACCACAACCGTTAGGTTTGCGGTTGCAGAGCGGAGCCACGTCACGCTGGCGATCTATGACGTTACCGGCCGTCTCGTAAGAACG
>JBAQHK010000020.1:0-3698 GCA_049288275.1 bacterium | reverse complement strand
ACCCGGCCCCCTCAACACCCTGCCCCCAGGTATGGATGCGTGATCGCCGGTTTTCGTTCCGGCCCCGGAGGTTCAGTCGTGCCTCAGCGCCTCTATGGGATCCACAGCTGCCGCTCTGACCGCCGGGTAGAGCCCCGCTATCAGGCTGACGACGACCGAGAAGCCGATCGCGCCCGCGATAAGCCAGGGCGGGAAATGGAAGAGATCCATCGGCGCTTCCCCCTGGGGCAACAGCCTGGCGTTCACGATAACGTTGGCAAGCCAGGTCACTGCCCAGCCGAGAACCAGCCCCAGCACTCCACCCACCACTCCAATAGCGCCGGCCTCGACGAAGAAGATGGTCTTGATCTGCCCCTCGCTTGCGCCTATGGCCTTCATTATGCCGATCTCGCGGGTGCGCTCCAGAATCGACATCACCATGGTGTTGGCTATGCCCAACGCGGCCACGATCAGGGCTATGGTCCCGATGGCGCCGAGGATCGAGTCCACAACCAGGAAGCCCCGCCTGATCTCCCGCAGCTCGTCGGTCACCGAGAAGACGTGAAGCCCCATCTTCTCGATCGCGCCCCGCGCGGCCTGCATGTCGGCAGGCCGCTTCACACGAACGTAGATCGAGCTGTACCCCCCGGGCTTGGCCCCACGCCCCAGAAGATCCCAGACGCTGGAGAAGCCCAGACTGGGGATCGCCTGTGCGGTCTTCATGGGCACCAGCAGGCCACCCTGGACCTGGCCCTCCGAGAAGGCAGTCGAGCGCTTGAGCACGCCGCCCAGCCTGAGCGTCGTCGTATGCTCGGAGGTCGGCGCTCCGCGCATCGCCAGGATACCGAGCATGCCAGATCCTCCCAGCTTGGCGGGATCGAGCACCACCGAGACCACTTCCACAGGCTGGCCGATCAAGGAATCCGCGGCCAGCGTCAGCGTGGCCACCGAAGTATCCGGGGACTCAGCCGGCTCGCTGTCGCCATCGTCAATCGCGATCTTCATCCGCCTCAGCGTGTCCCAGGAAACCACCGCTTCGGCCGAGCTGTCGCTCGCGAAGAACCTCCCGAAGGCCAGCTGGTTGTACGGCCTAAAGCCGCCCATGGCCGCCGGCAGCGCCCTGAGATTGGTGCGAGCCTCCCTGCCCTGGAAGCGCAACCTGACCGGAAAGCTGATCTCGGGAAAGGCTATCTCGACTCCCGGCACGGCCAGTACCGCCTCCAAAGTGGAGTCGGTGAGCGCCGGAGCCTGCCTCATCGCGTCCATGATGGCGTCGGGATCCCCGGTGCCCAATTCCTCGAGGCTCATGCCCTTGGCGGTGACAAACATGGTGGTGAAGAGGTCGTTCTGCTTGAAGGCATCGGTGATGTTGCGCTGGATGCCTGTCCCCAGGGCGACCATGGACGCCAGGGCGCCGATGCCTATCACCACGCCGAGCACCGTGAGGCTGGTCCTGAGCTTGGTCCGCCGCAGGTTGTCGAAAGCAAGCTCGATCATGTCCACAAGTGTCATTGAACGCTGCCGTCTTTCAAGCGGATCACTCTGGTGGAGACCGTGTCGGCGAGGTCCTGCTCGTGAGTCACCATCAGCACGGTGATGCCGCCGTCACCGTTGAGGCCCTGCAGCAGGCCGATTATCTCCTGGGAGGTCGAGGTGTCCAGGTTTCCGGTTGGCTCGTCAAGTATCAGGGCCTCGGGGCTGTTGGCCAGCGCCCTGGCTATGGCGACCCTCTGAGTCTCTCCGCCGGAGAGCTCGCCGGGCCTGTGGTCCATGCGGTGCTTCAGGCCCACGGTCCCAAGCAGATCGGCCGCCCTGTCGCGCCGCGCGCTCCTCGGCACGCGCCCGAATGTCAGAGCCAGCGCCACATTCTCAAGAGCGGTCCGGTGCGGAATCAGGTTGAAGGCCTGAAACACCATGCCCACAGAGAACCTGCGATGGTACGCGAGTTCGGCCCGGCTCATCTGGGTGAGATCCTTGCCCCTGAAGAGAATCCTGCCGGAGGTCGCCCTGTCCAGGCCCGCCACCAAATTGAGCAGCGTGGACTTGCCCGACCCCGATCGCCCGACGATGGAGACGAAGTCGCCCTCGTCCATTCGGAAGGAGACGTCTCTCAGGGCCGGTACTTCCACCTTGCCCTTGCGGTAGGTCTTGGAGACCTCGCAGGCCTCAAGAATGGTCAATTCCTGCCCCCGCTTGAATCGGTCCGGCGCGGGCCGGCGCTCCCAGGCTCTCGCTCGAGCCCCGCGCCCGGCCCACCACATCGCCTGGAGACTAACCGATTCGCGCGCCCAAGGCCAAGGATTCTTCGCCAGGGCATGGTGTCAGAGTGGGAATCTCTCGATCTAGTTCGCGTGCGGGTTTGCCCGGGTGAGCGCGGCAAGAATGTCATTCCTCAGGCGCTCCTCTGTCGGACCGACCACGAAGCCCACGGTCCGGCCCTCGCAAACCAAGCCGGACCGGTTCGGCCGGTGGCGCGCAAGCACCTTGGCTAACTGGTCGCCGAATTCCCGCGCATCGCTCTCGGTGTCCCAGACCGAGCAGGCCGCAAGCAGCAAGTCGCCTCCGGGGTCGGTGTAAGCCTTGTACCAAAGGCCGTCCCAGCCCGCGGCTGCGTCCGCCGCGACCGCTCTGGTCTCCTCGAAGTTCTCGAACAGCAATCGCAGATCGAATTCCCCCAGGGTGTTGGCGTGAAATGGGCTCCAGCCATCCGGCAGCTCGGCTTCGATCGCCGACAGGTCGACCGGCGTGGGGCCGTCACCTTCGAGATAGCGCTCGAAGTGCAGGACCTGCTCGCTGGTCATGGGCATGCGCTCGAGCATCGCCCCGAGCCTCGAGTCCGGATTGGCGCGCAGCCATGCCTGAGCGAAGGCCGCGCCGTCGGCGTAGGGACTGAACAGACTCTCGCGGAGGTACTCCGGAGACGAGGCAAGCGATTTCATTCCGGGATTGTTCCGGTTCTGGGCGAAGCCCGCCCTCATCACCGCCCTCGCCTCCGGCACCTGGTCTGTGGAAAGACCCTGGGAGTAGGCCAACATCACCACCGTGGCCATGCCCTCAATCGTCGCCCTCAGGGCGTACTCCCGGTCGAGATCTGCAAGGCACGCCCTGGCTTGCGCGGCGATGTCAATCACGCGGTCCTGAAGGGCGTGGCACAGTTCGTGAGACGCTATCAGCTTCTGCGTCTGGGCGTTCATCAGGAACGACGGCAGGTCGGTCAAGCCCCTGAGGGACTTGGTGTGCGGATCGTAGGCCGCGCCGGCCTGCTCGGCCAGGAGGTCGACGAAGCCCTGCTCGAGATCGTAGCCCTCGGGAACAAGCCCGATTTCCCAGAAGCACCTGCTTCTCTTGACAAGTTCATCCTCGGGGTACTCGATGTCCACCATGCGCAACATGAAATCCGCGAGCTCGGCCCGGGACATCATCTCTATCCTGACCGTGTCTCCGACGGGCAGTCCGACCATCTCGGCAACATCCGGCAAGGTCTGCCGGCACAGGCGGGCGAACTGGTCAAGGCCCGGCTCACTCTCGGCCGCAGGCTCGGCTCTTGGTGACGGGTCGGCCTGATTGGCCGCGGGCTCGACCTTCGCGACCCGGGTCTCAGCGATTTCGACCTCCAGCGGGGGGGATGCCGCCGGCGCCTGCGGCCATGCAGCCAGCAACAGCGCTACCGCCGGAAGAACCCAGCTGCTGGTCTTCTCCATAGGTCTCGACCATCGAAT
>JBAQHK010000019.1:0-18591 GCA_049288275.1 bacterium | reverse complement strand
GGCTCAGGCGGCCGGTGGGGCGCGGGGTCCGCCTGGCGCGGCAGGCGGTCTTTGCCGCGGCGCCGGTCTTTCTTGTGAAGCACTCGGCAAGGGCCTATTCCGCGGTGTCGCGGCTGCTCACCCGCGCGCTGGCGCCTGCGGTCAGCGGCTTCCAGCGTGGCTACGGTACCGTGGAGTCCAACTACCCGCCCCTGATCAGGTGGGCGTTGGGTCACCGAAAGACGGTGGTTTGGGCTTCGGCCGGTCTGTTCGCCGTCTCGATCGCCCTGGTCCCGATCTTGGGCGTCGATCTGATTCCTCAGCTCTCCCAGGGGGAGTTCCGCGTGGAGTTTCGGCTTCCTCCCGGCAGCCCGCTCGAGCTCACCGATGAAGTGATAAGGGAGGTTCAGGCGACCGCCGGGCTCATACCCGGGGTCGTCACGTCCTTCTCGGTCGCCGGCACCGGCAACCGCATGGACGCCAACCCCGATCAGGGCGGAGAGAACTGGGGACAGCTGGATGTGGCCCTCAGGCCGGGCGCCGGACGCGCCGACGAGGAGGCCGCGATGGCCGCCCTGCGGGAGCGTCTGCGCGGCATCCCCGGGCTTCAGTACAAGTTCTCTCGGCCGACTCTGTTCACCTTCAGGACGCCGGTTGAGATCGAGGTCTCGGGCTACGATCTGGGGCACTTGAAGCAGGTCAGCGGCGACCTGGCCGAGCGCCTGGAGAAATCCGCGAGGTTCGCCGACGTCAAGTCCACCATGGAAAGCGGGCATCCCGAGATCCAGATCCGCTTCGATCGCGAGCGAGCCGCCGCTCTGGGCCTTGCGGTCTATCAGCTGGCCGACAGGGTGGTGGAGAAGGTCCGCGGTGAGGTTGCCACAAGGTACTCCTGGCGGGATCGCAAGATAGACGTCTTGGTCCGCGCCCAGGATGAGGATCGCGGTTCGGTGGAGAAGATCCGCGGCCTGATAGTGAATCCCGAAAGCGACCGCCCGGTGACGCTGGAGTCGGTGGCCGACATAACCGTGGACACAGGGCCGAGCGAGATAAGGCGGATAGACCAGGAGCGGGTGGCGCTGGTGACGGCCAATCTGCGATACGGCGACCTGGGAGGCGCGGCCGAGGAGATCGACCGCATAGTGGGCCAGATGGCCCGGCCGGCTGACGTCGCAGTGAGCCTCGCCGGTCAGAACGAGGAAATGGCGGTGTCCTTCAGGTCGCTGCAACTGGCGCTGCTCCTGGCGATCTTCCTGGTCTACCTGGTGATGGCCGCCCAGTTCGAGTCCTTCCTGCATCCCTTTGTGATACTGATGACCATTCCCCTGGCGGTGATTGGCGCGGTGCTGGCTCTGGCCGCCACGGGCGCAACCATCAGCGTCGTGGTCTTGATCGGCGCCATCATGCTGGCCGGCATTGTGGTCAACAACGCCATAGTCCTCATAGATTTCGTCAATCAACTGCGCGCCCAGGGAATGTCCAAGATCGAAGCCCTGGTCGAGGGCGGGCGGCTGAGGCTCAGGCCCATCCTGATGACCACGGTGACCACGGTGCTGGGGCTCATACCGCTGGCCCTTGGAATCGGCGAGGGCGCGGAGATTCGCGCGCCGATGGCGATAACCGTGATCGGGGGCCTGGTGGTTTCCACGCTCTTGACCCTGGTTGTGATACCCGTGGTCTACGCGACTCTGGACAGGAGGGACTGATGGGCCTCGCTGGAGCCTCGCTCGGGCGTCCGGTCACGGTGCTCACGGTCTTCGTCTGCCTGCTGGTTGTTGGGATCATCTGCAGCCAGATGCTTCCCCTGGAGTTCCTGCCGGAGATGAACGTGCCCTTCCTGGGCGTGGAGATCCCCTATCCTGGCTCCACTCCGGAGGAAGTCGAGCGCCGTATCACCCAGCCGGTTGAGGAAGCCCTGGCCACAATAAGCGGCATCAAGAGCATGCGGTCGGACTCCAACGAGGGCGGGGCCTACCTGGATATCCACTTCGACTGGGGGGTGGACGCCAACGTCAAGGCCCTGGAGGCCCGCGAGAAGATCGACGGCATCCGGCACCTCCTGCCGACGGATCTCGAGCGATACTACGTGCGCAGGTGGTCGCCGAATGACTCGCCGGTCCTCTACGTGAGAATCTCAAGCAACCGCGACCTGTCGAGCGCCTACGAGATGCTGGACCGCAACCTGAAGCGCAGGGTGGAGCGGATACCGGGGGTCTCCAAGGTCGACCTCTACGGCGTGGAGCAGAAGGAGATCCGCATCAGGCTCTCGGCAGAGCGGATCATCGCCCACAGGATCGATATCGGCCGGCTGGTCCAGACCCTCCAGAGGAGCAACTTCCTCGTGACCGGTGGCAGCATCACCGACGGCGAACGGCGGCTGGTGGTCCGGCCCGTGGGCGAACTGGCCGGGATCGAGGACATCGGCCGGATGATCATCGCGCCGAACGGCATCAGGCTTCGGGATGTGGCCGACATCACCTACGAGCACCCGCGGCTGGAGTACGGACGGCATCTCGATCGGCGCTACGCGGTGGGCCTGGACGTATACAAGGAGGCCGGCGCCAACACCGTCGAGGTGACCCGGCGGGCGCGAGCCGAGATCGACAAGACCGGAGACCTGCCGGAGATGGCCGGCATCAGCATCTTCTACATGGAGGACATGGGCGAGGCGATCCTGGGCTCGCTCCACGAGCTTCTGCGCTCGGGCCTCTACGGAGGCCTGCTGGCGATATGCGTGCTCTTCCTCTTTCTCAGGCGCTTCTCAACCACATTCATCGTGGCCCTGTCGGTGCCCTTCTCGCTCCTGATAACCATGGCCTTCATGTACTTCGCGGGCATCTCGCTCAACATCATCTCCATGATGGGCCTGATGCTTGCGGTGGGGATGCTGGTGGACAACGCCGTGGTGGTGAGCGAGAGCATCCATAGGCACCAGTTGATAGACCCGCTTGAGGCAGGCAAGCCGGCTTCGGCGCGTTCGGTCCTGACCGGGGTCAGCGAGGTCGGTCTTGCGATCACCGCGGGGACGCTGACCTCGGTCATAGTCTTCCTGCCCAACATCTTGAGCCCCTCGAACCAGATCGCCGTCTACCTCAAGCACGTCGCGATCAGCATGGCCATAGCGCTGGGCTCCTCGCTGGTGCTGGCCCAGACCGTGGTGCCGCTCCTGATATCGCGGGTCAAGCCGCCGAGGCGTGACCGTCCCAACGTGATGATCGACCGGCTGGTCTCGCGTTATCGAAGAACGCTGGCCTGGTCGCTGAGGCACCGCGGCGCGACCGTGGGCCTGATGCTGGTGCTCCTGGCCAGCGTGGCGGTTCCCTTCTCGCTCGTCAAACGCGACATGTTCGACGATCCCGAGGATCGCAAGCTGCGCCTGCACTATCACGTGAACGGCGCCTACACGCTGGACAAGGTTCTCGACGGCGTCAACAAATACGAGGAGTACCTGTTCGCCCACAAGGAGGAGTTCGAAATCCAGTCGATCTACACCTTCTATCAGGGCAACTACGCCATGTCCACGCTTCTCCTGGAGAAGGGCAAGAAGGCCAAGAAGTCAATGGAGGAGATCCGCGAGGCCATAAGGAAGGACCTGCCGAAGCTGCCGATCGCCAACCCCTCGTTCGAGTGGCAGGACCTGGGGGGCGAAGGCCAGTCGGTGCGGATCGAGCTCAAGGGCAAGTCCAGCGAGGCCCTGGTGGCCCTGGCTCGCGACGTTGCCTGGACGCTCTCCCGGGTTGAAGGGCTGGTGGACGTCCGTTCCGAGGCCGAGATCGGATCGGAGGAGGTGCAGGTTGTGGTGGACCGCCCCAGGGCGGGCAAGTACGGCTTCTCGGCCGAGGACGTGGCCAACGTGGTGGCCGCGGCCATGCGCGGCATCAACTTGAGGTCCTTCCAGGGCGAGACCGGCGAGATACCGGTCAAGCTGGAGTTCCAGGAGAGCGACAAGCAAACACTGGACAATCTCGCGAACCTGCCGCTCTTTAGCGGTGAGCGCGAGCCGGTGAGCCTCGCCTCCCTGGCCGAGCTCAGGGTACGGCCCGGCCCTCGGACCATTCACAGGGAGGACAGGGCGACCTCGCTTGGGGTGAGCGCCAATCTCAAGGGCATCACCATGGGCGAGGCCAAGCAGCGTATCGGCCAGGTGCTGGGCAAGTTCAACTTCCCGGCCGGGTACACCTGGAATTACGGCCAGCGCTTCGACGACGAGCGCGAGGCCTTCAACACCATGATGATCAATTTGGTCCTGGCTCTGGCCCTGATTTACTTCGTAATGGCTGCCCTGTTCGAGTCGCTGCTCTTCCCGGCGGCGATCTGGACCCAGATCGTCTTCGCCGTGGTCGGGGTCTTCTGGTTCTTTCTGGCCACCGGCACCACGATGACCATGATGGCGATGATTGGCATCCTCATCCTGACGGGCGTGGTCGTCAATAACGGCATAGTCCTGGTTGACTACATCCATCAGCTCCGGATGAAGGGCATGACGCGGGAAGAAGCGCTCCTGGAAGGCGGGGCCGCCCGCATGCGCCCTATCCTGATGACCGCCGGGACAACGGTCCTGAGCCTGGTGCCCCTGTGTGTCACTACCACCCAGATAGGAGGGGGCGGACCGCCCTACTTCCCCATGGCGCGGGCGATTGTGGGGGGACTGGTCTTCTCCACCCTGGTCACTCTTCTCATTCTGCCGACGATCTACCTCATGCTGGACGACGTGGGGGCTTGGGCCAGGCGGGTCGTGGCCCTGGGCACGCGCCGCGCTCGCCCGGCCGGCGACCTCGCCGGCGACCTCGCGGGCTGCGGCGATTGCAGCGCGCCCCCGGATGTGGTATAATGTAGGCGTCCAGCGGCTGAACCGGCACGGTCAGCAGTCTGTCTTCTGTGTGAATCCGGGAGCGTAACGCGATGAGAATCAGACTATCGGGCACGGCGGCGCCATTGGCCGCAGCGTTGATCGGGGCCGCGGCCGGGGTCTTGCTCGCGACAGCCGGCGCCCTGGCCGAGACCGGCTGGCAGGCGGTTGCCCTGTCGGACACCGTGGTATCCTTCGGAGCGGTCGCGACCGGCGGTACGCACTCCCTGGCCTTGAGCATTGTGAACGATCTCGAGGAGCCGGTCCAGGTCACCGAGGCCGACTTCGATGAGGCGGTCTTCTCGACCGATCTTGCGGGCATGGTCCCGTTTGAGATACCGGCTCAGTCGAGCCAGGGATTCCACGTCTACTTCTCATCAGCCCACAACATCAACTACACCGACTTCCTGCGGATCCGCGTGGAGGGAGCCATCCGGCCTCTGGTGGCCGAGGTCTCCGCCCAGGCCCAATACCCGGACACCTACTACGCCGCGACTCAGAACAAGTGGGCCGAGGACCTGAAGGATGCCCTGACCGCGATCATCGACGACCACACGTCGCTGGGCTACAACCTGGCCCGGGACAGCATGTACGGCAGCATAGACAATGTGGGCGGATGGGTGACCTGCGTCTACACCGGCCGGACGGCCTTCTTCAACACCCGCGCGGGGGCCACGGCCAACGGCTTCAATTGCGAGCATACCTGGCCGCAGAGCTTTTCCAACGAGGCCGAGCCGATGAGGTCCGACATCTTCCACCTGTACGCGACCGACGAGACCGCCAACAACAAGCGAGCCGATCTGGATTTCGGAGTGGTCACCACGGTGAGTTGGACCGTGGGCGGATCCAAACTCGGCACCGACGCCTACGGCCAGACGGTCTTCGAGCCGCGAGCTGTTCACAAGGGCAACGTCGCCCGCTCGCACTTCTACTACGTAATCCGTTACAACGGGGCCTACAACCAGTACGTGAACCCGGCCAAGATGGAAGCCCACTTCAGGGCCTGGCACGTCTCGGACCCCGTGGACAGCGCCGAACAGGCCAGGAACCAGCACATCTACACGCTCCAGCACAATCGCAATCCCTTCATTGATCACCCGGAGCTGGCCGATCGCATCTCCAGCTTCTTCGGGGTGGCGGTGCGGGCGCTCGAGCCCGAAATAGCGGTCGCCCCCGGTGAGGCCGACCTGGGGAGCATCGGCTTCGACACCACCGCGTGCTACTATCTGGCCATGGCCAACACCGGCACGGATACCCTGCACGTTTCCTCAATAACCTCCAGCAATCCCGCGTTCGATCTCGGCGCTGCAAGCCTGGCGCTGGCTCCGGAAACCTACGCCTATGTGGAGATCGCCTACCAGTCGGGCGCGAGCGCGCTTCATGACTCCACGGTGATCAGTGTCGCCAGCGACGACGACGACGAGCCACTCCTGGAGGTGCTGGCGACGGTCGAGGTCGGGGACTGCGCGGGAACGGCGTGGGATGTGCCGCCCTCGGTGCGGCTATACCAGAACAGGCCCAATCCCTTCGCGCGCGCGACGACGATCCCCTTCGAGCTGGATCGTGACCAGACCGTGAGCCTCGGGCTCTATGATGTGAAGGGCAGGCTGGTGCGCGAGATTCTGAGCGGCGAGCCTCTCCCGGCCGGGGAGCATCGCGCGGAGGTGACGGGAAGGTTCTCCCCCGGGGTCTACTACTACAGACTCGCAACCGCAGACCAGGTCCTCACCAAGCGGATGCTGGTGCTGGATGGCTCGGTCCGCTGAGACCTGTTCGGCCTGTTTCTACTTCGCGACCTTGAACCTGAAGAGCCTGCAGGGACCCTTCCTGTCTTCCCCGAGATTGAGCTGCGAGGTGGTCACGTACATGTAGGCGGCGGTTCGGGCAAAACTGTCGGGCCAGACAAGCAGCTTGTCCTTGATCACCACGTCGCTCTGGCCGAGTGAGGCGAAGACCTTGATGGCGCTCTCCTCGATGCCGGTGAGATAGAGGTAGCCGTCGGGGCCGAACTCGATGCCGTCGGCGGCGCCCGTGGTGCCGAGGGATTCGACCTTGGCATCCAGATCGCGCTCGCCCAGGCCGGGATCGCGCAGGTAGCGGCTCTCTATCCTGTAGAGACTCCTTGCGGACAGAGCCTGGTAGTACAAGTAGCGGCCGGTGGGATCAAGCGCCAGGCCGTCGGCGTTCACCCGCGGAGTCTGCCCGTTGACCTTCCACTCCTTGCCGGCGATCTTGAGGACCACGTTCTCGGCCTTGGTGGTGGGGCTTTCGGCAAGCACCCTTCTCGCCTTGCCGGTCGCAAGGTCAACCACTACCAGAGCGCCGAGCCCGGAGTCGGTAATGTAGGCGGTATTGTGTTCGGTGTCTATCCTCACGTCGTTGAGGTAGCTTTCCACCGGAGCGGCGGTCTCGTCGAAGGCGATCACCTGTGCCACCGAGTTCTTGCCTAGATCGATCTTCACAAGCTTCGCCCCGCCGGCCACCACGCCGCGCAGGTACGCGCTCGCGGGATCCAGTACCCACAGGGCATCGTCGTCATCCACGTACACGCTCTGGACACAAACGAAGTGCCGGGCCGGATCCTCGGGCGGTGTCCACGTGTTCCACTGGTCGTCCGGAAAGGGCCTGACCGTGCCGTCCGAGGCCAGCTCGCCCACCGATATCGTGACGTCCTCGGACCATCGCGGGAAGCTGACGAAGATCCGCCCGCCCCGCGAGACCGCGACGCCGGTCCACAGGCGGTCCGACACCGCGACCTCCTCGAGGCCGGGTGAGGTTCTTGCGGCCCTGGTCTGCGGGGTCCGGGTCGGGCTCGAGGTCTCCCCGGGTTTGCCCTCCAGGCTTCTCTTGAGGTTGGCAAGGCGGCCGCAGCCCACAAGCGACGAGGCCAGAACCGCTGCCACCAGCGCCACAGTCACAAGGTTCTTGGTCTTCATCTGTCACCTCGCTCAGTAGGGTTTGCCCTCGCTCAATCGGTTTCGTCCTCGGCCAACCGATCGAGCTCGTCACGAGAGATTCCCAGCGCCTCGGCTGCGGGTTCTCTGCGCCGGTCGAAGTGCTCCAGGACCCTCTGCACGTATTCCCGGATCACCTCTTCCAACCCTCGCGGCTTGAAGCCTTCACGAGGCGCGGCCTTCTCCTTCTCGATGGTCTCCCTTATGTAGGAAGGCAGCGACTCCAGGGCGACCAGTCCGCTCCCGGTGTTGGCTGCGGCGGCCGCGACTATGGTGCGAAGTTCCTGGACGTTGCCGGGGAAGCTGTAATCCTTGAGGAAATCCAGAAACTCCGGCGTGAAGCCGGTTATCGCCCGACCCAGATGGGCGGCCTCGAGCTTCAGGAACTTGTCTGCTATCAGGGGGAGATCGGCTACTCGCTCCCTCAGAGGAGGAACCCAAAGCGAGTTGATCATGAGGTGATAGAGCAGGTCTCTCTGGAAGGTCTGCTTGTATTCCGGTCTGGTCAGGTCCTTGGTGGAGGCGACGATCATGCGGACGTCGGCCTTGAGTATCTGAGTGGAGTTCTCCCGGTAATACTCGTTGTTCTGGATGAAGCGCAGGAGCCGAACCTGCACTGGAAGGGCCAGGGCGTCAACCCGGTTGAGGAACATGGTGCCGTGGTTGGCCTGTTCCAGAATCCCGGGGGCCTCGTCCCTCGATCCGCTCCAATTGCGGGCCTGGCCGAAGAAGAACCCCGGGAAGCTCTCCTGGTCCTGGCTGGCCGCGTCCACCGCAACAAACGGCCCCTGCCCCAGCGGGCTGGCCCTGTGTATCGCCCGGGCGATTGATTCCTTGCCCGTGCCTGTCTCCCCGCGTATGAAGATGCTCAGCCCGCTGGCCGCAAGATTCTCCGCCTGGTGAAAGACTCTTATCAGCTCGGGATCCTTGGTGGGGAAGTCGTCGAAGGCGGCGCCGTGCTTCAAGTCGGCGAGGCTGAGCTGCTTGGGAAGGTCCTCGATGGTCTTGTGGAGCGCCCGGTGCTCGATCGCCTGATCGATCACCCCCAGGAGCTTCTCCTCGTCGGCGGGCTTGGTGAGATAGTCGAACGCGCCCAGTTTCATGGCCCTCACCGCGAGGTCGACGTCGCTGACGCCGGTAAGGACCACCACCGGTGTCTCTATGTGCCCGCGGCGCATGTGGTTGAGGATGTCCATGCCGCTGACGTTGGGCATGTCCATGTCCAGTAGGATTATGTCGAAGGTCTTGTCGCCCAGGAGCCGGCCCACCTCCCGGGAGTCGTTGACCACCGTGGTATCAAACAGGCCGGTCTGCATCATGAACACCTTGAGGTAATTGGTGACAGCGGGATCGTCGTCTACGATCAGGATCTTTCTCATCACTGTGGCGCTCCCTGGGTGGGCTGAGGCGGCTGAGGCGGTTGGCCCGGCTGCCCAGGCAGCGCGGGCTCACCTTGCTGGCCGGGCTGAGGCGGCTGCGAGTAGGGTATCCTGATTGCGAACGTTGTCCCGACGCCCGGCTTGCTCGCGGCCGAAATCTTGCCGCCGTGTTCCTCGATTATCTTGTACGAAATCGAAAGTCCCAACCCGGTGCCGCCCTTGGCGCGTTTGGTGGTGAAGAATGGGTCGAATATCTGCTTCAGCACCTTCTCGTTCATTCCCTGCCCGTTGTCCTCGACCTCCACCACGATGTTCTTGTCTTCCACTCTGGTCCTCACTGTAACAAGGCCCTTCCTGTCGTCGGACATGGCCTGGCTGGCATTGACCAAGAGGTTGATCAAGACCTGCTCGATCTTCTGGGAATTGCCTATGAAAGTTGGCAGGCCCTCGGCGAGATGGAGCTCCACATCAGCCCGTTTGTGGACTTCCTGGTGCACCAGCCGCGCCGCGGCTTCTATCAGGGTGTTGATGTCCACCTTGTCCACCAGGAGCCCCTCGTCCCTTCGGGCGAAGTTCCTCAAGCCCTCCACGATGGTCTTAATCCGCTCCGACCCGTGGGCCATGTCGTCAACCAGGGTCATGATGTGCTCCCTGAGGAAGTCGTAGTTCAGCCTGGCCACCTTGAGGTCGGGGTGGGAGCGGTGGTATTCGTCGACGATGGGGAGCATGTCCTCCAGGGCCTGCTTGACGATCTTGATGTTGCCGCGGATGAACTGGTTGGGGTTGTTTATCTCGTGGCCGATGCCGCTCACCAGCTGTCCCAGGGAGGCCAACTTGTCGGCCTGCTGCAGCTGCTGATCGTAGGTTTTCTCCAGGGTGACGTCCCGGTAGAACTCCAGGATGCCGTCCACCTCGCGCTTCTTGTAGACCGGCAGGGCGTGGACCTGGAGGTAACGGTCGCCGTGCCTCACCGAGATCATCAGCGGCGTCTTGTCCCTGAGGATTCTCGCGAGCCTGCAGTCCTCGCAAGGGCGATCCCGGCCGAAGAAGCTCTGATAGCAGTAGCTGCCGGGCGCTATCCCCTCGCGGTTGGTCATAACCACTTTCCAGTTCTTGTCTATCAAGACCACGTCGTCGGGGATCGCCGAGAACATGGTCTCCAGCCGGACCTTGGTCTCCTCCCAGCCGCGGTTCGTCCTGTCCAGGTAAGAGCTGGCTGTGCTGAGCTTGGCCTTCTGTTCCTCGAGTTCCCGGGTTCGAGCCTCGATCTCTGCTGAGAGCTCGGCCAGACGCTGGTTGAACTCCGCCTCCTCCTCCTGCTTGAGGACCAACCTTTCACGGAATTCCTTGCGCTCCAGGGCGACGCTCAAGGTTCGCCCGATCTCGTCCAGCATCTTCTGCTCTTCGGTGAGGATCTCCAGCGCCGCGTCCTCGTAGCCCACGCGGATCTCGCCCTTGACCCTGTCCCCGACCACCAGCTTGACGAAGATCGAATGCGCCGGGGGCCGCGCCTGGCCGTAGGCGATGCCCTGGTAGGTGGAGCAGACAATCGCCTGAGCCGGGTAGAGCATGCCGGTGGAAAGATACTTGGGCAGATTGGTGAAGAAGTCGCTGACCGAGGCCGATACCTCAATCCACTCGATCACCCGGTAGAGGCAGGCCAGCTCCTTTATCACCACGTCCCGCTCGGGGCCAGCGGGGGCGCCGGCCTTGCCGAGGCCCTGGACCTTGTCGCCGAAGAAGAGGAAGACCTCGCCAGTCTTGGCCTCGGCGTGGCCGGCCTTCAAGTGGACCGATAGCCCGGAGTCTCTGGCGGGGGCGTACATGGCGACGGCGCGACTGCCAGCGCGGGCGAGCGCGATCGCTGATCTGAAGGTGCTCAGGGAGGCGGGGGTCAGAATGTCGGCCAGGGCTTCGCCGTCGCGCCGGTCGCGCGCCGCCTCGGCAAGGTCGGCGCCTCCAGCGGGGCCGCTCTCGGCCGAGTGGCGCTTGGCGGACCTGGGGGCCTTGCCGGACCTGGATCGGCCCGGCGAGCGGAAGGCGGGGTAGTACTCGCGCCGGAAGAGCTCGTTGACGTGGACGACGCACTCGCGGTCATCGACCACCAGCAGGTAGTCGAAGTTGCTCTCCATGAACGCGTAGAGCGCTTCCACTCGCACCATGTTGAGCCCCGCTTATCTGACTCTGAACCTCTCGGTTCCGACTTCCCTTATCTCTCGCTTGTACTTCTCACCGGGCGTCAAGGGCGGCTGAACCCGCGCCGGCCTCGGTCGGGCCTCGGCGGCAGCAAGGCGCGATCCCACGTCCGATCTGCGCCTGGCGCTCTCCAGCCCTTCGCGCACCGCGCGGCTCGCCTGAGCCGTGACATCCGGCGCAACGTCTATCCCCAGCTCGGCCGCGAGCCCCCGCAGCACTTCGATGCCCGACGCCCCCGAAGGCGGCGCCACGGCTTGCGTGAATTCTACCAGATTCCCCTCGAAGTTGCACCTTGTCCCGCCCTGCTCCAGGTAGGTCGCGCCCGGCAGCACCACGTCGGCGAAGCGGGTGGTCTCGGTGGGACTTATGTCCATGGCCGCCATGAATTCCACGTTCTGGAACCACGCGCCGGTCTGGTTCCACGCCATCGGGTCCTCGCCCACGATCAGGGCTGCCCTGATCTCGCCATCCTCGAGCATCTTCCGCAGGTCATGGTAGCTCCTGGCGCCCGGCAGCTCCCTGGGCACCGGAGCAAGTCCCGCCGCGAATGCCGGATCCGCGCCAGCGGCCTCGAGAGCCGCGCTGTTGGCGTAGATCCTTGGCAACAGGATGTCGGCGGTCGTGCCGGCCGACCTCAGGAGGGCAACCAGGTTGGCTATGGTGCGCAAGTCGCCGGGCGAGCTGTCCTGGGCCCTGTCGGGGCTGTGGATGAAGACCACGCGCTTTGCGCCCTTGAGTATTTCGGCGGCCCGGCGCAAGTCCTGGCTCCTCACTCCGGTCACATCCTCGGCGCCGGTCAGGCCGTAGTCCCGATCGGCAAGGAAGCGGTCGGCGCCGGGCAGGGCCGATACCGCCGCCGGCGTGAAGAAGCCCTCGTCCAGGAGGATCTGGGTCACCGCGTTCCACAGCACCGAGGCGGTCCCCCGCAGGGGATCGGCCGCCAGCGACCCCACCAGTTTGTCGGTCCGGTCCAGTGTGGAGTTGGTGACTATGAGATTGGCCCCGGCCTTGACCGCCTGAATCACGTCCACCGCGAGCACCTGGTGATCGGATTCCAGCGAGGTGTTGTTGCAGATTATGAGGTCGGCCGTGGCGATCGCAGCCCGGTCGGCGGTCGATGCGGCCGAAGCTGCGGAATCCGCCGAATCCTCCGGGGTCTCCGAGGCCACGCTGGGCTTGCCCACTCCCAGGATGGAGAGCGACCCTATGTTGTTGGTGCCGAGGCCATCCCGCGCGATCCGGCCGGCAAGATAGAGCTCCTCGTTGGTGAGCTCGGGTGAGACCAGCACTGCAACGCTCGCCGGCCCGTACTTGGCCGCGATGCGCTTCATCTCGAGGGCGACCGTCCGCTGGGCATCCGCAAGCGTGGGCTCGCAGCGCTCGCTGCCTCTACGCAGCTCCGGCCGCGCTATGCGCTTGCGCTTGAGGAACAGCTCGTAACCGAATCTGCCGTAGCGGCAAAGGTATTCGCCCGGCACTCCCGAGGGCTCGACGAAGTAGCGATCCCGGCCCAGGCGTCTGACGGTGACGCGGCATGCCAGGGAGCAGAAGCCGCAGCGGGTGGCGACGTCGTCGGTTGTGAGGGCCGCCCGTCCCGCAAACGGATACTTGGCCGTCAGCGCTCCGGTGGGGCAGGAGGAAATGCAACTGCCGCAGCTTGTGCAGCTGGTCTCCACCAGGGGGTCATTCAAGGCGGGCCGCATCTCGGTCCGGAAGCCCCGTCCCACCAGGCCCAGGGCCGATGTTGAGAGCACGCGAGCGCAGGTGCGGATGCAACGGGCGCACAGGATGCACTTGTTGGGGTCGTACACCAGATACGGATGGCGATCATCCACCTTGTGGCGGCGCGCCTGACCCTTGTAGCGCTCCATGTCGACGCCGTAGCGCTCGGCGTATAGCCGCAGCGCGCAATCGTAGAAGCGCAGGCACCCGCACGACAGGCACCGGTCGCACTCGTGAACGTTGTCTTCGTAGCTGAGGCCGGTGGCGACCTCGTCAAAGTTGCCCCGACGCGCCTCGACCTCCAGGGCGGCAACCTCGTGCCGCGGGCTTTCCTTGACCTCGCCGAGCTCGGCCTTGCCGGGCTTGCCCCAGAATTCCTTCTTGACCGCGAAGGCGCGCTCTTCGGCCGGCTGGCCCGTGAGGTAGGCATCGATGGCGGCCGCCGCGCGCTGGCCGTCCCTTATGGCGTCGATCACCACGGTGGGCCCGTCGTCGGCGGCGTCGCCGCCGGCGAAGACCCCTTCGAGGTTGGTGGCGAAGGTCTCGGTGTTGACGGCGATGGTGCCCCACCGGGTGAGCTTGAGGTCCTTGCCGCCCACCTGCTTCAAGCCTTCCGTGATGGGGTTCTGCCCGATCGCCGATACAGCGAGGTTACACGGTAGATCGAACTCCGAGCCCTCCAGGGGAACCGGGCGGCGCCTGCCCGAGGCGTCCGGTTCTCCGAGTTTCATCCGGATGCAGCGCAGCGCCTTGAGCTTCCCGCCGGGAGCGACCATCCCCACCGGCGCGGCCAGCTCCATTATCTCGATGCCCTCGTGGAGGCAGTCCTCGACCTCCAGGGGATCGGCCGGCATCTCGGCCCTGGTCCTTCTGTAGAGAATTATCACCTTGTCGGCGCCGAGCCTCCAGGAGGTCCGGGCGACGTCCATTGCGGTGTTGCCGCCTCCCACCACGACGACCGTGCCCTTTACGGGCGCGTGATCGTCGGTCTTCTCCTTGAGGAAATCCGCTCCCGAGACAACTCCCACGGTCTCAAACTCGCCTTCCACCCCCATGGGCTTCGCGGCCCAGGCGCCGCTTCCTAAGAAGAGCGCGTCGTGGCGCCGCGCGAGCTGGTCCAGGCTGATGTCACGTCCCACGGCGGTGTCGTACAGGATCTTGACGCCGGTCCGCTGAATGTAGTCCACCTCGGCGTCTATCACGGCATCGGGGAGCCTGTAGACCGGGATCCCGTAGCGGAGCATTCCTCCGGAGCGCGGCTGGGCCTCGTAGATCACTACCTGGTGGCCCTTGCGCGCCAGGAACCAGGCAGCGGTCAAGCCCGCCGGTCCCGCGCCCACGACTCCGACGGTCTTGCCTGTGGCGGGTGCGCACTCGGGCGTCCCGTCGTAAATGCCCGGAGCGTCGGTGACGAAGCGCTTGACCGCGTTGATGCCGACCGGTTTGTCGACATCTCCCCGGCGGCAGACCACCTCGCACTTGCGCACACACACCCGGCCGCAGACGGCGGGCAGGGGATTGACCTTGCGAATGAGATCCACCGCCTCACGCACCAGGCCCGCGGCCGAGAGCGCGAGATAGCCTTGGGCGTCAACGCCCGCGGGGCAGCCTTCCATGCAGGGAGAGATGCAGTCGGCGTAGTGGTTGGAAAGCAGGAGCTCCAGCGCGGTCTTGCGAGCCTCCACGACCCGCGCGTTCCGGGTCTCGACTTCCATGCCGGGGGCAATCCTGGTGGCGCATGCCGGCAGGAGATTCCACCGGCCCTTGACCTCCACCACGCACAGGAAGCAGGAAGCGTAGGGCTCGAGCTCGGGCGAGTGGCACAGCGTTGGTATGTCGTCGAGACCGGCCTCGCGGACCACCTCCAGGATGGTCTTGCCGGCCT
The DNA here is from genome assembly GCA_049288275.1 of bacterium. Taxonomy (GTDB): domain Bacteria; phylum Arandabacterota; class Arandabacteria; order Arandabacterales; family Arandabacteraceae; genus JBAQHK01. The sequence goes on along the minus strand of JBAQHK010000019.1, from coordinate 3,627 downwards.
CGGCCTCGATCTCGGCCCCGTTGATCTTGAGTTTGATGCGCTCGCCCGCCGGCTTCTCAAGTGACACTGTGACCTCTATTGCTTATAGATTGCCTCGAACTTGCAGGACGCTATGCACTGCCCGCACTTGGCGCAGATCGCCTTATCAATGACGTGAGGTTGCTTGCGCTCGCCGGCGATCGCCTTGACCGGGCACTTCTTGGCGCACAGGGTGCAGCCGGTGCACTTCTCGGGGTCTATGACGAAGTCCACCAGGGCGGTGCAACTGGCCGCCGGGCAGCGCTTCTTGGCGATGTGCGCGTCGTATTCGTCGCGATAGTACCGCAAGGTGGTCAAGGCCGGATTGGGAGCGGTCTGGCCCAGGCCGCACAGGCTGGACTCCCTTATCTGCTTGCCCAGGATCTCCAGTTTGGCCAAGTCCTCCGGGGTGCCTTCTCCCTGGGTTATCCTGGTCAGGATCTCGAGCATGCGGCGCGTCCCTATCCGGCAGAAGGTGCACTTGCCGCAGGACTCGTTCTGGGTGAAGTCCAGGAAGAACCGCGCGATCTCCACCATGCAGGTGGTATCATCCAGCACCACCATGCCTCCCGAGCCCATGATAGCTCCGGTGGCCGGGATGCTCTCGAAGTCCACCGGGGTGGAATCCATCGCGGCCGGGATGCACCCGCCCGATGGCCCGCCCATCTGGACCGCCTTGAACTTGCGCCCGCCCTTGATGCCTCCGCCTATCTTGAAGACCAGGTCGTGGATGGTGGTGCCCATGGGCACCTCGGCAAGGCCGCCTCGCACCACCTTGCCGGCCAGGGCGAAGACCTTGGTTCCCCGGCTCTTCTCGGTGCCGAAGGCCGCGTAGGCCTTGGCGCCGTGAGTCAAGATCCAGGGCACGTTGGCGTAGGTCTCTACATTATTATTGTTGGTGGGCTTGGCCCACAGGCCCTTCTCAGCCGGGAAGGGGGGCCTCACCCGGGGCATGCCGCGCTTGCCCTCGATCGAGGCGAAGAGCGCGGTCTCTTCGCCGCACACGAAGGCGCCCGCGCCCTGCTTGATCTTGACGTCGAAGTCGAATCCCGATCCCAGGATGTTCTTGCCGAGGTAGCCCTTGGCGCGCGCGGCCTCGATGGCCAGAGTGAGCCTCCGGATAGCGAGAGGATATTCCGCGCGGCAATAGATGTAGCCGAAGGAGGAGCCGATGGCCCGCCCGCAGATTATCATGCCCTCCAAGACCGAGTGGGGATCGCCCTCCAGGACCGAACGGTCCATGAAGGCCCCGGGGTCGCCCTCGTCGGCGTTACAGACCACGTACTTGACGTCGCTTCTCTGCTTGGCGGTGAAGGACCACTTGAGCCCTGTGGGGAAGCCCGCGCCGCCCCGGCCCCTCAGGCCCGAATCGGTGATCTCCTTGACGATCGCCTCGGGTGTGAGGTCCTTGAGAGACTTGGCCAAGGCCTTGTAGCCCCCCGCTGCCTCGTAGTCTTCTATGGACTCCGGATCGATAGTGCCGCAGTTGCGGAGGACAATCCGCTCCTGGAGCTTGAGGAAGTCCGCTTCCTGCCCGCCCTGGGTGCCGTCGGCCTCGAGGCTATATACCAAGTGATCTTCAAGGATCTTGCCGCCCACTATGTGCTCGTCAACGATTCGGCCCGCCACCTCCGGGGTCACCTCGCCGTAGATCACCCTGCGGCCGTTGTCGCGAATCTCCACCAGGGGCTCGCGATAGCACATGCCGATGCAGCCTGTTGTGGATAGCTCGAAGGCGCCGGGCCTCTCGGCCGCGGCCTGCTTCAGGCGGTAGTAGACCTGCTGAGCGCCCGCCGAGAGCCCGCACGTGCCCATGCCCACGATCGCGCGCTTCATCGGAGGCTGCTTTGGCTGCGGCTGGCTCATTTGCAGGTTCCTTCGGGCGGACCTTGCTCGCGACGCCTGTAATCCCGTAGCGTCTTCCGAACTGAGGTCGGGCTCAGGCGCCCGTGGGTGTCGTCGTTCACCATCATCACCGGCGCGAGCGAGCAGCAGCCGATGCAGGCCACGGTGTTCAGGGTGAAGAGCCCGTCCTCGGTGGTGTCGCCGACCTCGATCCCCAGCTCGTCCTCGATGGTCTCGACTATGCCCCTGGAGCCGGACACGTGGCAAGCCGTGCCTTCGCAGGCTCGCACCAGGTACTTGCCCCGGGGCTGAAGCCTGAACTGGCTGTAGAAGGTTATGACTCCATAGACGTCGGACTCGGGCACTCCGGTCACAGCTGAGATGTAGGCTATCGCCCGTCGGGGTATGTAGCCGAAGTGGTCCTGCGCGGACTGCAAGAGAGGGATCAGTTCCCCCGGGGCGCCGTCGTAGCGCCACAGGCGGTATCTGAAGTCCTCGTCAGTTCGACGCCCCTCTCGGGCCTCAGCCATCTCTTGGCTCCTTCTCGCCCGCGGAGGAGCGGTCAATCATCTATGAGCTTGATCACAGTCGCTTCGCGGACCCTCAAGACCCCGTCTATCTGGCTGAGCTTCTCCAGGATCTTGGACTTGCGGCCCGCGCCCTCGCCGGTGATCATGCCGACCAGCTTCCGACCGTCCTCGATCACGTCGCAGAAGATCACCTCGTCGATGAAGAAGACCGTGGTGAAGATCTGCTGAATCGCGTTCTTGTCGATGTCCACGATCACGTAGCTGGTGGTGCCGGGCTGCCTCGAGCGCTTCTCCTGGGTCCGGGTCTTGATGGTCTGACCGTAGGTCCTTATGAACTCGTTGACGTCGCGGTCCAGCTTGGGCCGCTGGACTCCCAGGGCCGAGGCGATCTCCACTCCGGGGATCGCGCCGATCTTATCGAAGAGCCGCTTGATCTCACCGGCCGATGAGCCCTGGGCCAGGATGATGATGTCGAAGTCCCCGCGCACGGCCTCGCAGCGCTGGACGCCCTGCATGCCGTGGATCTGGTTGAAGATGTCCATGCTCTTGGCCGGATCGGTGATCCGGATCGTGAGATAGGCGCTCACGGACTCCCGGGCGCCTTCGACCGCCGGCTCCACCGCGACTGCCTGCTCCCTGGTCGAGCCGGGGGAGAGCTCATCGAGGGCCTTCACGAGGTCGGGTATCTCGAAGGGCTTGTCCAGGTAGCCGGTGTTGGGCTCGGAAAGCGCCTTGAGCTTCAGGGCCTCGTCGCCGAAGCCCGTGATCACCAGCACCGGCAGGTCCGGGTACTGGATCTTGATCACCTTGAGGATCTTCAATCCATCAATGTCGGGCATGAAGATGTCGGTTATAAGGCTGTCGTAAGCAATCCCATTCTCACGCGCGCTGTTGAGCTCGTGGATCGCCGAGATGCCGTCGGGACACGCCACGGCGCTGTAGCCTTCCTGGGTGAGCCCAACGGTGAGGTTCCTTCGGATCTCTGCCTCGTCATCGATAATCAGAACACGGCCCTTCAAAGCAAGCCTCCTGTCAGGTGACTGTCGAGGGCGCCGCAACTGAGGTTTCACACCGGCGTCACCGTAGAATACCCCTTGGCGAGGGTGATGTCAAGCGCCGAGGGGGCGCCTGCTTGTGGCGGGGTCCGCCGTCGAGCGCCTTTCCTAAGGCGTTACGGTGTAGGGGGGAGGCTCGGGGATGCCCGGCTGGCGCTCGGCGCGGGCCGGCCCCTGCT
>JBAQHK010000018.1:0-26225 GCA_049288275.1 bacterium | reverse complement strand
CGCCTCTCCGGGCGCGGCGGTCCGCGCTGCCCGCGCCACCTGCGCCACCAGGGTCTCGGCGCCGTATGCGGCCAGGGGGACCAGAAACGCTATGGCCGGCAGCCTGAACCGCTCGCAGGCGAAGAAGACCAGGGCGACCGCCAGGAAACTCAGGTAGCCGGCAATCAGGATCGCGGCCCTGCGATTCCGGCGTATGACCCCCAGCGCCCCCACTGCGGCCAGCGGGAAGACAATCCCAAAGTGGAGCCGCGGCAGGAAGGCCACCTTCCAGGCTGCCCTGCGCTCGGCAATGTCGGCGTTGTTGTTGACCTCGGTCCTGCCGAGGCTTATCAGGAGCTTTCGCGCCTCCAGCCTGAGCCAGCTCGCGGGCTCGTCCCGGATGAACTCCAGGGCGCGGGCGGCAAAGAAGTCCGAGCGTGGCTTGCCGGCGAGCCTGAGCTTGTCCGCCTGGATCCGCACGCCGTTACCCTCTCCGAGTTTGAAGGGGTCCATGCCGTCGCTCGCCGGGTTTGCCCCTATGAAGAGGTTGACTCCGAAGCTGGTGGTCCCGGCAACCAGGTCGCCGGACACCATGCCGTTGTATGCGATGCTGGCCGCGAGCGGCACGAGGAGCCCCGCGACGAAAAAGGCCGCGCGCACCCTGCGACCCCTGGTGAGAGCCAGCCACAGGGTCATGATCCCCGCCAACGCTGCCGAGCCGCTCCAGGCCAGGGCACTGACGCCCACGAGCAGTCCGCTCGCCACCACGTTCCCCTGGCCGGCAAGTGTGCGCCACACCCGGTGGCCCGCGAGACACGCCAGCGAACCCGCGGCGAAGACGGCGAAGAAGGCCAGGCCGGCCCAGTAGGCGGCGGCCGGCCGAGGCAGGTCACGGCCGGCGGTGAGGTGCGCCAGGTGGCCGAGGGCGGGAGTGGCGTACACCAGGGCCACTGCCGCGGCGAACACAACAGCGGGGAATCTCCAGGCGGAGGGCACCGGCCGGTCCCGATCCACAAAGAAAAGCGTGGCCAGGAGGAGCAAGGTCACGAAGACGGTCGCCGGCACCATCTCACCTGCGAAGTAGTAGAAGCTCCAGTAGAAGGCCATCAAGAGTGACGCGATGAGGGCGGTCCGATCGGAGAAGAGCCGCCGCGTGATGGTCGCCACAAGCCACACGTTCAGGGCCACGAGGAGGCCCTGGACCACCGCCAGCGCCAAGTGGCTCGCGCCCGAGAACCGATAGACCAGAGCGACGAAGGCAGGGTAGAGCGCGCTCAGAAAGAAGGGCTGGCCCGACGGCACGCCCGCCAGAAGCTGGCGCGCCTCGGCGTCATATACCAGGGGGTTGGCCGCCTGGAACGTGAAGAAGGGCATGCCCCGGATCTGGAGCAGGTACACCAGGAAGAGCGCGAAGGCTGCGACGGGAACCACGCGGGTCACTCGTCGCTCCAGGCGCTCTGCCGGCTGGAGAATGTATCTCGGGTTATGGATCATCTCGGCTCAAACCAACGATCGGGAGTATGCTAACAGCACGGATCGGCGCCGTCAACGGTAGGTGGGGCCGGCCCGGTCGGCTTGACACGCCGAGCGGGCAAGCTGTAATGTAGCTCATCCGCGGAAGGACGAGGGGGATCGGTTGAGCGACAGTCACTTGATCATCGGTGTGTCCGGCATGCGCGGCATCGTCTTCGATCCCTTGAGCCCCGAGGTTTGCACGCGAGCCGCGGCGGCCTTCGCCGGCGTGGTGGGCCGGGGAACGGTAGTGGTGGGGCGCGACACCCGGCCCTCGGGCGAGATCCTCAAGATGGCCGTGATCTCCGGCCTGGCGGCCGCCGGGGCCGACGTTGTGGACCTGGGGATAGTGCCCACTCCGACGGTGCAGCTTGCGGTGGAGCATCACAAGGCCTCGGGCGGCATCGCCGTGACCGCGAGCCATAACCCCGCCCAGTGGAACGCCCTGAAGTTCGTCTCCCGGGCCGGCACGTTCTTGGAGAAGCCGGACGTGGACAAGGTGGCCGCGGCCCTGAAGTCCGGGCCCGTGGCGTACGCGGCGGCGGCGGGCGCCGGGCGAGTGCGCGCCGACCTAGAGGCCTGCGCGCGCCACATCGCGCTAGTGCTCGCTCTTCCGTACGTCCAGCCGTCCGCAATAGCCCGCCGCGGCTTCAAGGTGGCGATCGACTGCGTCAACGGCGCCGCCGCCGCCGCCATCCCCGATCTCCTTTCGCGCCTCGGCTGCAAGGTCCTGAAGCTGGACTGCGAGCTCTCGGGCGCCTTCACGCGGAACCCCGAGCCGCTGGCGGAGAACCTTGGGCTCCTGGGCGCTCTGGTAAGGCGCGAGGGCGCCGACCTGGGCTTCGGCTTCGACCCCGACGGCGACAGGCTTGCCGTGGTGGACGAGCGGGGCGAGCCCCTGGGTGAGGACTACACGCTGGCCATTTGCGCCGACCTGGTCCTGAAGAGGAAGAAGGGGCCGCTGGTGACGAACCTTTCCACGTCATTGGCAGTAGAGGACGTGGCCGGGCGCCACGGCGTCAGCTTCGCGCGCACGCCCATAGGTGAGATCAACGTGGTCGCGGGCATGAAGCGCGCCGGCGCAGTGATAGGCGGCGAGGGCAACGGCGGGGTGATCCTGCCGGAGGCCCACTACGGGCGGGACGCGCTTGTCGGTGTGGCCCTGGTGCTGCAGGCCTTGCTGGAAAGCGGAGGCACGCTCTCCGCCATGATGTCCGCTCACACCAAATATGTTATAGTCAAACAGAAGATCGCCTTCGACCAGGCGCCGGACTTCGACCGGCTGGCCGGCGCGATCCGGGCAGCCTTCGCCGGTGCGAGCTTCAATCTCGAAGACGGGATAAGGGCCGACCTCGGCGGAAGCTGGGTTCACGTTCGCCGGTCGGGCACCGAGCCCGTGGTGCGCGTGATAGCCGAGGCAAGTGATCGCGACGCGGCAACGGCTCTGGCGCAGCGAGCCCGCAGCGCCGTGGAGTGAGGAGGAGCGCAGATTGTGTGGCATCATCGGCTACGTCGGTAGCAAAGAGATCGTGCCGCTCTTGCTGGACGGACTCAAGCGGCTGGAATACAGAGGATATGACTCCGCCGGAATCGCGATCCAATCCGACGGGGGCTTGAAGATCGAGAAGGTATCGGGCAAGATAAGCGCGCTCCAGCGCAGGATAGCCAAGACCGACCTCAAGGGCTCGAGCGGCATCGGCCATACCCGCTGGGCGACGCACGGGGAGCCCAACACCGTCAACGCCCATCCTCACCTTGACTGCCGCGGCAGGATAGCTGTTGCCCACAACGGCATCATCGAGAACTTCGCTTCCCTGAAGGATCTGCTCCTGAGGGAAGGGCACGCCTTCACCAGCGACACCGACACCGAGGTGCTTGCGCACCTCATAGAGCGTTTCTACGAGAGAGGCAAGCCCCTCGAGAAGGCCGTGAAAGGCGCCCTGGGCATGGTTCAGGGAACCTACGGCCTGGTGGTGATAAGCGCCGACGAGCCCCAGAAGATAGTCGCGGCGCGCAAGGGAAGTCCCCTGGTGCTGGGCATAGGGTCGGACGAGAACTTCGTTGCATCCGACGTGGCCGCCATCATGTGTCACACCCGGGACGTCGTCTACCTGGACGACGGCGAGGTCGCGGTAATCACTCCGGGCGGATTCACCACGGTGACCAGCGACGATCAGGAAGTGATCAAAGAGGTGGAGAAGATAACCTGGAGCCTGGAGATGGCCGAGAAGGGCGGGTTCGCCCACTTCATGCTCAAGGAGATCTTCGAGCAGCCCGCCAGCATTCGCAACGCCCTGGCCGGCCGAATTCTCCTGGACTCGGGCAGGGCTCACCTGGGCGGGCTCAACCTCACCGAGGAAGAAATCAAGAAGATCTCGCGCATCGTGATAACCGCCTGCGGCACCTCCTGGCACGCGGGCCTGATCGGCGAGTACATGTTCGAGGAGTACGCCAGGATACCGGTGGAGGTGGAGTACGCCTCGGAGTTCCGCTACCGCGATCCGGTGCTGGATCCCGAAACCCTGGTTGTGGTGATCAGCCAGTCCGGCGAGACCGCGGACACCCTCGCGGCGATGCGCGAGGCCAAGCAGCGGGGCTGCAAGGTGCTGGGAATCTGCAACGTGGTGGGCAGCACCATAGCGCGAGAGGCCGACGGGGGCGTGTACATTCACGCCGGCCCCGAGATAGGGGTTGCCTCCACCAAGGCCTTCACGTCCCAGGTTGCGGTGGAGATGCTGATGACCATGCACCTGGCCGGGGTCCGGCTGGGCCGCTTCGAGGCGGGCCCCAGGATCGCGAGGGCCCTGCTGGAGCTGCCCAGGCAGATCGAAGGCATCCTCAAGAGGAGCGATGAGATAAAGAGGATCGCCCTGGAGTATTCCACTCACAACAACTTCCTGTATCTGGGCCGGGGCTACAACTTCCCCGTGGCGCTCGAGGGCGCGCTCAAACTCAAGGAGATAAGCTACATCCACGCCGAGGGCTACCCGGCCGCCGAGATGAAACACGGTCCCATAGCCCTGATAGACGACAAGATGCCCGTGGTTGTGATTGCGGTCCACGACAACGCCTACGAGAAGATCATGGGCAACGTCGAGGAGGTCAAAGCCAGAGGCGGACGGGTGTTGGCGATTGCCAGCGAGGGTGACGAGGAGATAGCCAAGAAGGCCGAGCACGTGATCTACGTGCCCGCCACGCTGCCCGCGCTGACGCCGATCCTGGCGGTGGTCCCGCTTCAGGTTCTGGCCTATCATATTGCAGTGATCCGCGGCTGCGACGTGGATCAGCCGCGCAATCTCGCCAAGAGCGTGACCGTGGAGTGACCGGAGGAGGGAGCAAGCCTTGGAAAAGCGGAAGATAGCGACGGCCGCCGCACCGGCGGCGATCGGGCCCTACAGCCAGGCGATAAAGATCACGGGCGGCAGCCTGCTGTTCGTGTCGGGGCAGCTGGGTGTGGACCCCGCCTCGGGAGCCTTCGTCGGAGAGAGCGTGGAGGCCCAGACCGAGCGCGCGATAGCGAACGTCTTCGCGGTGGTCGAGGCGGCGGGCGGCGGGAGAGGGTCGATCGTCAAGACCACGGTGTACCTTCACGACATGGCGGATTTCGCCCGGATGAACGAGGTCTATTCCCGGCTCCTGGGCGAACCCTATCCGGCCAGATGCTGCGTCGGCGGGCTCGCGCTGCCCAAGAACGCGCTTGTTGAGATCGAGGCCGTCGTGGTCCTCGAAAAGTGACATCCGATGACTAGAAAGGCTGCGAGAAAGCGCAAGAAGGTCACGCCCGGCATGAGGCTCACCCAGATGGTCAAGTGCGCGGGTTGAGCATCGAAGATAGGCCCGGGTGGCCTGCACAAGATCCTGAGCGGTCTCAAGCTGGAACGCAGTCCCGATCTCCTGGTGGGCACCAACACCCTGGACGATGCGGCGGTCTTCAGGCTTGCCCCGGACCTGGCGCTGGTTTCCACAGTGGATTTCTTCACGCCGGTTGTGGACAATCCCCGCGCCTTCGGCAGGATCGCCGCGGCCAACGCGATGAGCGACATATACGCGATGGGAGCCGAGCCCCTGCTGGCCTTGAACCTCTTGGGCTTCTCCGAGGAGACCATACCGGCACGAGTGATTCGGGAGATCCTGGTGGGTGGTGAGGAGAAGGTCAGAGAGGCCGGGGCCTGGCTCGGCGGCGGACATTCGATCCAGGACCCGGAACTCAAGTACGGCTTGTGTGTTACAGGCATTGTGAGACCTGACAGGGTCGTGCGGAACTCGGGGGCGAGAGCCGGCGATGTTCTGGTGCTCACCAAACCCCTGGGCGTGGGCTTGATGACCACCGGGATGAAGTTCGGCCTGCTGGGACAGGCCGGGATTCGTAAGGTGACCCGAGTGATGGAGGCTCTCAACCGACCCGCGTCGCGGGCGATGATGCGCGTGGGCGCGAGCTCCTGCACCGACATCACCGGATTCGGCTTCCTCGGTCACGCTCTGGAGATGGCCGAGGCCAGCGGCGTGGTTATGGAGATCGACTTCACCAGGATGCCTGTCATGCCCGAGGCCTACCGGATGCTCGAGGCGGAGGCGGTCCCCGGCGGGCTCTGGTCCAACAAGGATTTCGTCCGGCCCAAGGTCACTTGCCGGGGCGTAACCGACGCGGAGCTCAACGTTCTGTGCGACCCCCAGACTTCGGGCGGGCTCTTGATAGGAGTTGCGGCGGCCAAGGCCGACAGGCTCGTCGGTCTTCTGGCGCGCTCCGGGGTAACCGGCGCGCGACCGGTGGGGAAAGTCCTTGCCAAAGGTCGGGGCCATATTGTAATAAGGAAGTAGCGGCATCAGTGGGGAATGGATGGGTTCTGGTGGACCTCAAGGACTTCAAATCCTCTGTCGGGTGCTCATAACATCCGAGGTGGGTTCGATTCCCACACGTTCCCGCCAAAGTGAGGCAGGCAAGTGAAACCGGGTTTGATATTCCTCCTAAGCGGCACCGCGATTTTGCTCTTGGCCTCCGCGCTTCTGGCGGACGACGGACAGCCGAGCCTGGACAAGTCCGGCCTCCGCGACACCTCCGCCGCCGACCCGGGATCCATGGTCGGCGTCAGGCCCAGCTTCAGTCTGGAAGAGTCGCCCAAGGCCAGGCACGCTCCCCTCAAGGCCGTGCTCTTTTCCACCGCGGTCCCGGGCGCGGGTCAGGCCTGGAACGGCAGGTGGCTCAAGGCGTCCGCATTCGTCGCCGTGGGCGCGCTGCTGGTGACCCGGATCGCGGTCGAAGCCGACAGGGCCGACAGGTTCCTTTACCTCCGCGGGGCGACGACCGGCGGGGAGTCCGACGACTACTACTACGACAGATACTCCACCCACTCCAACCGGAGAGACCAACTGGTATGGTGGGCGATAGTCTTCTGGGCTTACAACATGTTCGACGCCTACATAGACGGTCACCTCTTCGGTTTCTCGCGGCAGTAGCGATCCAACCTCAGAACAGACACTTGGGATGCACCAGGGAGGCACACGATGACTGCGAAGAAGTCCGGCAAGAAGACCAGGAAGGACACGCTGAACGAATGGCTGAAGTCCATAGTGATCGCGCTCTTGCTGGCGCTGATTACCCGGGCAACTGTGGTTCAAGCGTTCAGGATACCGACCTCATCCATGGAGGAAACCCTGCTGGTGGGCGACTTCCTGCTGGTCAACAAGTTCATATACGGCTCCAAGATACCCTTTGTGGACGCCAGGCTGCCCAAGATCAGGGAGCCCAAGCGCGGCGACGTGATGGTCTTCAAGCACCCGACCGAGGGCAAGGATTTCATCAAGCGCTGCATCGGGGTCGCCGGCGACCGGATCGAGATCAAGAACGACGTGGTCTATGTCAACGGCACCCCGCAAGATGAGCCTTACAAGATCCTGCGGGGCTTCGGAGGCTCCTCGTCCAGCTTCGGGCCGGTGGTGGTGCCGGCCGGCCACGTCTTCATGATGGGGGACAATCGGCACAACAGCTACGACAGCAGGTCGTGGGGCCCGCTGGACCTGCAGTACATCAAGGGAAAGGCCATGGTGATGTACTTCTCCTGGGACAAGAAGAAGCACCTGCCCAGGTGGACCAGGATAGGCAGGATCATCCATTGAAGGGCCCATGGACCAGAGACTGATCCGCAATTTCTGCATAATTGCGCACATAGATCACGGCAAGTCCACGCTGGCCGATAGGCTCCTGGACATCACCAAGGCGATTCCCGCCAGGGACATGCGCGATCAGGTCTTGGACAACATGGACCTGGAGCGTGAGCGCGGCATAACCATCAAGAGCCACGCGATAACCATGGACTACACCGCCCGGGACGGCGAGACCTACGAGCTCAACCTGATAGACACGCCCGGGCACGTGGACTTCACCTATGAGGTCTCGAGGAGTCTCGCCGCCTGCGAGGGCGCGATCCTCCTGGTGGATGCGTCCCAGGGAGTGGAGGCGCAGACCATAAGCAACCTCTACATGGCCCTGGAGAAGAACCTGGTGATAATCCCCGTGATCAACAAGATAGACATGAAGGCCGCCAGGGTCGCGGAGACCAAGGCCCAGATCCGCGACCTCTTGGGGGCCGACGGCGAGGAGATTCTGGAGGTCAGCGCCAAGGATGGCAGCGGTGTCGAGGATCTCCTGGAGTGGATGATCGGTCGGATACCGCCGCCTTCCGGCGACCAGTCCGCCAGGCTCAAGGCCCTGATCTTCGATTCCACCTTCGACCAGTATCGGGGAGCGGTGGCCTACGTCAGGGTCTTCCAGGGCAGCCTCAGGCCCGGCATGAAGGTCAGGCTCTATTCGGCGCCGGGCGACCACGAGGTCGCGGAGGCCGGCATCTTCAGGCTGGGGATGTTCCCGCGGGACGAGCTCCACGCCGGCGAGGTGGGCTACATGGTGGCGGGCATCAAGAACATAGTGGACCTCGGAGTCGGCGACACCATTGTTGAGGCCGACGACCTGGACGCCGAGCCCCTGCTCCGCTATCGACCAATGAAGCCCATGGTCTACAGCGGCATCTACCCCACCGACGGCGAGAGCTTCGGCCTGCTGCGGGACGCCCTGATGAAGCTGAGGCTCAACGACGCATCGCTCACGTTCGAGCCGGAGACCTCGCAGGCGCTGGGATTCGGCTTCAGGTGCGGCTTCCTCGGCCTGCTTCACATGGAGATCATCCAGGAGCGCCTGGAGCGGGAGTATGGCCTCAACCTGATCGCAACCGTGCCCAGCGTGCGATACATCGTCCACCTCAAGGACGGCACCTCGATCGACGTGGAGAATCCCTCGCGGATGCCGGATTCCCAAACCATAGAACGGGTCGAGGAGCCCTGCGTCGACGCGCAGGTGGTGACTCCGATCGAGTACATAGACGCGGTGATGAGGCTGGTGAAGGAGCGGCGCGGAACCTACAAGCACTCCGAGATGCTGGACGGCGCCCGCACGTTCGTCAACTGCGAGCTGCCGCTGGCCGAGATCCTGGTGGACTTTCACGACAAGGTGAAGTCCCTGACCAAGGGCTATGCCTCATTCGACTACGACCTCGGCGGCTACAGGCCGTCGCAGCTCGTCAAGCTGGACATACTGGTCAACGGCGAGCCGGTGGACGCCCTGTCGGTGATAACCCACAGGGACAAGGCCTACAGGTGGGGCAAGCAGATCGTCGAGAAGCTCAGGACCCTGATTCCCCGCCAGCTCTTCCAGGTGGTGATCCAGGCGGCCGTGGGCTCGAGGGTGATCGCGCGCGAGTCCATAAGCCCCTTGCGCAAGAACGTCACCGCGAAGTGCTACGGCGGCGACATCACCCGCAAGCGCAAGCTCCTTGAGCGGCAGCGCGAGGGCAAGCGCAGAATGAAGAGCGTGGGACGGGTCAGCCTTCCCCAGGAAGCCTTCCTCTACATCCTCAAGGTGGACCGATAGGGGCGCCGGCGCGTGGCTGAGCGAGGCATATACGTTCACGTTCCCTTCTGTCTCGCCAAGTGCGCCTACTGCAGCTTCAATTCCTACCCCGTGCCCGGCGGGGTCCCGGACTACTACGTGGCCGCCCTGTTGCAGGACGCTGCGGTGGAGTCCGAAGGATGGCGCGAGGCCGAGTCGAAGTCCGAGGCCGCCTTCGACACCGTCTACCTGGGCGGTGGCACGCCGTCCCTCTTGGGCGCCGGCCAGTTGGCGGCCATTCTGGCATCGCTGCGGGCCGGCCTGCGCATCCGGCCCGGCGCCGAGATAACCGTTGAGTGCAATCCTGCGACAGCCGGGCAGGCCGAGCTCGAGGCATTCCGTGAGCTCGGGGTGTCGCGCCTGAGCGTCGGCGTTCAGTCCCTGGCCGAGAGGGAGCTGCGGGTTCTGGGGAGGCTTCACAGCGCCGATCAGGCGCTTGGGGCGCTCGACCTTGCCCGTCAGGCGGGTTTCGACGACGTCAGCGCGGACGTCATGCTGGGGATTCCCGGACAGACCAACGACACCATCCGGAGCACTCTCGAGGGGGTCAGCCGGGGGGCCGGCCACGTCTCGGCCTACATGCTCTCGGTGGAAGACGGAACTCCGATGGCCGAGATGGTGTCGCGGCAAGAGCTGGTGCCGGTAGAGGACGACGCCGTGGCCGACCAGTACCAGCTTGCCGACCGGGTGCTGGGCCGGCTGGGTTTCGAGCGTTACGAGATCTCCAACTGGTCGCTTCCCGGCCGGCGGTGCCGGCACAATGAGATCTACTGGGGCCGCGGCGACTACGTGGGGGTCGGGGCCGGCGCCCATTCCCACGTCCGCGGCGTGCGCTGGTCCAAGATCGGGGACCCGCGCCGCTACGCCGAGGCCCTCGCAGTGGGGGGCGACGCGGTGGACTTCCGGGAGGTCCTCACCCGGGACCAGCGACTGCTCGAAGATGTGATGCTGGGGCTGAGAACCGACCGGGGACTGGATCTTGACCGGTTGGCATCGGCCTACGGGGTCGAGACCGGTCCCCTGGCCGCCGTGGCGGAGCGGCTGGCCGGTGACGGGCGGGTCGTCAGGAAAGGCAACAGTCTCACACTATCTACCAAGGGCGCTCTGCTTCACGAGGCCATCTCCACCGAGTTCGCCGCTGCCCTGTCGGGGCCTAAGCCAATGAGGAGTAAAGGCCGCCGGCGGCCCTGCCGATAGTAATCTGGAGGGACGCCATTGCGTTTGGGGGGGACAGGGGAGCAGTTCGTCTCCCATCGGGAGGTCGACATTGCAGGTCGCCAAGGACAGGTGTGAAAGTATGTCGAAGTGCGTCTTCCCGGCTGTGGCATTCCTGCTTGCGATATCGTCGTTGTGCGCGGCCTCGCAGGACGTCACCGTTGCGGTCTTGGAGTCGAGGCAGATCAAGGCCTACGATCTGGCCAAGCAGGGATTCACAGAGGCCATGGAAGCCAGGGGCTACCGGGTCGAGCTCGCCACTTTCACGCTTCCATCAGATTCGCTCGCGCCCTCAGAGATAGCGCGGTTCGTCGACGAGGTGGGGGCCAGTCTGGTTCTGGCCGTGGGCACCGACGCGGCCAGGGCGGTGAAGGACGCCGACCTCGCCATACCGTCGGTCTTCTCGATGGTATCCGAGCCCGGCCAAAGCGGCCTCTTGAATCAAGGATCTCACGCGGGCACCCCGATGACAGGTGTCTGCCTCGATGTGCCGGTGGAGGAGCAGTTCGCATCTCTGCTGACCGTGGTTCCCAAGGTCCGGCGGATAGGCGTGATCTACAGCCCCGGCGAGAGCCAGTTCCTGGTCGACGAAGCCCAGAACACCGCCAACCGAATGAACGTGGGCCTGGTGACCTATCCGGTCTACAGCGAAGCCGACGTGTCGCAGGCCTTGAGCGCCCTGCGGCCCAAGATAGACGCCCTGTGGCTGGTCAGCGATCGTATCGTCTTGACCACGCAGTCCCTGCAGTACATGTTCCTGTTCACCTTCCAGAACAATCTCCCGCTGATGGGCCTGTCCGATCACTTCGTCAAGATGGGCGCGCTGGTCGCCGTGGGGCCCGACTACCAGGACGTGGGCAGGCAGTCGGGCGATCTGGCCGCGGAGATGCTCGCCGGCAGGAGCGCCACCGACATACCGGTCGCGTCCCCTCGCAAGGTGATGCTCTCGCTCAATCTTCGCACCGCGGAGATAATCGGCCTCAGGATCCCGGAGAGCGTCGTGAAGAGGGCGGGCACGATCTACTAGCGGCCCGCGCCCTTTCCGCACCGCCACCGACCGCCCCTCACAACCCGCGGCGGCTTTTCACTTGACGCGGCACTTGGGGCCTGTTACCTTGGGCTGGCACTCGCGCCATGCGAGTGCCAGAGAGGGCGATTTGCGGAAGGCCTTGACCGACAAACAGACCCGCATTCTGGAAGCCGTGGTCACGTCCCACATCAGCACCGGCGCGCCGGTTGGATCCTCCTACCTGTGCCGGCGCTCGGGCATCGGCCTGTGCTCCGCCAGCGTGAGACAGTCGATGTCGGAGCTTGAGTCCATGGGACTCCTGTCCAAACCCCACGTTTCTGCCGGGAGGATTCCCACGGAAGCCGGATACCGGCTGTACGTGGGACGGTTCGCGAAGCCGTACAGGCTGACCGGCTCGGAGGCCAGAGCGATCACGACCGCGTCCAGCTCCACGGTCTCGGTGGGGGATGCCCTGGAACGCGTGTCGCGGCTGCTGGAGTCCTTGTCCCACATGACCAGCGTGGCCCTGACCCCCGAGATGCCCGGCGGCAGGATAACGCGGTTCGAGACCAGGAAGGTCTCGAAACGCGTGCTGCTGGCGACGATCGCGGTGGAGCCGGGGGAGGTCAGGACGTTCTCTCTGACGGTAGGGCCGGCGGCCTCGGTCGAACGGGCAACCAAGCTGCTGGGGAGGCTGGCCGGAGTGGTGGTCGGCAGAGCGGCCGGGGACGCGGCCAGGGCTCTGTCGTCGGTTGGACCGGAAGACGACGACCTGGCGGACACCGCAGGCAATCTCAAGCGATGGCTGGCCCGCGTGGTCGGCGGCGTCGGGCAGGGCGCCTACGTCTTCGGAGTTGGCAACATAGTCCCCGAGATCAAGGATCCGGGCGCGGCCAGGTCGGTCTTGAGGGTGTTCGAGAGCAGGAACGCCGTGGCCAGGGCGATCCTCGGGGGAATGCGACCGTCGGGAGTGACGGTGACCATAGGCAGCGACAATCGTTCGGAACCCATGAAGTCCTTCAGCGTGGTCAGATCGCCCTACTGGGTGGGCCGGGCCAGGGGAGCGATCGGGCTTGTCGGCCCCCTGCGGATGGAATACTCCAGGCTGATCACCCTGATAGACTTCGCATCCAGGCAGCTCACCAGCTGCCTCAGCGACCAAGGGGGGCGGCGTCAAAGTGCCAACTGAAGACCAGACCAAGGAGCACACCGGCAAGCGTCACCGCTCGGGCGGGCACGGCGCGCGCGACGGCGCCACGGCGGACCACGCGGACACCGCGGGCTCGGCAGGCATCACTGGCTCGGCAGGCTCGGAAGCCCGCGACGGTCTCGAGCCCGATCGGCATCGCGAGGCGGAGCATCTCGAGGCGGAGCATGCCGAGGGTCACAAGCACAAGCCGTCGCGCAAGGAGATCGCGACTGAACTCGAGCGCGCCAGGGCCGAGGCCCGTGAGGCCGCCGACAAGTATCTGCGAGTGCTGGCGGACTTCGACAATTACAGAAAGCGGGTGGCAAGGGAGAACCAGGAGCGCACCAGGTGCGCCAACGAGGATCTGATCAGGCGGCTCCTGGAAGTGGTCGACGACATGGAGCGGGCGCTGGCAGCCTCGGCGGGCGGCACGGACTTCGCGGGCCTGCGCAAGGGGTTGGAGCTCACCTACGCCAACCTGAAGGAGATGCTGACGCGAGAGGGGCTGTGCGCCATAAAATGCATTGGCGAGAGGTTCGATCCCAATTACCATGAGGCGATAATGGCGCTCGAGAAGGAGGGCGCCGCAAGTGACAGCGTGGTGGACGAGGTGCAGCGAGGCTACACCCTGAACGGCAGAGTGATAAGGCCCAGCAAGGTGGTGGTCTCGAAGTAGCCCCCGGCGACTCGGCCAGAGACCGGGAAGCGGCCCCACAGGCCCACGGCAAGAAGCGGACGCAGATGGACAAGCGAGACTACTACGAGGTGCTCGGGGTCGGCCGCGACTCCGACGAGGACCAGATAAAGCGGGCCTACAGGAAGCTCGCCCTCAAGTTTCACCCCGACCGAAGTCCCAACGACAAGCATGCCGAAGATAGATTCAAAGAGGCGACCGAGGCCTACGAGGTTCTCAGGGATTCGTCCCGGCGGGCCCAGTACGACAGGTTCGGGCACAAAGGCCTGCGGGGCGCCGACTTCGGCGTGGACTTCGGCGCCTTCGATCTCGGCGAGGCTCTGCGGGCCTTCATGCGCGACTTCGGAAGTCCCTTCGGCGGCCTGGAGGATTTCTTCGGAGGCGCGGCCGGCCCGAGGCGTTCGGCATCCCGCCGGGGCAGCGACCTGCGGGTCAAGGTCACGCTCAGCCTCGAGGAGATCGCCAAGGGAAGCGAGAAGAAGATCAAGCTCAAGAGGCTGGCCGGCTGCAAGGCGTGCGGGGGCACCGGCGCCAAGAAGGGCACCTCCGCCATGACATGTTCGGCGTGCCGAGGCACCGGCGAGACGAGGACGGTGCAACGCTCCTTCCTGGGCCAGATCGTCAACGTTTCTACCTGCGGACACTGCGGCGGCGAGGGCAGGACCATCGCCGAGCGCTGTCCGGATTGCCGCGGCGAGGGCAGGGTGGGGCTCGAGGAGACGATCAGCGTCAAGATCCCCGCCGGCATCTCCTCGGACAACTACATACCGATTGCCGGCAAGGGAAACGACGGGCCGAGAGGGGGCGGATCGGGATCGCTCCTGGTCTACATAGAAGAACAGGAGCATCCGGTTTTCGAGCGGCACGGTGAAAGCATATCCTGCGACGTTCCCATTAGTTTCGCGGTGGCCGCCGTCGGGGGACAAATCGAGGTGCCCACGCTGGACGGGCCCGAGCGCCTGACCGTACCGCCGGGGACGCAGTCGCAGAAGATATTCGTGCTGCGGGGCAAAGGTCTTCGGCGGCTTGACGGCAGGGGACACGGCGACCTCCTGATCCGGGTCACGGTGTGGGTCCCGACCAGACTGTCCAGAGAGGAACGCGAGCTCATCGAGAGGATGTCCCGCCTGCCGGACAAGGAGAAACTGGAGCCCGGCAGGGATTTCCTCAAGAAGCTACGGAAGCATCTGGCCAACTAGGCCGGTTGGTGCGGCAGCGTCGAGAGGCACACCGTCTTCCCCTGGGCGGCCGGGCTTCGGGATGACGGTCGGTGGTCGGACTTCCTGCGGAGGCAGGCGTACTTGCGACGAGCGACGTACCATCAGCTCTTCTATTTCCCTCCCGCCAATCTCAAAGGCGATCTCGTGGGATTCGCCGCCGATGAGACCCGGCACATGCTGGCGAGCCTCAGGCTTAGGAGGGGGGATCTGATAAGCGCAACCGACGGCGTGGGTACGGTGTTTCGACTGGCAATCGAAGGCGTCGTGCGCGGCAAGGCCACAGCGAGGGTGCTTGAGACCCACTGTGTCGAGCCGCCGCAACCCTCGATCCGGGTCTTCCAGGGCATCGTCAAGCCGGTCCGGATGGACTTCCTTGTTGAGAAATGCGTCGAGATGGGAATCGAGGCCCTGGTACCGGTGGAGTGCGCGCGGTGCGTCGGCGCGGCCGGGCCGAAGCGACTGGAGCGTTGGAGGCGGGTCGCGGTGGAGGCCATGAAGCAGTCGCTCCAGGCGTGGCTGCCGGAGATCAGCCGTCCGGCGGAGTTCGAGCAGGCCTTGACCCAGGCCGCGGATCTGGACACCTTGCTGGTGGCGACCGACGCCGCGGAGCGTTCGCGCTTGGGCGAGATCCTCACAGCCGTGAGGGTGGCCCGGATAGGGGTCTGGATAGGGCCCGAGGGAGGCTTCACCGATCAGGAGCGCGCCGCGCTCGATCGGATCGGCGCGGTCCGCTTTGGGATAGGCCGGTCCCGGTTGAGGAGCGAGACCGCGGCTCTGGCCTCGGTCGCCTTGATAGGCGAGCTCGCGAAGCGTGGCGCTTCTAACTGATGGCGCCGCAAGGCGATAGCGACTGCGATTCCACCTGATGCCCCCGGCGTCGCGCGGAGCGGGCCGAACCCGGGGCCACCGCGGGCGCATCTTTCGGTCCGCAAGCGGCAGCGCTTGACACGAAAAGGCGGGTTTGGTATATTGGTTCGATGGCATAGACCTAAACGTCGAGAGTGCCAGTGGGGCACTGTTTTGTCCATGATGGAGGGGGGTGGCCTTTTTGGCCGGCATTATAGTGAAGGACAACGAGTCCTTCGAGAGCGCCCTCAGAAGATTCAAGAAGGTCTGTGAGCGAGAAGGGCGTCTCTCCGAATACAAGCGACACCAGCACTTCGAGAAGCCTAGCGAGCGCAGGAAGCGCAAGACGCTGGCTGCCCGGCGTAAGATGTTGAAGCGGGTGGCTCAGCAGGCGGGTTACTGATGGGCCTGGTCGAGAACGTGGGACAGGACCTGATAGCCGCGATGAAGTCAGGCGACAGCCTGCGCCTCAGCGTGATTCGCCTGTTGAGGACGCGGCTGAAGGAAACGCAGGTTGAGAAGCGCAGGGAGCTCGAGGACGAGGAGTGCCTGAAGGTTGTGATGTCCGAGGTGGCCAAGCGTAAGGAGGCCATCGAGCTCTTCGACAAGGGCGGCAGGGCGGATCTTGCCGGCCGCGAGCTTAAGGAAATAGAGATTCTCGAGACCTACCTTCCTCCGAAGCTCTCCGAGGAGGAGCTCAGGACGATCGTGTCTGAGGCAGTCAAGGAGAGCGGCGCTCGAGTACCCGGCGATCTGGGCAAGGTCATGAAAGTGGTTATGCCGAAGGTTACGGGCAGAGCCGAAGGTTCCCTTGTCAATAGGATTGTGAGGGAGCTGCTTGCCGAGGCAAAGGATTGAGCTGCACCTCCATACCGTAGCTTCTTTTGGGCCCCTCGTGGGGCCCGTGTGTCCACCCCTCCCGCGTAAGGCGGTGAAACGTCCTCATCATGGATAGGCACACTATCCACACTCTCGAGTACCAGAAGGTTCTGGGTCTGGTGGCCCGGTACGCCTCGTCCGAGGCCGGCAGGGAAGCGGTTCTCGGGCTCACACCCTTGGACGATGTCTCCGCGGCACGAGACAGTCTCGAGCTGGTCTCCCAGATGAAGCTCCTCCTGGAGTGGGGCAAGGCGCCTCCCTTGGCTGAGATCGTGGACACGCGAGCTGCGATTGCGCGGGCCAGAATCGCCGGAGCGATGCTCGATGCCCGGGCCCTGCTCGCCGTAGCGCGGACCGCCAGGACCGCGCGGTTGGCCAGGAGCTTCTTCTCCGAGAGCGCGGACAAGGCCCCCGCGCTGGCGCGTCTCGCGTCCGGGCTGGTGGACGTCGCGGCGTTGGAGCGCGCGATCGAGGCGGCCATCGACGAGGACACCAACATAAGGGACGGCGCAAGCCCACGACTCAGAAAGATACGGCAGGACAAGGGACGGCTCACCAGCCGCATAACGTCGATGCTCCAGGGCATCGTGGGCAGGGAGAGCCTGAGCCAGCACCTGCAGGACAGCCTGGTCACAATAAGAAGCGGCCGCTACGTCGTTCCGGTGCGGGTCGAAGCCAAGGGCAAGATCGCCGGCATAGTTCACGATACCTCTCAGAGCGGCGCCACGGTGTTCATAGAACCCATGGAGACCGTAGAGCTCAACAACGCGCTGAGGACGCTCGAGCTTGAGGAGAAGGACGAGATCGCAAGAATCCTGACCGCGCTGACCGCACGGGTGGGACAGTCCGCCGACGGCCTGGTGGCCAACATCGAGAGGCTCTTCAGGCTCGACGTGATCCAGGCCGCGTCGAGGTTCAGCATCGAGTTCGGCTGCACCGAGCCCCGGCTTGACGACCGGGGAAAGCTTGTGATCATCGGCGGGCGGCACCCGATCCTGGTGGAGACCGCGCGCTGCCGCGCGGGTGGGGTGGTCCCGCTGGACATCGCTCTGGGCGACGCCGCGCGGGGCGTGATAATCACCGGACCCAACGCCGGCGGCAAGACCGTCGCCCTGAAGACCATCGGCGTCATAGTGCTGCTCGCCCGGACCGGTCTTCACGTGCCGAGCGGGGACGGCACGGTGGTGGGCTTCTTCAAGAAGGTCTACGTGGACATCGGCGACCAGCAGTCCATAGAGCTCAGCCTGAGCACCTTCTCCTCGCACATGGGCAACATCATCAAGATACTCGCTAACGCCGACGCGACCACGCTGGTGCTGCTGGACGAACTGGGCGCGGGCACCGACCCGGCTGAGGGCACGGCGCTGGCCAAAGCCATGATCGAGGATCTGGTGGCAAGGGGAGCAGCGCTGGTCGCCACCACCCATCACATGGATCTCAAGGTGCTGGCGCACGAGAATCCGCTGCTTGAGAACGCGTCCATGGAGTTCGACGCCGGCAATCTGGCGCCCACCTACAGGCTGATCCAGGGCGTTCCGGGCGCAAGCCACGCTTTCGAGATCGCGGCGAGGCTGGGGATGAGCGAGGAGACGCTTGCTCGCGCGAGGGCCTACTGCGGCAGCGAGCGGGTGAACCTGGAGGACTTGAGCAGGGACCTGCTGGAGAAGATAAGAAAGATCGAGGAGGAGGAAGCCACCGTGGAGGCCAAGCACAAGAAGGCCGACCAGATACTCTCCGAGTACGAGCGGCGGCTTGACCGGATCAAGGTCCACGAGAAGGAACTGCGCAAGCAGGCGTTGCGCGAAGCCAGGAGCATAGTGGACGGAGCCAAGCGCACCGCCGAGCGGGTGGTCAGCGAACTCAAGGAACTCAAGGCCGCCAGGGTCGAGCCGCAGGCGGCCAGGGCGATTGAGAAGCGGATCTTCGAGGAGTCCACCGGCCTGACGGAGGCGCTGGAGGCCCTGGAGGCGCCGCGCGCGCCCAGGAATCCCGTGGAGCGGGTCGAGGCCGGCGCCAGGGTGTACGTGAAGCCCCTGGCAAGCGAGGGAGTGGTGGTCGGCGGGCCCGACGATCGAGGCAGGGTGGAGGTGGCGGTTGGCGGGTTGAGGGCCCGGGTGAGCGCCGGGGATCTCCTCGAGCCCGGCGATGCGGCGCCCGCTGGGTCCGCGGGGGGAGTGCACTTCGAGGCCAAGACCGTCGCCCAGGAGATAGACGTGCGCGGCGTTACCGCCGAAGAGGCCTGGGAGCTGGTGGACAAGTACGTGGACGACGCGGCCCTGTTCGGGCTGCCCTTCGTCAGGGTGATACACGGCAAGGGCAAGGGGATTCTCGCCAGACGGATAAAGGAGATGCTGGCGACTCATCCCAGGGTGAAGACCCACAGGCTTGGAGAGGCCGGAGAGGGCGGAACCGGCGTTACCATAATCGAGCTGGAAAAGGACTGACAGAGGGACCACAGTGGCGCTTTCGATTCCGGAGGAGATCGTGGAGAAGGTCCGCGAGGCCGCCGACATAGTCGAGGTGATCTCGGACTACGTGACCCTCAAGCAGACCGGCCGCAGTTTCAAGGCGCTGTGCCCCTTCCATTCCGAGAAGACGCCGTCATTTGTGGTCAGCCGCGAGAAGCAGATATACCACTGCTTCGGGTGCGGTGCGGGAGGGAACGCGATCAACTTCCTCATGCAGCACGAGAGCGTGACCTTCCCGGAAGCGGTTCGCTCGCTCGCCAAGCGTTACGGCATAGCGGTGCCGAAGCCCGCGGTGCAGGTGGGGTCCGACACCGACATCGCTTACAGGCTCAACCTGGTGGCGGCCAAGCTCTATCGAGCGGCTCTCTCCGGCACCAAGGAAGGGACCGCGGCGAGGACCTACTTGAGATCGCGGGGCATCAGCGAGGAAACCGAGAAGGCCTTCATGCTCGGCTACGCCCCTTCCGAGGGCAACCTGGTGGTGCAGGAGGCCAGGCGGCTCAAGGTCGACGTCGCGACGTTGGCCGGCGTGGGGCTGGCGGTCAGCGACGAGCGAGGGACGCGCGACCTCTTCAGAAGGCGGCTGATGTTCCCCATCCCCAGCGCGGGAGGTCGGGTGCTGGGCTTTGGCGGCCGTGTGCTGGACGCGGGGCAGCCCAAGTACCTCAACTCCCCCGAGACCCGGGTCTTCAGAAAATCCAGCACCCTTTACGGCATACACGCGGCCAAAACCGGCATAAGAACGGCGGGATTCGCGGTCCTTGTCGAAGGATACATGGACGTGATAGCCCTGCACAGTCATGGGTTCCGCAACGCGGTCGCGTCCCTGGGGACGGCGTTCACTCCGGAGCAGGCGAGGAGCCTCAGGCGATACTCCGACAGCGTGGTCCTGGTCTACGACGGCGACGAAGCGGGCGGCATGGCGACCCTGAGGGCCTGCGCGACCGCGGCTGAGGCCGATCTCAAGGCCCGCGTGGCCCGTCTTTCCGACGGCGATGACCCGGACTCGTACGTGCGGCGCGAGGGGCCCGAGGCGATGACTTCTTTTCTGGCCGGGGCGGCGCACTACCTGGATTTCGTGTTCTCCGGGCACGGCCGGGATCCCGAGGAAGTGGTGAAGTTCGCCCTGGCGATTGTCGGCAGGATCAAGGACCCGATAAGGGCCGCGCTCGAGACCAGGCGCGTTTCCGACTTGAGCGGCGTCGCCGAGTCGGTGCTCGCCAAGTCGCTGGCCGCGACCGCGACCCGCCCTAAGGCCGGAGAGAAACTGCCGGAGGAGCGCCGCAGCGTTGACCGCGCCCCTTGCGATAAGGTGGAGAAGTTCCTAATTTCTATCTTGATCGGTTTACCGGAGCATGCCGACAGGATCTTGGAGAGCGTGGGGCCGGAGGACTTCAAGGACCACAGGATGAGATCGATAGTCGAGACCGTGCTGGAGCGAAAGTCCAGGGGCCTGGCCGCCGACGCCAGCGCCCTGTTGACCGCGGTCGACGACGCCGCGACCAGGGAGATCCTGTTGTCCTGCTCTGCCGAGGACCACGTCGGGAACGCCGAGCGCGCGGTCTCCGATCACATCCTCTGCATCAAGAAGCGGGTGATCGCGAGAGAGATAGAGACTCTGAGGGGCAGGATCCGCGCAGCCGAGAAGGACGGTGACCGAGGTCTATTGGAAGAGCTTCTGGCTAGAAGGCAGAGTCTTGCCAACGAACTCAAACTACTTTCGACCTAACCTTTAGGCCCGCAGAGCGCCAAAGGGAAAGGAGAAAGCGGAAGATGAAATCCGGGTTGAAAGCAGAGGTCATAGAGAGGCTCAGGGAACTGGCGGCCAAGCAGCACTACATCACCCTGGACCAGATAAACGAGGGTCTGGGCGACGACGCCACCCCCGACGACATGGACCGCGTCCACATGATGTTCAACGACATGAAGATAGACGTGGTCGAGACCGCTGAGGAAGCCTTCCAGAAGCGGGCCAAGCACGAGAAGGAGAAAGCCAAGAAGGCCGACTCACAGGCGGTCACTCAGAGCGCGCGCTACGATGACCCCATAAGGATGTACCTGAGAGAGATGGGCAAGGTGCCCCTCCTGGACAGAGAGGGCGAGATCAAGCTTGCCAGGCAGATAGAGGACGGACAGACGCGGGTGGAGATGGCGGTCTTCAGTTGCCCGACGTCGTTCAGGGACCTCAGTCTCCTCGGCCAGCGCCTGGAGAAGGGCAAGATAAGGGTCGAGGACTTCCTGCAGATCGACGTCGGCGCCTGGGGTCCGCTTTACACCGGGCGCAGGGAGAAGCAGCGGGCGATCCGGTGCATAAGGAAGGTCCTCAAGATCCACGACGACATAGAGAGGGTGGAGCACAAGCTTGAGACCAAGGCCGGCAAGAGGAACGGCAAGCAGCTGGCGGTCAAGATGGAAAGGCTGCGGGCAAGGAAGCTCAAGGAGCTCTCCAATCTGAGGCTCCATCGGCAGCAGATAGAGAAGCTTGCCGAGCGCCCGCGCAACCTGGCGGCCAGGATAGCGGAGTGCGACAAGGAAGTGCTGGACGTAGAGACTGAAGCCGGCTGCGAGGCGGTCAGAGTGCTTGAGGCCGCGAGGCTCCTGGCCCGGGGCGGCGCCCGCGCCAAGAAGGCCTTGAAGACGGCGGGCATCTCCGCTCAGGAGTGCCGCGGCTTTGAGAGTCGCATAAAGAACGCCAGGCGTAAGGCACGGAGAGTGGAGGCGGAGGCGAGAATGACCGCCGCCCAGATGCTCGCGCTGGTCCGTGAGATCGAGGAAGGCGAGCGGATGGTCAACGAAGGCAAGAAGAAGATGGTGGAGGCCAACGTCAGGTTGGTGATCTCCATCGCCAAGCGCTACGTCAACAGGGGTCTGGAATTCCTCGATCTCATCCAGGAAGGCAACAGCGGGTTGATGCGCGCTGTGGAGAAGTTCGACTACAAGAAGGGCTACAAGTTCTCGACGTACGCGACCTGGTGGATACGCCAGGCGATAACCAGAGCGATAGCCGACCAGGCCCGGACCATCCGGGTGCCGGTCCACATGATCGAGGCCATCAACAAGGTCTTGAGGGCTTCCCGCCGGTTGGTGCAGGAATACGGACGGGAGCCTTCGCCGGAGGAGATCGCGAAGACCTTGGACCTCCAGCTGGACAAGGTCAAGAGCGTTCTCAAAGCCGCCCAGGAGCCGATATCGCTGGACCGGCCGATCGGGGAGGACGAGGACAGCAATCTCGGCGACTTCATAGAGGACACCCGCGTGGTCTCGCCGGCCCAGTCCGCGGCGTTCGTGATGCTCCAGGAGGCGATGAGCAACGTGCTCTCCACTCTTACGCGGCGGGAGGAGAAGGTGATAAGGCTGCGGTTCGGCCTGGGAGACGGCTGCCCCCGGACGCTGGAGGAAGTGGGGAGCATATTCAACGTCACCCGTGAGAGGGTTCGGCAGATCGAGGCCAAGGCGCTCCGAAAGCTCAAGCACCCCTCGCGGGCGAGGAAACTCACCGGGTACATCGATGTGCCCTGAGCAGGCCGCCGGTTTTTTGGCTTGACGATGCCCGTAACATGTTATAATAGGTGATTCGGGGCCCATAGCTCAGTCGGTTAGAGCGCCCGGCTCATAACCGGAAGGTCCTAGGTTCGAGACCTAGTGGGCCCACCATTTTTTGACATTGGGCGATTAGCTCAGCGGTTTAGAGCGCCCGCCTCACACGCGGGAGGCCACTGGTTCAATCCCAGTATCGCCCACCATTCGACAGGGTGATGGTGAATAGACTCAAGAAATGCAGGAACGTCTGGCGGCTCGAGGTCGGAGAGCGACCTTCGGGGCGTGTGCCGAACTCCGGCACACGCCTTTTTTGTTTCCGGTTTTCTGTTTCCTGGCCGCCGGGCGCCGGAGCCTGTATATCGCCGCGGGTTGGTAAGGAAGGGGCTGGTGCATGAAGGAAATCATAGGTCTGCTTTTCAGCCTGCAGCAGTTGGACGACGAGATAGATGAGCTGAGAACGGAGCAGGACGCCATACCTGAGGGAAGGGTGGATCTGGATCGTCAGGTGGCCGAGATCGCCGACCGGATCAAGTCGCACAAGCAAGGGCTTCTGGATCTTGCGAAGCAGCGGAAGGAGATGGAGGCCGGGTTGGAGGAGGCCGGGCAGAAGAGGGTGAAGTTCCAGGCCCAGAGCGCGCAGGTGAAGAGCAATCGCGAGTACGACGCCCTCCAACACGAGATAGGGGCCCTTGACGAGCAGATCTCCAAGCGCGAGGATGAGATACTTGAGATCCTGGAGCGATCGGAGAGCGTGTCCAAGACCATCGCCGAGGAGGAGCAGGCCCTGAAGGCCGCCACCGGGAGCGTGAAGCAGGAGCACGCCGTACTGGATGAGACGGCGACTAGACTCGATCGGGCGATCCAGGCCAAGTCGGCGGAGAGGGACAGGCTGATCGCGGGGTTGGAGGCTCCGCTGGTAGCGCGGTACGAGCGCATCAGGGACGTCAAGGACGGCCTGGCCGTGGCCACGGTCAAGAACGGGGCGTGCAGCGGCTGCTTCAGACGCATACCTCCTCAGGAAATGCAGATCCTGAGGAGAAGCGACAGGATCATGAGCTGCGAAGGTTGCGGCAGAATCATAATCTGGAGAGAGGAAGCGTGATCTCCGACAGCGCGCGGCTCCAGTACGCGATTCGGCTGCTGGCGGCGGGCCAGAACTTGGACCGGGTCTGGAGGGAGGCCGGGTATCCCTCTCGTAGGGCTCTGGCCGACGATCTCCAAGATCTTGCCGAGAGCCTCGAGGCCGGCGCCCCGGCGGGCGCGCACCACGCAAAGACGGCGTCTGGCGGCGGCAAGCGTGCGGGCGCCAGGCCGGACACGGGGAGGAAGCCCGTGGTGGCAGGTGGGTCGGGGCCAGCGCGGGTGATCGCATACTCCGACGGGGGCTCCAGCGGCAACCCCGGCCCCGCCGGATGCGGCGCGGTGATCCTCGATCAGTCCGGGGAGGTGCTTCTCGAGGATCACAAATACCTGGGTGAGACCACCAACAACGTGGCCGAGTACCAGGGCGCGATCCTCGCCCTGACCAGGGCTTCCGAAATCGGCGCTCGCTGCATCGAACTCAGGGTTGACAGCGGCCTCCTGGCCAACCAGATTAAGGGTGGGTACAGGGTGAAGAACGCGGGCTTGGTTAGCCTCTACAGGAAGCTGGTGGACATCATCCGGGGCTTCGACAGCGTCGAGATAAAGCAGATCACTAGCGCCGAGAACAGGCAGGCCGACAGGCTGGCCAAACTGGCAATAGCGTCGGGCAGGCGCTAGATCACTTCGCTACAAACTAGCCGGAGCAGGCTAGGTGACCGCGCGCGGGCGCGTCCCGTGCGAGGAAAGTCCGAGCTCCATAGGGCAGGGCGCTGGGTAACGCCCAGTGGGAGCGATCCCAAGGAAAGTGCCACAGAAAGTACACCGCCGGCTTCACGCCGGCAAGGGTGAAAAGGTGAGGTAAGAGCTCACCAGTACCTCTGGTGACAGAGGTAGCTCGGTAAACCCCGCCTGGAGCAAGACCAAATAGGGGAAGAGAAGTGGCCCGCTTCGCTATGATTCCCGGGTAGGGTCGCTTGAGGCGCGAGGCAACTCGCGTCCGAGAGTAATGATCACCGGCGGCGGGACGGCAGCGGAGGCTGTCCCGACGCAACAGAACTCGGCTTACTGCCTGCTCCGGCTTCCGCGTTCCGATATTCTTCTTGTGAGTTGGGCCGGAATCCGTATAGAGTGATTGTATCTATGACCGACAGCGCGGACTCCGAAACCGGCTCGCCCATCTCGTCCGGCCAACCGTCCTACCTGGACGCCCTGCTGGCCGACATCGAGAAACACCGCCCCGACTGCGCCAAGGACCTGGTGCGGCGCGCCTACGACTTGAGCGCCAAGGCTCACGCCGGGCAGCTTCGTGTGTCCGGTGACCCCTACGTGACCCACTGCGTGGAGACCGCCCGCATACTGGCGGGGCTCAACATGGATTCGGTCACCATCGCGGGCGGCCTGCTCCACGACATAGTTGAAGACACTCCCCTGGGACTGGCGGAGGTCAGGGAGGCTTTCGGGGACGAGATCGCGGCGATCGTCGATGGTGTGACTCACATCAGCGAGATGAGCTTCGACAGCCCCGAGCAGGAGCAGATGGAGAAGTACAGGAAACTGCTGATCTCCATGGCCAGGGACGTTCGAGTGATCCTGATCAAGCTGGCCGACAGGCTGCACAACATGCGGACTCTCCAATATCTTCCCGACGCCGACCAGCGCCGGATCGCCAGGGAGACCCTGGATGTCTTCGCTCCGCTTGCCCATCGGCTGGGGATTGCCAGGGTCAAGTGGGAGCTGGAGGACCTCTCGCTCAAGTACCTGGATCCCGAGGCCTACGATCTCCTGGCCGATCAGATAGCCCACAGCCGCAAGGACCGAGAGGAGTACATCGACGAGCTCAAGGGACCTCTGCTGGCCAAGCTGAAGGAAGCCGGAATAGACGCCGAGGTCACCGGACGGCCCAAGCACTTTTACAGCGTCTACATCAAGATGAAGAGTCAGGGCAGGCCGATCGAGGACATCTTCGATCTGCTGGCGGTGCGGGTGATAACACGCGACGTCCCCGAGTGCTACAAGGCGCTGGGCGTGATCCACGCCAACTACACGCCGGTGATCGAGCGGATCAAGGACTTCATCGCGACCCCCAAACAGAACATGTACAGGTCGCTCCACACCACCATAATAGGTCCCCGCGGCGAGATGGTGGAGATCCAGATCCGGACCCGCGAGATGCACCGGACCGCCGAGGAAGGGATCGCCGCCCATTGGCGCTACAAGGAGGGCGGCGGAGCGGACCAGAAGCTGGACGAGCAGCTGGCGTGGCTGAGGCGCACGCTGGAGTGGCTTCAGGATCTTACCGATCCCGACGAGTTCCTGTATTCTCTGAAGGCTGACCTGTATCATGATGAGATATTTGTGTTTACGCCCAAGGGCGACTTGAAGAACCTCCCGCGCGGGGCCACCCCTCTGGACTTCGCCTACGCAGTGCACACCCAGGTCGGCAACAAGTGCGTCGGCGCCAAGGTCAACGGCAGGCTGGTGCCCTTGACCTGCGAGCTCAAGAACGGCGACACCGTACAGATCGTGACTGAGGCCAACCGGGAGCCCAGCCGGGACTGGCTGAAGATCGTGAAGACCCCGCAGGCCCGCACAAGGATCAAGAGGTGGCTCAAGGCCAAGGATTACAAGGAGAGCGTGGAGTCGGGTCTGGAG
>JBAQHK010000017.1:0-1717 GCA_049288275.1 bacterium | reverse complement strand
GTCAAAGCCTGCCCGGGAATACCTGGCGAAGTTGGGCATCGAAGACCCGGATCATTTGGCCCAGCCGCCCTCGGCTGGGCAAGATGCTGCACCGCCGGGGGCGGCGGTGCCACCCTACGCCGGTAACCGAAATTCAGGTCTCGTTTTCTTATTTCTACTGTCCAATCTCAGTTGACCGAATCTAAGTTGTTGTGTACAAACTCCTTCCGCATGGATGTTCCAAGGAAGGAGAAAAAGGATGGAGCGACGTTTTGAGAGCCGTCGGGAGGAGGTGATGGCGGAATGCCATGTTCCTCCGGCGGTGTTCAATGGGATGGTCGAGCGATTGGTGACCTTCGCCGCGCCCTTTGTCGAGCGTCTCTTCCGCCCGGAACAACGGGAGCACACGCAAACGTTCCTGCAAGGGTTGCTGTCGGACCTGCAGCGGAAGAACGCCGAGGCGATCGCCTACCACCATGACGAGGACCGTCGAGGATTGCAGACCTTTCTCGGCACGGCGCCCTGGAAGCACGAGCCGCTGCTGGACGAGTTGACTGGCCAGGTGGAGCGAGAATTGGGAGAGCCGGACGGAATCCTGGTCTTCGATCCTTCGGGATTCCCCAAGAAGGGCGAGCACTCCGTGGGCGTGGCGCGGCAGTGGTGCGGTCGGCTGGGCAAGGAGGAGAATTGCCAAGTGGCTGTGTTTCTGGGCTACGTGTCCCGTAAGGAACATGCCTTGGTGGACATGCGGCTGTACTTGCCGGAAGAGTGGACGAAGCACCGGGCGCGCTGCAAGGCGGCCGGTGTCCCGCGTCAGGAGATGCGATTCCGAACGCGTCACGAACTGGCCCTGGAGATGCTGCAATCGAGGGGCCCTCGATTGCCTCACGCTTGGATCGCTGGCGACGACGAAATGGGCCGTCCGGCCTGGTTTCGCCGGGAATTGGCGGACCGCGGCGAGCGTTACCTGTTGGCGGTGCCTGCCAACACGACGATCCGCGATCTGGAAGCGGAGCCGCCGGCTTACGGCGGTCGTGGTCGGCGACCGAAAGTGCCCTTCCAGCAGGTTGGCAAGTGGTGTGAATCGTTGCCGGCCGGCGTCTGGACGAGGCTGGAGGTGCGCGACGCCACGAAAGGGCCGATCGAGGTGCAGATCGTCTGCCGGCGCGTGCTGGCCAAGATCGATCGCAAGGTTGGCCCCGAGGAGACGCTGGTCGTGATCCGCAGCCTCGACGACCAGAAGCAGGTGAAGACGGACTACCACTTGTCCAACGCCTCGCGTGAGACTCCGCTGGCCGAGTTCGCCCGGGTGGCCAACGCCGAGCACCGGATCGAGGAGTGTATCAAGCGCGCCAAGAGCGAGGCGGGCATGGCCCAGTACCAAGTGCGAAACTGGCTGGGGTGGCACCATCATATCGCGCTTAGCTTGATTGCGGTTTGGTTCTTGCTGTGCGAGGCCCGGCGGGGGAAAAAAATGGACACCGGCCCTGACCGTGCCACAAATCCGCCAGCGTTTCGCCCAGATCCTGCGGGGCGTCTGCCGCTGCGACACGCCTGCTCGCATTCGCCGTCAATGCGAGCGGTGGCTGACGCGCAACAAGCTTGCCGAACTTGATCATCACAACGCACATAACCGCTTACAACATCGACCCTTCCATCCACGCGAATAGTCGAGACAGTAGAATTATTTTTACTGTCTACGTTTTCGATTCGCCGTAACCGGGCATTGGGAAACAGG
>JBAQHK010000016.1:0-9049 GCA_049288275.1 bacterium | reverse complement strand
CCTCCACCCTCTTGGACGCTGCCCGGCGGCGGGCACCGACGACGAGCGCTCGGGGCTTGCGCCTGCAGGTGGGCGGTGGTAGTATCATGGGCATGTCCGACAAGTTCGACGAACTTCGCGACCTGATCGCCTTCCTGAGGAGCGAGAGGGGCTGCCCCTGGGACCGGGCGCAAACCCTCAAGAGCCTGCGGCCTCACCTCTTGGAGGAGATGTACGAGGTGTGCGAGGCCATAGACGAGGGCGACCCCGCCAAGTTGCGCGAGGAACTGGGCGACGCTCTCTTCCTGATCCTCTTCTCCGCCAAGATCGCCGAGGACGACGGGCGGTTTTCCATCGACGAGGTGATCCGGGGGAGCCTGGCCAAGATGAGAGCCCGTCACTCACACGTCTTCGGCGAGCGCAAGGACCTCCAGGCCCACCAGGTGCTCGACGAATGGGAGAAGTCCAAGGCTGCCCAGAAGCCGGCCGACCAGTCGGTGCTGGCCGGAGTTCCCAGGACCTATCCCTCGCTTATGAAGGCCCAGCGGATTCAGCAGCGCGCCGCCAGCCTCGGCTTCGACTGGGACGAGATCCGGAGCGTCTTCGCCAAGCTCGAGGAGGAAATCGGGGAGTTTGAGGAGGCCTGCGGCGAGGCCGACAAGGACCACGTCAGGGACGAGCTGGGCGACATCCTCTTCTGCCTCGTCAATGTCGCCAGATTCCTCGATATAAGCGCAGAGGATGCCCTCCAGGGCACGATCTCCAAGTTCCAAGCTAGATTCCAGCACGTGGAGAAGGAAATCGCAAGGCGGGGCAAGATGACCCTCGCCGAGATGGACGCGATCTGGGAGCAGGCCAAGAAGGACTCCCCTTAGGAAACTAGGGAAACTGGGGACATCATACTAGTTACCGCGACCCGAAACTAGTATGATGTCCCTAGTTTCTGGCTCAGGTAGTCCGCGATCACCTGGCGGTGGTCGAAGGCCATCTCGGCCGGCAGCCGTTCCGGGTCAAACGCAGCAGCCTCGCTGGCGTCGTCTCCCCCCCGGGGATCACCCTCCGCCCGGGCCAGAAACGCCACGGCGATGGTGTGGCCTCGCGGATCGCGGCCGGGCTCCGAGTAGGCGTGGAGTTGCCTCACCAGCGTAATCTTGAGCCCGGTCTCCTCCCGCGCCTCCCTTACCACGGCCTGCTCGAGGGTCTCGCCGTAATCCACGAAGCCCCCGGGCAGAGCCCACCCCGGAGGCGGGTTCTTGCGCTTCACGAGGACGATCCGCCGCGACGGCCCTCCGGCAAGCTCGATGATCGCGTCAACGGTGACCAGCGGGTTCCGGCGCCCGAAACCCGCGCCGCACTTCGGGCATCGCTCCTGTGACAGATCCATGGCCCGCCTCCTCCCGGGGCAAGAAAAAGCGGGCTGCGTCGACCCCACAGCCCGCATAATGCTCGTCTTGTCTTGAAAAGCCCCTGAATCCCGGGAGCCCTAGAATCTGGCCGTAACCGAGATCCTGTGGCTGTTGCCGAGCTCCAGCTCTTCCTTCTCGGTCATGTACGTGTAGTCAAACTGCACGTAGGGCACCCGTATGCCGATGCCGGCCGTGAAAGCGCGGTCCTCGACACTGTTGAGCCCGCTCCGGAAGAAGGCGTGATAGCCGGGATGCACTTCCATCCCGTACTCGGCTCCAAGATGAATCTGGAAATCCTTTATGTCCTGGACCTTGTCGACATCGAGGCCGATCGTAAGCCCACCATCCAGCGCCTTTACGGCGGTCCCCATGCGCCAGTCTATGGGCACATTGAAGTCGCCATAATGGGAGCCGATGTCCCTGATAATCATGCCCGCAGTGACGTTGTCGCTGACATTGAACATGCCACCGAGGTCGAGTCCGAATCCGGTCTCCGAGTCCATGCCCATCACGCTCTGCTGCAGGACCTTGGCCGTGCCGCCGAGCATGAGGCTTCCGACTTCCATGCCGTAGGAGAGCGAAACCGCGTTGTTGCCGGTGTCGCTTGAACCGGACAGAGGATTGCCCTCACCGTCCCGCCTCTCCATGTCGGACATCCCGGCGTTGATCCACCCCAGGCCCAACCCACCAACACCAAGCCAGTGGGCATAGCCGAAGTACATGTACTGCCGGTCCACCGACATGTTGGAAGTGTACATGAAGGTGGCTTCGATGTTCTCCACCCTGGTCAGCCCGGCAGGGTTCCAATAGCCGGCCGTCGCGTCATCCGCGATGGCGGTAAAGGCTCCACCCATACCAAGCGCCCTGGCGCCGACTCCCATCCTCAGATAGGGAGCGGCGTGAGAATCAGCGCACATTGCAGGACTCGAACATACCGTGACCCCGATCGCGACCACGACTGCGAGCAACAACCTTGACTTTCGCATTTCCTCTGACCTCCTGGTTGACGAAAGTGCTTTCATAAGCCCTCGAGGGCGGGAGGGGGGAAGATCCCCCCTCCCCCCTGGCTTAGTCATTGCTCCGTTTTGCGACGCCGATCTTGATGTTCTTGCTAATCACCTTCTGGCCATCGTCAATCTTGATGTTGGCGATGTAAGCGCCGGTGGCAACGATGTTGCCGCTCTCGTCGGTGCCGTCCCACGTAATATCCTCGAACACACCGGGACCGGCATCATCGGCTACCAACGTCCTCACAGGCTCGCCGGCGAAGTCGAAGATCTTAACGGTCACATCGGCCTGCTTGCTGAGGTCGATGCTGATCGTGGCCTTCTCACCCGCGTACGGATCGAACGGGTTCGGGTAGCTCATCAGGCCGGAAATCGTCAGGTCTTCTTCCTCACAGACGAACGTGACTTCATCCGTGGTCAGCTTGTAGTTGCCGACCATGTCCACCGACTTCACCTTGATGTCCATCTCGGTGATGCCGGCGCAGATGCAGTCGACTGAGAAGGTCAGGTCGCCGCCGTGAATGATCCCGCCAGACACGTCGGTCGGCTCGAACTCCCAGCCTTCGCTGGCCATCGTTCCGCCGATGATCGTCACCTCGAAGGCCTCCGGATTGATTCCGGAAGTCACGTCGCGGATAGCGACTGTGATGTCGCCGCCGCACTCGCCGTCCTGGGACTCATACAGGGTATCAACCAGAGCAGCCGTAGGCGGCACCCCGTCAACCGTGTAGCGTCTCCACATCGGGTTGGCGTGGTTGCCGGCGCAGTCCGCGATACCCTGACCCGGGCAGTAGCTGCGGCAGCAGTCGCAGAAGTCGATCTCCGACTCACCAGTGCAATCCAACTGCTGGTTGGCGTCGTAGACCACCACGTCGATCGACATGCCGTCGCCCAGGGTCTGGTCGAAGGTCATCTGATCGAACGTGACCGTCCCGGCCTCGTCATCGTAAGTCATGCCGGTAGGAGTGGCCGTCCCGAGGAAGCAATACTGGGTAGAGTAGATATCCAGGAATATTGTCTCGGGATCGATGCCGCTCTGGTGATCGGCAACGTTGATCACGAAGCTCGGGTTAGGAGCGACGTAGGTACCCGCGAAGTTCACGGTCGGCTTGACCGCATCCACCATGAACGTATCGGTGACGGTCTTCTTGTCGCCGACCTCGTTCATCGCCGTGATGGTCACGGTGTAAGTGCCGGCCGGTAGACCGTCCCAGATCACGCCCAGTCTCTCGTAGTAGCTCTCCCAATCCCAGGTGGGATCGAGCGCCATGTAGAGGTTATTGGAGACGCAATCGTAGGTAGCCTCGAAGCCGTCCGCCACGTGGCCGTTGTCGTAGATCCTGACGTTGTCGAAGATCTTGTTGCCGGCCGGACCGTCTATCACGACCAGGATGTCGTCCTCATCGACGTCGAAGAGGATGTCCTCGATCGTGGAGAACATCTGAGGCCACCTGCCGGTGTAGCCGTCACAACCCGGCAGGTAAATCGGCTCGGTGATCCTCAGGGTCGAAGCCGCGACCACCGCGTAGGCGCCCGACACCGTGGTGAGGAACGTGACCTTGTTGTTGATCTGGTCCACGACCACGTTGCTTATGCTCCAGATGGCCCACTCGCGGTCCTCTTCGCACCAGCGAGCCGCCCTCAGGTTGCCCTCGGCAATGCCCTGAGGAATCATGCCCGGGGTGTAGTCGAGGGTCACAGTGGCCTTGAGACCGTTGTCGAATCTGAAGCCCTCTTCGTGATCAACGTACTTCATCATCACCGTCTGACTGACCGGGATGATCTCGTCGATCTCGGGATCGGCGGCCGGCGTGTGGACCTTCACGACAATCAAGCCCTCGCTTGCATTCTCGCTGGCTCCAGGCGGAATGTTGACTGCCATGCCGTCCTGGCTGACCACGCCCTTGGTGCCTTCATTATCCGTGACCTTGAAGAGCTTCAAGGTGCTGGTCTTCGCGCCCACGACGCCGAAGTTGTTGTAGGTACCGATTATGGTAACGATACCCCAATCGCCGAGCGAGTCGGTCGAGAAGCCATCAACCCACACCGTCTGGTCATCGGGCCGCTCGAGCTCAAGCTGCGTCGCCCACGGGGTGTTGTAATGATCCTCGGGATCGTCGTCGTAAACCACGATCACCGTCGGCTTGCCCGCGGCGCACACCGCCTTGGCCATCAGCTCGTCGTAGTCGGCAAGGTTACCCCACCTGTCGAGCGAAGTGATCTGGGCCGTAGGCGCCATGGTCACCTCGAAGGTGGTGTTGTTGATGGTTACCATCATCGTGGCCGGACTCTTGTCATAGAGATCCGGGAACTCAACGACGTCGTAATCATCGTCGTAAGCCACCGCCCTGACCAGGTAGTTGCCGTTCGGCAGAGCCGCGTAGTGCCAGAGCGTACCGTACAGACTGGCGTCGCTCTCGCCGTCGACCGTGCCGATCACGGTCCAGGCGGCAGTCTCGAGCGCCGACGCCGGCTTGTACTCGAACCTCACGAAGGAGATGTCCTCCTGGCCGTGGGTCTCGGTTGTGGCCCAAATGGTGCCGCTCACCTTGTCAACACCGGCTATGATGGCCTTCGGGGCCGCCATGTCCACGATGTCGATGCAGACGTAAGCGAGCATCGGGGTGCCGTCAACGTCGGCT
Organism: bacterium; assembly: GCA_049288275.1. GTDB lineage: Bacteria > Arandabacterota > Arandabacteria > Arandabacterales > Arandabacteraceae > JBAQHK01. Next base: position 4,015 of record JBAQHK010000016.1, on the reverse strand, counting down.
CTGTTATTGACGTTGTCGATGCCCACGATCCTCAACTCGTAGGTGCCCGGTACCAGCGTGCCGGTGTCCCAGTTGATAACGTAAGTGGGACCCGAGCCGCTGACGATACCGCCGAGATCGATCCACGGGTTATCCCTGGGATCGCTCAACGGCAGATCGCCGCCGTTCTGGACAAACTGCCGGTACTGGAACTGAGCCCCCGCAAGGCCGCTGTCGTACTTCTGGTTGGCGACCTGGTTCATGGGGACGTCGTCCTTGCACCAGCCGGTAATGGCCAGCACGCCGTAGAAGTTGGAGCCGTCCGGCGTCTGGTCGGAGTTGATCTGGGTTATCCAGCCTTCCGGAGCCCACTGATCGATGTAAACGGTGACCACGCTGTAGGTCACGTTGCCCGCCATGTCCTCGGCTTCGGCAACCAGGTTGTACCAGCCGGAGAGCTTGGACGTGAAGGTCTCACCCTGCCAGGTGAAGGCCCACGGGGCCTCGGCATCCTGGAAGAGCAGGTCCACGTCGTCGAAATGCTCCTCGGCCAGCTTCTCCCAGAACCTCACGTACCTGATTCCGCAAGCATCCGAGGCCGTAGCGGTGAGCTCGACCATCGGGCCACCGATCCAGCTAGCCGTGCTGTTGACCACCATCGGATCAGGAGCGAGCATAGTGACCGCAGGCGCCGTGTTGTCCACGTACACCCTGATCACAGGCGGTTCCGGATCGTCCACCAGATCAGCGTCCTTCGCGATCGCCGCCAACTCGTACTGGTTGCAGCCGGCGGGCAGAAGGTCGGTGTTCCAGTAAATGGTGTTGCCGTTGGTGTCGGTGTTCCACTTGTCGCCGTCATGCGGCATCGTGGTCGCAATCGGGATCCAGGTGCCCGAACCAACCGCTCTGTAGTAGTAAGTCACGCTGTAGATCTCGTCGTCCGCCAGCGCGTCGGATTCCAGAGCAACCTCGTGCCTGACGTAGGAGCCGGGCGCCGGGTTGGTGATCATCACGCTCGCCGGGGAAATGTCCAAGATCCACATCGGTGCGTAGAAGAACGACTCGTTGCCGAGGACGTCCGTGAGCTTGGCGATGAGGTCGACGACCACATAGCCGTGCTGGAGAGCGCCCGGCACCAGATACTGCCCGACGCCACCCGAGGACGGGAAGGTCGCCGCGTAGTCATCCGGGCTGGTGCTCACACCGACCAGCCTGATCTCATCGAGCACCACATGGTTCGAGGTGTCGGTGTCGGCCAGCCAGTACTCAACCTTGGCAACGTCGCAAGTGGACTCGGTCCACGAAGTCACGGTCGCGGCATCGCCAGCCTGTACGTAGACCGGCTGCGGCCACGGCCACGGCTCGTCAACCGAACCAAACGTGTTGACCGTCCTAATCCTGACCTCAGGAGCTTCGTTCTGGAGAACGACCGTCATGCCCATGCCGTTGGCGACCGCATACGCGAAGTAGCCGGCGTCAACGCACCAGTCGTCGTTCTTGTCCCAGCTCCAGTTGCCCGCGACGTCCGTCGTGACGAGCGCTATGTCGTAAGCGCCGTCCGGCATGCCGTAGACAGGCGTCTGACCGCTGAAGCCCATGAACGCGCTGTCCGGATTGACCTTGCCTCTCCAGATGGTCTCCTGGGTCGTGCCGCCTTCAATCATCAGGGTGTCGGCAGCCCAGATCCAACCGTCGTCGTTGAGAGGATTGCAGTCGCCGAGGTCCGGATAGTCGTGCTTCTTGATTATGTACGACACGTAGTAGGTATCGATCGGGTTCGTGATCTCCGTGCCGATGATGTTGAAGATGCCCTTGATCCTGTTCTCGCCGCATACGTCCTGAGCCTCAGGAATGGCGAGCGCCAGGATCGGGGCATCGGCAGCAACGGTCACGGTCACAGTCTGGACCGTCTCGTTACCCACGTTGTCCATCACAGTGGCTCTGAGTGTGATCTGGTCACCGTCGCTAAAGCCTCTGGTGTCCCACATGAACTCATAGCCTGCCCACTCCGAGCCTTCCCAGCTGACGCTGTCGTCGTACGCGGTCTCGATGCCGATGGTGGTCCAGCCGTTGAGGCTGCCGGCCATCTGGTACTCCATCTTGACGTAGTCGACGTCGTAAGCGGTGAACGGAATCGGATCGGGCCACTCGACCCAGAACCAGGTCCGGGTGAACTCGTCGCCGCCGATCGACTGGCCGTCAAGCAGCCTGGTGTAGTAAGGATGGCTGCCTTCGCTGATCATCTCGTAGGCCCGTCTGTAGGAGGCGAACACGCCGTCCGGGGCGCTCTGGTCGATAACCACCACGCGCTTGAAGTGCGTGGTGTAGTGGCCGGCATCGTCGCACACGTAAAGCTCGAGCTGTGCGTGGCCCGCCGGGTAGTTCATGAGATCCCACTGGTAGGAGAACGGCTCGCCGACCGCCAGGGTCTGCCGCGTCAAGAGCGGCCAGGTCAAGAAGGTCTCGTCGCCCATCCTGCTGACATAGAGCCAGTAGGTCAGCTCGCCCGTCATGTCGCACTCGTCGGTCGCGGTGATCTCGACCAGGGCCGAGTTCGCCAGCTCCATGTCGTACGGCGAAGGATTGCCGTTTATGGCAAACATGGTCACGACGGGAACGAACGGATCGTAAGTGTAATCGAATATGGCGCACTCGTCCGGCGTCAGGTGGTTGCCCGCCTCGTCCCACGGCACGAGCACCAACTCGAAGGTCTCGCAGTGGGTGATGTCGAAGGCCGCCGGGAGCACGCCGTCCGCAAACACGTACGGGCCCTCAAGCGTGGTCGAGGACGGGAAGATGCCTTCCTCATCCAGCAGACTCCACAGACCCGGCTGGTAGCCCTCGGTCGTCGGATCGAGGTCCTTCACCCTGCCGTAGAGCTCGACATAGACCACGTTGATGTACTCGCTGGCCTCATCGAGCCTGCCGATGAAGTCCACGTTCCCGCCGCCGATCGAGGTCGGCTGGTTGTCCTCGATGCACGGCAGATCCTCTCTGAAGGCCGCCTCGAGCGTAGCCGTCGGGGCGGTAGCGTCAGAGCTGATACCGGTGATCCAGGTCAGATCCTTGTCCGACCAGTTGCCGGCGTTGTCCACAGCCAGCACCGCGAAGTGGTAAGGCGTCTCACGCTCGGGCAGCACGTCCGAGATCCACTCGTGGTTGCCGCCCAGGGTGACTGTCGTGGGCACCGTGCCCGCCGCAATCGGCTCGCCGAGGAACGTGTTCCAGTCGATCACGCCGGCTTCAGCGTAATCGCCGTACACGTAGAATTCCTTCACGTCCTGGTTTCTCGGCATCGTCCTGTAGAACAACTGGATCCCAATCCTGCCGTCCTGGAGCGGCTCGGACTGCACGCCGCTTGCCGGGATCGAAGGATACGGGAAGGTCGGGTTCACGGGATCCGGAGCGTCGGTGTCGGCCAGTATGTCGGTCAGCGGACCGAACAGCTCGTAGAGATACACGAACGGCCACGCCTGAACGTAAGGCACGTGCACCGGCGTCGGCGTCGAGGCAAGCAGAGTCATGTCGCTCGGCGCGCCGGTCCAGTCGTAGTCGCTCCAGTTGTCGGAGGCGTCCTTGGCCACCACCTCAACAGACGGCGCAGGCGTGACCATCAGCGTCGGGGCCTTGCCGCAGTTATGGCTCGCCGCATCATCCTCGAAGCCCACCCCACCGTCCGCCTGATTGCTGCAGAAGTCGCCGGGGTTAGCCAGCACGGTGAAGGTGATCGAGTAGATCGGGGAACCCGGCGTCAAGGGCACCATGTCCTGTGACGGATGACCCCAATCGTAGAGATTGGCGTACACGCCGGCAATCGGTCCGCCGGGCGCGCCGGTCATGTCCACGGTCACGGTCACATCGTCGCCGATGTCGCAGATGCCGTTGTAGTCGTTGTCTTCAAACGTGACGGCGACGTCCTCAGGATCCACCTCGGGCAGGTAGTTGTCCACCGGGACCGGGGTATCCGTGTCGGCAAGCACCAGCACGTCAGACCAGGTCCAGGCGAGCGACCAGTTACCCGCATCATCCATGGCGC
>JBAQHK010000015.1:0-1646 GCA_049288275.1 bacterium | reverse complement strand
CGCGCTACTTGTGCAACACGATGGGCAAGTACTTCGCGTACTGCGCAAAGTCCCTGTCCGTCGTGAGTATTGCCAACCGGTGACGCACGGCCACGGCACAGATCAAGAAGTCAGTGTTTGACCCCTGCACCCCCTTGCGGCGGCAGAGATTGAAGAAGCGAGCCGCCGTGACATGGTCCTGAGGCTCCAACCCTATATCCGGGAACGCAGCCAGCCGCGCCTCCAACTCCTTGAACTGCTCCTCCTCCCGGATCCCCGACAGAATCTCCTGGCGAATCGGACCGACCATCGTGACCCGCCCATCCCCAATCAGGCTGCTCAGCTCCCGGACCACCCCCACCTCACTCCCACTTCCACGGCGGAGTGCCAGCGACCACACGCTCGTGTCTACCAGGACCTTCATCGGCGTGCTCGCTGGCTCTTGTAGTCATAGCCCGGCTCGTACTGAATCGCGCCAAACAGCGACCCGATCTTCTCCTGCTCCAGGTGTTGGATGTAGGATACCAGGGCCTGCGTCACCGCCGCCTTCTTGGTGCGGTGCTTGCCCAGCCGGACCGCTCGCCTGATCAGGCTGTCATCGATCTGCAGATTCGTCGCCATCTCGATCACCTCCACACATAGTGTGACACACTGGCATGTGTGAAGTCAACAACTTTCGCTAATACCCTACCTGCAGCGTCGAACGGTGTGGCTGAGCGGCGAGCGGAGGCGGCGGGGCTGTTGCCTGCCACACCCGCAAGAGCCATGCCGCTGCAGCGATGTCCGCTCGAGCCACTTGTTCGGCGTGCTCCATATCATTCCCGTCCCCTGGTTCAAACTCGGCGTATCAGGATCGCCGTGCCGGGATAGAGATAACCATCCTCCGTAGGGTACTTCTCTCGCTCCGGGAATGCCCACGCCGCCGCCAGCACCCGCCGCGATGCGACCTGCCGCCTTAGGGCCGCAACAAATGACGTGAGCAACTCTTCACGCCTCACCTGGGACACCCGGCTCCTGACTACTGGGGACACGAACACTATCGCTAGCCGACGGTAGCCCCAGCGAGGCAACCGGCGCGCGTCCTGCGATGCTGCCCTGAGAGTATCGCTCACATGGTCCAAGGCATGCTTGATTGGGCTCACTTCGCGACCAGGACGCTTACCTGAGCGCTGCGACCTGCGGCTCCCCAGAATTGGATAGCACTGCTTCGCCTCGCCCATGAACTTCAGTTGACGCCCCCGCACCTTCCTTTCGAACATGATGTCCCCACGTGCTCGGGTGCGCTGTGAGCGACGCTGACGGCCCTTGGGAGCCATGAACTCCTCCAGGCACGTGAAACCAGTTCCCCAGAGCGCGCCAGCCAAGATGCTCAAAGAGGCTCGTTCGTTGTACCACCAGGGCGCGTCGCTGCGGGGCCACTCACTGTCACCAACCAGGGCAATCCACTGCCTCAAAACTGCGTGGAGCTCGCCAAGGTCGGGCGGCCACACCCCTTTGCGCAAGATCATACCCTTGTTACCTCCGACTGCCACGCCGAACGGTGTGGCTGAGCGGCGTAGCCGCAGGGTGGCACGACGCCTGCCAGCCCCACCTGCAGGCGGCGTGACACTCGGCGGAGTCCGCTCGAGCCACTTGTTGGGCCAGTCTTGTATCGGTCTCCACCGGGC
>JBAQHK010000014.1:0-7215 GCA_049288275.1 bacterium | reverse complement strand
GGCCCGGGATACTTGAGCTCGTGCCAGTCTGTGTAGGCGACATCGAGCGTCACCAGCAGATTGGCCGGCGTCACCGCCATGCCCACGCCCAGCGAGTAGGGCAAGGTGGCCGTGTCGTCAACGCTGTAGCGCTGGCTGGCACAAGTGTTACCAGGCTGATCGATCTCACCCTCCAGGGTCACCCGTTGCGGCGTCTTCAAGACCGCGCCCACGCCCCAGAGGGAGGAGAGCTCATACTGCATGCCGACGCTGCCGCCGTAGCCACCTAGATCGGTGTTCCAGGCGAAGGTCGCATCGGGGCAACCTCCCCAAGGGCTCCAGCGGTCAGTCTCGTCGAACTTGCCGCTGAAGACGTGAGCCTCGAATCCCAGGAAGGCCTGCGGCGATACTTGGACGGCCAGAGCGCCGCTCCAGGCGGTGAGGAGCCCGCTGCGCTCCTCGCTGTCCTTGTAGGTCAAGAGGTCGTCCTGGTTCAGCCCGGCCCGCACGGTGTAGCCGTCAAGGATGTTCCTGCGGGACACCGATCCGGCGAGCACTAGGCTGCCCCGGTAAGTGGGGAACGGGAAGCAAACCGCCGCCTCTCTGAGCGCGGTGGTCGAGAGCGACCGCGAAGTCCTGGTGCCGAACCAGGTGGCCTCGGTTTCCAGGGACTGCTTCTGGATTGTGCCCAGCATCTCGATTCGTCTTATCTTGGCAAGTCCTGCCGGGTTCACTGCAATCGAGGAGCCGTCGTCGATCGCCGCCACGGCGGCTCCGCCCATCGCCGTCCATCGCGCGCCCATCGGGTCGCGATCCAGGAAGGGAATCTCCAGGTTGGTCGGGGGATGCGGTTCCTGGCCCGTGGTCGCCCAGAGCCAGGGCGCAAGCATGAGAACCAGCATCGGCCATACGAGAATGGACTTGGTCATCACTTGTCCTCCGACTCTTCTTGGGAAGGGCTGTCAGGCTTAGGTTGATTGTCGGGCTTGGCGTCGTCGGCGGGCTTGGGTGGCACTCGGGGCTGGAACAGCTGCTGCTTGCCTTGCGAGCTGTCCTTCTTGTTGTCGGTTCCCGAACCCTTGTCGGAGGCCTTGCTGCCGTCGCCGGACGTGCCGCTCGAGCCCGGAGCTATCGACGGCTGAGGCTGCGGCGCCACGCGCGGCTGCCAGAGGTGTCCCTGCGGAGCGCTCGGAGCCCCGCCGCCGTGGTCGTCCTTCCAGTACCAGTAGTTGTCCCACCACCACGGGTCGTGATAGTAGCGGTTCCACGACGGATAGCGGGAGTACCAATTATACTGATAGGGGAAGTGCCAGTAGTAGTAGTCGGTGCTGGAGTGACAGTCCGCGCATGTGCGGGCGACCTCCGGGTCGCCGGTGGTCTCCACCTGCGGGTGCACCAGCACGGTGTAGCATCCCGCGCCCAGCAGAGCGCACATGACAAAGCCCAGTACGACGAGGCCGGTTCTTGTGAAGTTCGCTTTCATAGCGCCACTTCCTCCCTTGTCGCTTCTCTGCGTCCACCTTATTGTATTGTCCGGGCGTGGCCGGTGTCAATGGGTTTCGGGCCGCCGGGCGCCGCTCAAGTTTTCAATTGCATCGGTCGGTGTGTGAAAATATGCTTCTCTGACCTGTGGAGTCGGGTAGGACATCGGATGATGCGGGCGGAGATCGGTTAAGATGTTGCAGCTCGGTCGGGCGATGGCGATGAGGAGGCGCGGCTGGTGAAGGGGTCGGAGGGAAGAGGGGTCCTGGCGGCAGTCTTGGCGCTGGCGGGTCTGTGCGCGGCTGTCGCGCTGGCCGGGTGCGGCCAGCTGGCGGAGCTGAGGCGCGAGCGGCTAGAGGATCGCACTCTCGGGGAGATAAGCCATCGGATGACGGCGCTCCAGCGTGTCGAGGGCAGGGGTGTGGTGATGCTGGAGTACCGTGACCAGACCGTAGAGCTGCCCTTCGCGCTCCGCCTGGATGGGGAGGGTGTGCTCGATCTGGAAGCGGAAGTCCCTGCCGGCCTGTGGTTGGAGCTTGGCAGTATCCGCGTGGTGAGCGATGTCCGAGACACGCGGGTCTACGCCGCGGGGAGCCCGGTGGAGATTGCCGAGCTCGACACCCTGGGTTATCTGCTCAGGCCGTTCCTGTTGTCGGCCTTTGGGGGAGGGGACCTGCTGGTGCACTGGCTGGTCGCCAGCGGGTGCAACCCTGGCCGGGAGGCCAGATGTGCCGGCCTGGAGATCACTCTCAAGCCGGACGCAAAGCGCAGCTCGGTCGCCAAGTGGACGATCAGGGACCGCGGCCGCGGCGCGTCCTTCACCGGCTTCGTATACGCCTGGCGGGACGAGGGTCCGTTCCCCCGAATAGTGGCGGGCATGATCCATCCCTACGAGATCGGGGTGACCGTACAATACGACGAGATCGGGCTTGCGGGGACCGACCCGAGGCCGGGCCGGCCCGCACCTCCGGGCAGCCAGGCACCCCGCTGGCGGTGGGTGCCCTGAGGGGGGCTGTCGGGTGGGCCCGGGAACTTTGTTTGAGCCGGGTGGTTTCATTGAACGAGCGGGGGTAGAGGATGTCCCGCAAGGTGGATGGGTCATTCCCGCCGCGCAGTGAGGAGACGGATGAGAGCCTCATGCTGCGGGTGGGTCGGGGGGAGAGGGCGGCCTTTGACGAAATCGTAAGAAGGTACAGCAAGAGGATGATCAATCTGGCCTATCAGATAACCGGCGATCGGGACCAGGCTGAGGATCTCGCGCAAGAGACCTTCTTTCGAGCCTACAAGAGCGCGGCCCGCTATACCGAGATCGCCAAGTTCTCGACTTGGCTTTATACCATCGCGATCAATCTCTGCAGGAACGAGCTGAGACGGAGGAAGTTCAAGCCCTATTCCCTGGAGGAGATGGCCGAGCGGGAGGACGAGGGCAAGATCAGGGTCGACATTGCCGACGAGTCCGCCAAGCCGGACGTCGAGCTCGAGCGCAAGGAGATCGTTAACCATGTGAGGCGGGCAGTGGCCAAGGTGCCGTCCAAGTTCAGGATGGCCCTTGTTCTCAGGGACATCCAGGGCTTAAGTTATGAGGAGATCGGAGGGATCCTGGGTTTGCCGGAGGGAACCGTCAAGTCCAGAATAAACCGGGGTAGGCTCAAGGTCAAAGAGACGCTCTCCCCGATTTTCGAGTCGCGATCCGCTGGTCCGGAGGAATCTGATGGACTGTAAGCACATTGAGGAGTTGCTCTGGGCGCTGTGTGAGGGATCGCTCGGTGAGCGCGAGCGCAGATCGGTGGAAGAGCACCTTACGGGATGTCCCGGGTGCGCCCGGGCCCGAGCGCGGGCCGAGGGCGTGCTGAGGGCGATGAGGACCGTCAGCGTGATCGAGCCCAGCGCGGACTTCCCCGAGAGGCTCTGGAGCAGGATCGATGCCTGGGAGGCCCGGCGTGGCTTCTGGCCCGCGGTGTGGGCCGGGCTCGTGTGGCGTAACCGGCGGATCGCCGCCGTATCCCTGGCGGCCTTTGCCGTAGCCTTGGTGGGCGGGCTCTATTTCATGAGGAGCACCACCGGGCCGGACATGAGGGCCACGGGATACGAGGGGATCGCGGAGCGGGTGGCAGTGCCCGCTACCGGGGACCGGGAAGGTATCGAGCCGGACTTCGTTCTGAGAGACATTCCCTACCGCACCCCCGTGTCCACCGTGTCCGCGCGAATCCGAAGCGATCGTCCTGATACCATCTATGTGGATTATCCTACCAGGTATCTCACCCCGCACGGGGGCTTGCCGGGGTCGAACTACGTGTACGAATCGGTGGTTACGCCGGTCTCCGAGGCCGAACCGATATTCTGAAGCGAGGTGTGGAATGAAGGGCGCCTGCGTGGTGATCGCTCTTGTTGCCATGGTGGCGTGGTCGCCCGGCCACGCTCAGACAGTCGAGGCCATAGAGAAGGAAATCACCCAGATGGTGGACAGGGTGAGCGGTTCCATTGTCTCCATCAGCGCGGTGACGGACCTGGGGGGCAAGGCGATCTCGAGAAGCGTCGGCTGCGGGGTGGTGTTTGATGCGAGCGGCCTTGTGCTCACTACAGCCAGCATCGTAGGGCGCGCCGGGCAGGTTGATGTGGTCTCGAGCCGCGGCGAGAGGTATCGCGGCGAGGTGGTCGGCTTGGACCCGGCCAGTGACCTGGCCGTGGTCAGGGTCACGGGCGCAAACCTGAGACCGGCTGCCATGGCGCGGGGTCGAGCGCTTCGTCCGGGCTCGTGGATCTTCGTCTTGGGCAACGCCTTCGGAAGCCTGCCGTCGGTCTCAATGGGGGTGGTGAGCGGTCTGACCTCTCCGGTCAGGGATGACCTGGGCGGCGAGATGCTGCGCCTGTCGGTAGCCATGAACCCTGGGGACACCGGCGCGCCGGTCGTGGACAGCAGGGGAGAGGTTGTGGGCATAGCCGTGGGTCGGATATCCTTCAACCCTTGGTCGTACTCGGCCTACCCGCCTGAAGCGCTCCCCTACGGGTTGGGGGGGCTGCAGCCCTCGAGCATGAGCGTCGCCGTGCCGGCTGGCAGGGCCGTGGCGATTGCCCGGGAGATTGTGGCCACAGGGGGGAAGGAGCGGGGATTCCTGGGGGTCAGAGTGGTTGATCTTTCCGATGAGATGAAGGCTGACCTGGGCGATCGGGGCTTGAGGGGGGTGGTGGTGACCGACGTTGTGGCCTCCAGCCCGGCGGACTCCGTGGGCATCACTGCGGGAGATGTGATCACCGTCTTCGGGACGCGCGAGATACATTCGGCGCGGTCGCTCCTGGAGAGCGTGGGCGCGACCAGGCCGGGCGACGTGGTCGCCGTGAAGTTGGTCAGGGGCTCGGAAGCCCTGACCGAGCATGTAAGGATCGGTCCGTTCCTCTCCGAGTATCTGCGCCAGCAGGCGATGAGGCCTCAGGCCAGGCCCGAGGACCTGGGGGCCCGAATCGAGTACATGAAGGCCGAGATCGAGAGGCTCAAGGCGGGCCTCAAGGACTTGGAAGGCAGCAAGCAATAACCCCGAGCCGCCTGACCGCTCCGAATGCTGCCCGCGGCTCACGCCGCAGATCGCGACAGGCAGGCAAATCCCCCCTTGACATGCGATAGGCGCGGCATCAACAATGTAGCCGGGTAACCGGCGACGGCGCTACCCTGCGGCAAGGGGCCGATATGTAGTTGACAGTGTGGGGGGGGCTCTGTTAGATTCGCTGGTCATTGTGTTCCCCAGGGGGTGGTAAGTGTCCAGGCTGGCTAGAGTCCAGCAAGAGATGGCAACCAGGAGGCTTTCCAGGCTGCTGGTCTCCAACTCGTTGAGCGTAAGGTATCTATCCGGGTTTACCGGGGACACGGGATGGCTGCTGGTGAGCCCCGACTCCGCCGAGCTTGTGACCGATTTTCGCTTCGAGGAGCAGGCCCTCCAAGAGGTGGGGGCGGGCGTCAAGGTGGTCATAGACAAGCGTGATGTCTTGACCGCAGCCTGTGAAGCCCTGTCCAGGGTCGAGGGCAGAATCGGCCTGGAGGCGGGGGCGCTCAGTTTCGCGGCCTACCAGAAGCTGGCCCAGGCGGTCGATGCCGAGCTGGTCGGGCTGGAAGGCCTTGTGGAAGCCTATCGTAAGATAAAGGACGCCGGAGAGATAGAGGCCATCACCCGGGCAGTTGAGGTGACGGACACGGTCTTCTCGGAGATAGTGAAGGAGATCCGTCCGGGTATGAGCGAGGTGGAACTGGCAGCCAGGATGGACTTTCTGGTCCGCCGGCGTTCGACCGACGTCGCTCCTTTCAAGACCATAGTGGCCTCGGGGGAACGGGCGAGTCTGCCGCACGCCACCCCGACCGAGAGGGTGATCCGACAAGGCGATCTGGTGAAGCTTGACTTCGGGGCCTCGGTGGAAGGCTACTGCTCGGACCTCACGCGGACGGTGGTCATGGGCAAAGCCAACGACAGGCAGCGGGAGATCTTCGGAATCGTGCTGGAGGCGCAGCTCAAGGCCGAGAGCGGAATCAAGGCAGGCCTGAAGGGTAGCGAAGCCGACGCCCTGGCGCGTCAGCACATCGAGAGCAAGGGCTACGGGGAACGGTTCGGCCATTCCCTGGGCCACGGTATCGGCCTTGAGGTTCACGAAGAGCCCAGGCTGTCACAGAAGAACGAGGGTCTCTTGGAGGAAGGCATGGTGACCACTGTGGAGCCGGGCATCTACATTCCCGGTTGGGGTGGGGTCAGGATAGAGGATGACGTGGTGGTGGAGGCCGATGGCTGCCGGGTCTTGACCAGGGCCACCAAGCAGCTCGTGGAAGTGGGCGAGTCCAGATGACCACGACCAACGACTTGAGAAACGGGGTGGTGCTGGAGGTGGACGGCACCCTCTTCTATGTTGTGGAGTTTCAGCACATCAAGCCGGGCAAGGGCGGGGCCTTCGTGCGCACCAAGCTCAAGAACCTGGTCACCGGCCGGGTGATAGACAAGACTTGGAATGCCGGCGAGAAGGTCAAGGACGTGAGGCTCGACAGGTTCGAGATGCAGTACCTTTATCGCAGCGGCGACGACTACCATTTCATGAACAACCAGACCTACGACCAGATAACCATTCCCGCCGAATTGCTTGAGGAAGTCTCGGAGATGATGAAGGAGTCGTGCACGGTGACGGTTCTGATGAGGGAGCACGAGCCTCTGACCGTCGAGTTGCCGACTTTCGTGGACCTCAAGGTGGCTGAGACTGCGCCGGGGGTGAAGGGCGACACGGTCTCGGGCGGAGGCAAGCCCGCGACCCTGGAGACCGGGCTGGTGATCCAGGTGCCGTTCTTCGTCGGAGTCGGCGACGTGGTCAAGGTCGACACTCGAACCAAGTCCTACGTGTCGAGGGTGTAGCCATGAAACTATCTTTCCTCAAGAGCCTCATACATCTTGTCGAATCAAGTGACATAGAGGAACTTGAGTTCAGCAGGTGGTGGACGAAGGTAAGAATAACCAAGTCAAAGGGGAAGCCCGGAGTCCGGAACCCTAACGGGGCGATCCTGGTCGAGGTTGGCAAGCCTGCTGAAGCGGCCGCGTCTGCGCCCCAGGCTCCTCCAGCAGAGACCAGGCCCGCAGTCGACGAGAAGGTGGTTGAGATCAAGTCCCCGATGGTGGGCACCTACTACGCGGCGCCCAGCCCGGGGGCCAAGCCCTACGTCGAGGCGGGAGAGATGCTCCAGAAGGGTCAGGTTGTGTGCATCATCGAGGCGATGAAGCTGATGAACGAGAT
>JBAQHK010000013.1:0-41977 GCA_049288275.1 bacterium | reverse complement strand
GGACCCGGCTGGCCCCCGACTGAGCCCCCGTGGGGGCGCTTCTGGCTTGACATGCCAAAAACGCTGTGCTATACTACAATCAGAAATGGAAGAGAGGTGATGCCGACTTAAGCTTGCTAGAGGTTGGGCTCGCGGGAGCCCGGTAGGTATCGAACAGCAAAGGTGATTCGATGGACCTCTGGCGGGCAGCCACAGTCGGTGTCGCATCAAGCCCGGGTTGGGCTTTTCTCGTTATCCCGCCGGTCCTCGGACTAGCCACGGTTCTGTCTCAGGTGGGCATGGTCAAGAAGCACGGGCTCCGGCTTAAGAAGGGGCTCGGCCAGCACATCCTCACTGATCCCAACGTTGCCAGGAAGATCGTCGATGCCCTGGATCTGCGGGCGGACGATGGAGTGATCGAGATAGGCCCGGGGCTGGGGGCCCTTACGCTCGAGCTGGCGCCTCGCGCCCGGCGCGTGATCGCCGTGGAGATTGACAGGCGCTTCGCTGCGGCGCTGCGCGAGGAGACTGCCGGCAGCGAGAACGTCGAGATAGTCGAGGACAACATCCTGCGAGTCGACCTGGGAGGTCTCGCCGCCAGCCGCGGGGCGATCAAGACCTGGAAGATAGTGGGCAATCTGCCCTACTGCATAACCAGCGCCATAATCATGATGCTGGTGGAGGGGAGGGAGCACTTCCGGTCCGCGGTGGTCACGGTTCAGGATGAATTCGCGAGGAGACTTGTGGCCGCGCCGGGCAGCAAGGACTACTCCTCGCTTTCGATTTACGTTCAGTACCGGCTGCGGCCGGAGATACTGTTTACGATAAAGCCTACGAGCTTTTTCCCACGTCCCGACGTGCGGTCAGCCGTCGTTCGTCTTGAAGTGCCCGAACGGAACAGCCTGGGGGTTGAAGACGAGGGGCTATTCTTTCAGACTATAAGGGCGGCGTTCGGGCAGAGGCGGAAAACCCTGAGAAGGAGCCTCAGGAAGATACCAGGGCTGACGCCAGACATCATTGGCGAGCTGGACCGCACGTCGGGCGTGGGACTTGATAACAGGCCCGAAGACGTATCGATGGAAGAGTTCGCAAGTCTTTCCAACGCCATAAGGGGAGCGCGGGGTTCGTGCTGAAGGGCTTGGAGAGACCAATCTCCCGGTTTGCGCGCCGTGCAGCGGCATTGTGTTCGAGCAAGGGGGGGCCGGCAGGATGCGCTCTGTGACCCGACGAGGCTTGGTATTCCAGGTAGCGCTGGGGGCCTTTCTGGTGGTGATCGGCGCGCCGGCCTGCTGGCGATTCGCCCTGCTGACGCCCGAGCTGCTGGCCGCGGAGGACGGCGGCGGTGCCGACAGCCTGGCCGCAGGCGCCGACAGCTCGGTCGCAGGCGCTGACAGCTCCGCCGCCGGCGCGGATTCCCTGACTGCTGATGAGACCGCGGAGGACGAGTCGGAGCGTGCGCAGACCCGGGCGCTGCGCCAGGAGCGTTTCTGGGAGGCGCATCCCCGGTACAGCGTCAAGATAAACAGGCGCAAGGACGTGACCAACTGGGACAGCAAGATAGTGCTCAACAAGGACCTCTCCGACAAGATCAGCTTCAATCTCAGCGGCAGCCTGGCGACGCGGGAGAACACCACGCTCAACCGGTCTGATGCGAGCAACGGGACCTCGGCGGGGCTGCGGTACAAACTCAACGACAACGTCAGTTTCAGTATGAACTACACGGGCACGGTGAGCGCCTTCAGTTCCGATCTCAACGCCACCGAGAGCGCGGACAAGAAGAAGAACGAGGATCTCACGATCTCATCGGAGCTCTCCAAGCGGCTCTTTGACGCCGTGGACATCAGTCTCAGGGCGGTCGCCGGGTCCACCTCCAATTCCTTCGGAGCGGTGAGCAACCAAGGGCGGAAGCAGGACCTCTCGGCTTCGGTGTCTTTCCAGCCGTCGCAGGCTCTCAAGGTGTCGGCCACCTACACCGGCAACAGGCTGTTCCTGGATTCCCAGGTGGATTCGGGCCGGGGTGTGGAGCTGCGCACCGAGGATCTGACCTTCGCCGAGAACATCTCGGTCAACGCGGCCTACGACATGCTGCCCGGCGTGCGGCTTGTGGTCGATCTGTCCGACGGGGACGACCAACGGCAGCACCCGGACCCTGATTCGACGGCCCAGGAGACCGAGAGCAAGTCATCGAGGATCGCATCGGTGACGTCGTCCTTCAGCATGATCAAGCGGCTGACCTGGGACCTGGGGGCCAGGTTCAACAGGTCCGAGAGCGCCTACCAGCTGCACGAAGGACGCAACAACAAGGGCAGCGCCGCGCAGCTCAACGGCAACGCCCGGATCGTTGCGTGGCGGGGGGCGACCATCAACCTCACCGGCGCTCGCGAGGTCTCCAGGGACGAGTATCGGACCGCAAGCGAGACCGGGGACAACGTCCACAAATCGCTAACCGCCAAACTCAGCCAGGATCTTGGTCGCAAGGCCGACCTCACCCTGAGCGCGATCTCCGATCTCACGCGGGTGGCTTACGACGACAAGGACAAGAATCCCAAGGACCGGGATCGCTTGAGCAACAGGGTCTCGCTGGACCTCACCTATCTGCCGTACGAAAGCGTCAGCACGCGTCTGGGGAGCGAGTTCTCCCAGGAGCAGTCGGTCTACGTCAAGGCTGCGGCATCGGCCAACAACAAGACCACCACCCGTTATCGCGTGACCGGCAGCTACGACCTCAAGACCGTCCGCGAGATCAAGGTTTCCCAGACCTACGAGATAGGCGCGGTCTACGGCGTCTACGAGTTCGAGGAGGAGAAGGACAACAACTCCCTGATACGCAACTCCAACATATCCACCGACTTCAAGGTGCCGATCACGCCCGGGGTGGTGCTAAACATAGACCACACTTACAGATACCAGGACCAGGGCAGCTACGACGAGCGCGGCGGCCGGGGCTCCTACGGACGCTCTGCGGGGAACCAGTCCAACACTCTCGCAATCGGCACTGCCTACACCATCGGGAAGATCAGATTGTCGATGCGGCAGGCGTACTACTTCCAGGACAACTGGGACTACGATGACGGCAAGAAAGTGTTCAAATCCGGCAACCGGTCTGTCGAAATCAGTGGGAGGGCCGGCTTCAAGTACAGCTTCAAAGACCGGACCAATTTCGCCTTCTCCGTGGAGCAGACCAGGAAAGAGGGAACCAACGTAGGTGCGGCCAACAAGAAGTTCTGGAACATGGAGCTGGAGGCGTCCCATGTCTTCTAGATCAGGCGGGGCGTGCTCGGCCCGGCGATTGGCGGCGCTGGCCATCGTGTTTCTGGTGGGACTGGTTGCGGCCTGCGAGTTCCCGTTTGGGCTGCGGGACAGCGAGCTGCCGTCGGGAACCTCCACACGGATTCTGGAGGCGACCGAGCCGATCAACGTCAAGATCAACATAAACAGGTGCATCAACAACCGGGACGCGATGTCCTACGAATCCCAGATCGCCGAGGACTTTGTGTTCGCGGCCGATCCTCGCGACTCGGCGTATCTCGAGCAGACCTATCCGGGGATTTTCGCCGGCTGGGGCGCTGAAGTGGAACGCGATGTGATGGAGTACATGCTGGACAACGGCAGGTGCTCGGTGAGCAGCCTGGCCCTGGGGGATTCGACAATAGTCGAGGAAGGCTCGACGGAATACTCGATCACCTACAAGTACGATCTCTCGCTGGTCCTGAGCGGGGAGTTCCTGTACTACAAGGGAGAGGCGAGATTCTACATGAGAAAAGAATCCAGCGACAATCTCTGGCGTCTTTCTAGATGGGAGGACAGCCGGTTGCAGGATAGCGAACGCGACACATGGGGCATACTGAGAGGCGTACTTCGTGACAAGACAAAGTGAGGGGGGTGGACTTATGAGGCGTGGGATCTGGGCGGGTATTTTGACGTGCGCCATGGCCTTGGGCGTGGTGGGTTGCTGGAACCCCTTCAGCCCCGACGGGGGCAACGGCAACGGCCACCCGATCGGGGACAGGACGTCTCCAGACAATCTGTTGGAGTTCTTTGCGGTCGCCTACGAGGACAAGAGCCTTGAGCGGTACACCGAGTCGCTGGACGACAGCTACTCGTTCACCTTCATGGAGGCCGACTACGAGTCCGCGGGAGTCAGCAAGGATCGCCCCTACTGGGGGAAGACCGAGGACGTCGAGCGAACCGAGAGCATGTTCACCAGCGCCGACACCAAGGCGATCAGCTTTGACTTTGGCCTGCCGATCATGCCGTGGTACTATTGTCCCGACAGCATCTACGTCGACGACCACTGGCAGGCAGTTGACGGCTTCTGCTGCATAAGGAAGCCGGACATCAAGGTGGACGTTGACGATCCCCAGAAGGGGTTCACCACCTACTGGGTCAAGGGCAGCTGGCTCGAGATCACGGTGATCGAGGACAGGCTCAATGCCGGGCTGTGGACGATCCTGAGAATCAGGGAGTCCCTGGAGCCCTAGTTGGAGTCTGCCCGGCGGCGATGGGCAAGGAGGACGGATGCCTCCGCGGAGGCAAGCTGGGGGCGGCGGAGGACGACGGCGGGGCAAGGTTGCGGGCACGCTCGTAGTGGTTGCGGTGGTCTTCGCTTGCCTGGGGGCCGCCGGCTACCGCGTCTACCAGTCCCGGGACGAACTCAAGCGTTTCTTTTCCAACCCGCCTCCGCCCGACGCCGCGGCCATTGACCGGGCGCTCGAGGCGGCCTATTCCAAGATAGGACCCACCAAGGTCACCGCCGGCACTGAGGCCGGCGGCCTGAGACGCGACCGCGTGGAGATTGCCAAGACCGCATCGATCACGCGGGCCAACGCCGAGATCACCGGCGCGGTGGAGAAGGTTGGCGGGCGCGTGGCCTACGGCATTGAGTCAGCCGACGAAAAGGGGCGCAAGGTCGCTGTCACCGTCGGGATTGCCATTGGGCGGAAGCTGGTCCGCGAGATAAGACTGGAAAAGAGCACTCGCAAGTAGATTCTCAGGCATTACGGCACGGGAGGAGAGTCAATGGCGAGACTTGCAGTGAACGTTGACCACGTGGCCACGGTGAGACAGGCGCGGGGCGTCGCCATACCCGACCCGGTTGAGGCGGCGGTCCTGGCGGAGCTCGCCGGGGCCGACGGCATTGTGATTCACCTCAGGGAGGACAGGCGCCACATTCAGGACCGCGACCTGAGGATGCTGCGTGACCTGGTAAAGACCAAGCTCAATCTGGAGATGGCGGCGACTCCGGAGATGGTTGAGATCGCCAGAGAGGTCCGGCCCGATGTTGTAACCCTGGTGCCCGAGAAGCGGCAGGAGCTCACCACCGAAGGCGGGCTCGACGTCAGGGGCAAGGCCGCCGAGATCGAGCGCGCCGTCGGGACGTTGAGGAGCCAGGGCATACATGTGAGCGCCTTCGTCGATCCCGACGTCGGGCAGATAAAGGCGTCGATCGATGCCGGAGTCAATATCGTCGAGCTCCATACCGGCGGCTACGCCGGGGCCGGAGACGACGTGGCCCGGTCGATCGAGCTGGACAAGCTGGTCAAGGCCGCCGCCTTTGCCTCGAAGGGCGGCTTGAAAGTCAGCGCTGGCCACGGCCTCAACTACGTCAACGTGAGACCGGTGGCCGGCATCCGGGAGATCGAGGAGATGAGCATCGGTCACAGCATCATCGCGCGGGCGATATCGGTGGGCATGGCGGCCGCCGTCAAGGAGATGCTCGCGCTCATCGGGTAGCCGGAAGACTACAAGGAAGACTGCAGTGATGATCCGCAGCCCGACCCTCGCACAGGCAATGCCGTCGCGGGGCCGCGCCTTGCCTTCAAGATGGCCGGCCTGCCTCGTCCTGGCGGTTGCGGCAGCGGTGCTTGGATCTGTCGCCGGCGTCCGGGCGGGTGAGGTACTCAAGTACACCTCAAGCCGGAGCCCGGTGGTTGTCCACGACCGGGCCCGGGGATGGGCGGAATCCCCTTCGATGGTAGTGGGCGAGCGCCACACCTACGTTGCCTACGAGGCGTCCGAGGGCGGAGGCGCGTCCCGGGATGCCGGCAGTCGCGTCTGGCTGGCCCGGGTTGCGCCGGAAGGCGGTGGGGGTATCAATGATGAGGCGGGTGAGGCGGGCGCGCTGCGCGTGGAGAGGATTGCGGTGAGCCGCAAGGGCGAGATCGCGGCGTGGCCCTCAATTGCGGAGGACTCCCGCGGCGCGATCTGGGTGGTGTGGACGGCATGCCGAGGGGGCAAGTGGGCTGCGATGGCAAGCCTGGCGGAGGGCATGAGAGTCTCGTCTCCGGTGAGGCTTTCGAGCCCGACGGGCCTGGTGGGCCGGGTCGGTGTGGCCGGCGGCGACGACGTGGTCTGCTTCGTCTGGGCCGAGCGCGACCGGCATGGCCACAGGATCGTGGCGAGAATCCATGACGGCAAGCTGGGCAGGGCCTTCACCGTGTACGAGGGGGCCGATCCCGTGGGAAGGCCCGACGTTCATGTCGGAGATGCCGGCCGGCTGGTGTTTGTATGGGACCAATGGCTCGAAGGCCGCTTTGCCATCCGCTGTCGCAAGCTCGAGGGCGCCCAGCTGGGACCGGTAGTGACTTTGGCAGGTGGGGCCGACGACGCTGAGGTGGCGGACAGGGCCGACGCCTGGGAGCCGCACATAGCGGGCCCCGGGGAGAGCTTCGTGGTATCCTGGCAGCAGGTCTCAGCCGGGCACACCACGGCGGAGCCGGCGGTCTGGATGTCGAGCGGGGCGGCGCCCGCGCTGGATCTTGCCGAGGGCGATACCCGGGACACGTGGCGGGTGCGCAGCGTGTGTGATGCGGGCGGAGCGGCGTGGCTCGCCTGGACCACCAGGGTCTACGGCTTCAATACCAGGTTCTTCATCAAGCCTGTGGCCGACGGCGCGACCGCCCCAACTTACACCATCGACCTCGCCATGGAGCGAAACTTCATGAACATCTTCGACTGCGCCGTGGGCGAGAACCTTGCGATCGCGTGGGACTATTCGGGGTCCATCTATCTTGCCGAGATCGGGCTTGCCGAACTCAGGGCGGGAGCCCGGAGCGCGCGCGGGGGGCCGTCCGCGGAGACCTCGAGCCCCTCGGGGTTGGGGCCTCGCGGGGGCGCGGCTCCCGACGAAGACTGGGAGAGCCCCGTGGGGGGCCTGCCGGCTGCCGGCCAGACCACCGGAGGGCGCAGGACCGGGCCGGAGCGGCGCGCGGTCTGCTACAAGGGCGATCAGCTCAAGGTCTACTTCGGCGACTGCCACAACCACACATCCTTCTCCGACGGCCGGGCCTATCCTGACATGTCGCTTGAGGTGGCGCGCGTGAGGCGAGGTCTGGACTTCGCCGCCATAAACGACCACGACGTGACATTGACGCCGGGTGAATTCGCGTGGACCGAGGCTCTGGCGTCGCTCGCCTCCGAGCGAGGGGACTTCGCGGTCCTGAGCGGCTTCGAGGCGAGCAAGGGCTGGGCTCAGAATGGATACGGGCACTGGAACGTCCTCTTTGCGGGCGCGGGCGGCGTGCTTCACTTCGAAGACGGCATGACGCCCGACGATCTCTACAGGTTTGCCCGACGTCGCCACGCGATCACAATCCCGCACCACGTGGCCAAGCGCTTTGCCCCTCACGACTGGAGCTACTCCGACCCGGTCGCCGAGCCGGTGGTGGAAATGTGCTCCCAGCACGGCATCTTCGAGAGCCAGGTCGGCAACCAGGGCAAGGCCGACATGGTCCGAGGCAAGTTCGTCGAGGACGGGCTCGGGCTGGGCCGCATCGTCGGCCTGGTCGGTGGAAGCGACTCGCACAACTGTTTCGAGGCCGCCCAGATTGACCAGGGCCTGACCGGCGTCTATGCCGAGGACTTGAGCCCCGAGTCCATCTTCGAGGCCCTTGCGCGCCGGCGCACCTTCGCCCTCACAGGCGGCTGCCTGATCCTGGACTTCCGGTGCGACGGGCATCTCATGGGCGAAGAGGTCGCGCGCCGGGCGGGCTCGACGGCCCCGCTTGGCTTCGAGGCCTACGCCGCCTCGGCGGACTCCATCGTTTCCCTGGAGATCGTAAGCGGCGGCAAGGTGGTATATGCCTGGCCCTGCACCGATGGCGGCTCCGTGGGGGAAGGGGCTGGGGAAGTGGCTGGGCAAGGGGCACGGGACGGGGGCCGGGTGGAAGTCAAGGTGTCCGCCGAGGTTGCGGCACCGGATTCCCAGGCCTACTACTACCTCCGGGCGGCTACGGCGAAGGGCGACCGCGCCTGGTCGAGCCCAGTTTGGATAAAGCCACGGCGATGAGAGCACCCGCGTAGACCGCAAGCACCGCGTTCATAGGCAGAAGAAAGCGCGGCCTGGCCAGGGTCGCGGCGTGAAGCAGGATAAAGTAGGCGACGGTAAGGACGTAGAGGTTTCGCCTCGCCGGGAGGCGTTCGAAGAGCGCCAGCCCGATGAGCCCACCGGCCATCGCCAGCCAGAAGACCGCGGGAGCGAGCACCCGGAGCAGGCGCCTCAGCGGGACGTTCTCTCTTGCCGAGTCTCCCCTCACCACGGTCGACAGGGCATAGGTGTCCGGTTGGCCGCCCGGGGTGAAGAGCTTGGGTATCACGGTCGCCATGCGCTTGATGTGAAACCCGGGATCGTCGCGCATGTGCTCGAGCCACCTGGCGTAGCCGGCGCTCTGCCGCTCGCCCTGGCCTCCCCAGGACTCCCATTCCCTGGTGGCTTCCTTGACGTCCTTGCCCGAGGTGATGA
Organism: bacterium; assembly: GCA_049288275.1. Lineage (GTDB taxonomy): Bacteria > Arandabacterota > Arandabacteria > Arandabacterales > Arandabacteraceae > JBAQHK01. Next base: position 33,258 of record JBAQHK010000013.1, on the reverse strand, counting down.
GCCAGAGGTTGTAGGCCGAGGAGTTGTCGACGAGTATCAGGGACCTGTGGACCACGGCGTTGCGCACCGTCCAGGGCGAGACCACCGCCAGCATGGCCGCCACGAGCAGGCCCGAGGTCGCCAGGTTGCGCCTGGAAAAGCGGCCGTGTCGGGACTTGCGGCCGGCGATCCAGACCGCCACCGCGATGGTGTAGAAGAGCGAGGTGGACCTGGCCAGCGCGGCCAGGCCGCTCGCGGCGCCGGCGACGATGGCGTCCCCGGTCCGCTCGCTCTCGAGGGCCCGCTCGATCAGCCAGAAGGACAATACGAAAAGTGGTATGTAGACGATCTCCGAGACGAACCGGGTGTAGGTGAAGATCAACATGGGGTAGACCGCCAGCAGCGCGGCGGCCGCAAGTCCCGCCGGCCGAGAGACCAGGCGCTTCGCCAGCAGGGCCACACCCAGCACCAGGCCTCCGCGAAGCAGGCTGGAGATCACCAGGACCGGCATGAAGCCCACTCCGAAGACCCCGAATATGGCGGCGAGGTAGAGGGGATAGAGCGGCGGCCGGATTATGTAGCCGTCGGGGTAGGCCCCCCTGGTGATCTGCTCGGCCAGGGGATAGTAGTAGTTCTCGTCCATCAGCAGGTTCGGCGGCCTGGTGTAGAAGGCCGCCAGCAGGGACAGGACGGTCGCGAGGACGGCGAGGCCGGCGGCCCAGGCGAGGAACCGCCCGTCCACGCCACCTCCGGGCGGGTGGCGCCGATGGGGGTCCCCCGACGAGCGCAGCGTGAGCGAGCACGCCGGGGGTAATCGGCGACAGGACCCGCCGTCGGCTCGCCGAGGATGCAAGTCCGGATGAGGCGGGAGCCCGGGACGCTCCGGGTGCTCGGGGTTTTCGGGTGCGATCATGGCTGTCTCCGCGCCTGGGCCGCCGGGTCCGTTCGGGCGCAAGGCACGGGGGATTTTAGCAGTTGACACGGCGCACTGTCCAACTTAAACTACGATTTGACAACCTAGTTCGAAGACAAGCCGCGTCGGCGGCTCTCTTGTGTTAACTCAACGCTTGAAATCGGCTTGAGGGGGAAGGGTTTTGTTATGGACAAATCGCTGAAGATACGGCTGGGGCTCGTGGCGGCGGTGCTCATCGTGTCCCTCATCTATGTCTATCCTTCGCTGAAGATGTTCTCGCTGTCCAAACAGGAACAGGCGGCGATGGATCCCGCCAGGCTTCAGTCTCTCAAGGACAAGTCAGTAAAGCTCGGCCTGGATCTGCAGGGCGGCATGTACCTGGTGCTGGAGGTGGACAGAAGCGGCATCCCGGAGGACCAGGACCTCAAGAACGTGGTCAGTCGGGCCGAGGCCATCATCCGTAACCGCGTGGACAAGTTCGGCGTCGCCGAGCCCGTGATCCACACCGAGGGACAGGACAGGATAGCGGTTCAGCTTGCGGGGCTGTCCGATGAGGCTCGCGCCAAGGACCTGGTGGGCCAGACCGCGCTGCTGGAGTTCAAGCTGGTGCGCGAGGGCGACGATTTCAGGCGGCTCTTGACCACAATTGATGATGCCCTGAAGGACCAGATCGAAGGCATAATGACCGCGGCGGGCAAGGAAGAGGTGGAGAAGGAGCTCGAGCGCGTCGCCGCCGAGTCCGACACCACCGGCCTCAGGGACGAGCTTACGGCCGCCGTCGAGGCCGGCAGGAAGCTGAGTTCGCTCGTCACGCTCACCAGAGTAGGAACCCACGAGGACGCGGTGGTCAATGACGGCGACATTGAGACCGTCAAGACCATCCTGGCCGCGGCTGAGGCCAGAGGGCTCATTCCTCCAGACGTCCAGATCCTGTGGGACAGGGACGTCGAGGAGACCAGAGAAGGCAAGATCCAGCGCGTCTACATGGTTGCCCGCAAGGCCTCGATCACCGGCCAGCGGATTGCCTCAGCGGCCGTGTCCTGGGGAGGCGACGCCACCAATCCCGGAGCCGCCGGGGTCACTCTGGAGTTCGACAGGGCCGGCAAGGCGATATTCTCCAAGGTCACCGGCGCCAACGTCGACCGGAGGCTGGCGATCGTCCTGGACGGCCTGGTTCACTCGGCTCCCAACATCAAGGAGAAGATAGGCGGCGGCGTTCCCGCCTCGATCTCGGGCAACTTCACAACGGATCAAGCGCGCGACCTTGCGATCGTGCTCGAGGCCGGCGCTCTGCCCGCTCCCCTCAAGATCGCCGAGGAGCACATGGTGGGCCCTTCGCTGGGCAGCGATTCCATCAAGAGCGGCGTGAGGGCCTCGGTGATAGGCGGCATAGCAACCCTGCTGTTCATGATTCTCTTCTACGGCCTGTCGGGCGTGATTGCGGACGTCGCCCTTCTCTTCAACCTGGTCATTCTGCTTGCGGCCATGGGCGCCCTGAGGGGCACCCTGACCCTGCCGGGCATTGCCGGGGTGATTCTGTCCCTGGCCATGGCGGTTGACGCCAACGTGATCATCTTCGAGCGCATAAAGGAGGAACTGCGCGCGGGCAAGACCGTGCGCAAGGCCGTGCAGGATGGGTACAGCCGCGCCTTCCTCACCATTCTGGACTCCAATGTTACTACTATGATCAGCGCCGTTGTGCTGTATCAGTTCGGCACCGGCCCCATAAAGGGATTCGCGGTCACCTTGACCATAGGCATAGCGGCAAGCATGTTCACTGCCATCCTTGTGACCAGGGTCATCTTCGACATAATGACCGGAACCAGGCAGCTGACCAAGCTCCACATATAGAGGGGAGTGCCATGGAATTCTTCAAGAACGCCAACTACGACTTCATAGGCTTTCGAAGGAAGGCTTTCCTGATATCGGCGTTGTTCATCCTTGCCGGGGTGATCTCGCTCGTCGTGAAGGGCGGGCCGGCCCTGAGCATCGACTTCAAGGGAGGCATTCTCATAAACCTGCGCTTCGAAAAGCCGGTGGCGGTTGACACGGTGAGGTCGGCGCTGGGCAGCACGGGCCTGGGCGGCAAGGCAGAGCTCCAGACCGCGCTCGGCGGCACTGAGCTCATAATACGGGCGCCTGCCGAGGAAGGCAAGGACATCACCGGCGAGATCAAACAGGTGATCAGGGGCGCACTGCCGGACAATCCCTTCCAGGTACTGCGCGAGGAGCTGGTCGGGCCCCGGGTGGGCAAGGAGCTGGCCACGAAGGCGATCTGGGCGACCGTGATTGCCCTGGGGGCGATGCTGATCTACATCGCCTGGAGATTCGAATTCAGATTCGCCGTGGCCGCGATCATCGCGCTCTTTCACAACACCATCGCGGTTGTCGGGCTCTTCTCCCTGACCAACAAGGAAATATCGCTGGCGGTGATAGCTGCCATCCTGACCCTCATCGGTTACTCGATCAACGACACCATCGTGGTCTTCGACCGGATAAGGGAGGACCTGCGCAAGTACCACCGTGAAGCCTTCGAAGTGATCATCAACCGGAGCATAAACGAGACCCTCAGCAGGACCGTGGTCACCGGAACCACCGTGGTCTTTGTGCTGATCTTCCTTTGGGTGATGGGCGGCCAGGTACTGAGGGACTTCACCTTCGGAATGCTCTTTGGAATACTCATCGGAACCTATTCCTCGATATTTGTGGCCAGCCCGATTCTGGTGGAGTGGCAGATGAGGTCCCCGATGCGCCGACGCTGATCGGCTGGGTCGGGTGTACAAGAAAAGGGACAGCGCTACATTTCGATTAAGACACTTCACGTCCTCGGTCGATCTATATAGTCGGCAGTGATTGGTAACATCAAGTGCGACACCGTCTTGCCGGAGGGGGAATGACCACGACGCCTGGCACGTCCGTTGCTTATCCATCTAAGCGAGGTGTGAAGATGGATTCGATGAGCACGGAAACTATAGCTCGTGTCGGCGCGGTCCTCCTTTTGGTGGGGCTGGTGTGGGCTTCAAGTGTCATGGGTGGGGAGGATAACCGCCGGGGGTATTCCGAGGCGCGGACCCAGACTAAGACCAGAGCGGGAGTCGGAACCGAATCTGGTCCGCGCGGGGGGGACTCGAAGGTGCGCGAGGAGTCTCCTAAGAGTGGCAAGGCTTCCGGGGCTGGGGAGATCCTGGAGGCGCCGGGGAGTGCGCTTACCGTGTTCAGGGAGGTTGAGTCGGGTTGGAGAAGCGCAACGCCCAAGCCATTCGAGAAGTACTTCCGGAAGGGGAAGGTGCGGTTGGATTTTGGGGAGGGAGGACCGCGCGGCGGGCTTTTTGCGAGGAGTCAGGCTTACTACCTCCTTGGGGATTATCTCAAGGGCACGCAGACACTGCAGATCGGATTCAGCAAGATTTCGACCGGGCCCACAGGCGGCGCCGGTCCCCACGCGCTCCTGGAGAGATCCTACCGCGACAAGAACGGGGTGTCGCGGAGAGAGGTGATAGTGATCTCGCTCTCACAGGAGGACAGTGTCTGGGCGATATCCGAGGTGAGAGTGATTCCCGCCAAGTAGTTCGACCTCCCGACAGGTCCGGTCCAGATGATGAGACTGATGTCGGGAAGACTGTTGTGGCCGGCGCTTTCGGCTGCGCTGGCGGCCCTGGCCCTCGCTGATGCGGCCACCGGCTGGGCGGTTCTGCCGGCCTACGTCATAGCGCCGTTGGGCCTGGTCGGGGCCATCGGGCTGGTTGTTTCGGCTCGCTCTCCGTCCCGCAACAGGCTGACCTCGGTGGTTGCCGGTCTGGTCCTTGCGTGCTTCACGCTGCACCTGGTCTACTCCGGCTATCTCGCCTACGAAACCAAGTACTGGGATCGATTGTCCCGCCAGAAGGCGGTTGCCGCCCTTTCGACCGTGGCGTCTACCTTCGATGGCTTTCTCGACGAGCTCCGGGCCGATGCCGGGATGGCTGCGGCGCGGCGAGGCGTCGCCGAAAGCATCGCCTCAGGTGATCGATCGAGCGCGTTTGACCAGGCAGCGTCGGTCGCCTCGTCGCTCGAGCGCCGATACACCACCGCGGGAGTCGTGCTTCTGGCGAGCGACGGGCGGGTGGTGGCCTGGTCGGGCGATCTGCCCAGCTATTTCGACGTGCGCCTGGCGGCCCGGCCCGAGGCCGGCATAGATCTCAAGCCAAGCACGGCTCACTACTGGCTCGAGGCCTACAGCCCGGTCGCGCCAAGCGACACCTCGGGTGCGGCGGGTTGGGTCGGGGTCTTCAGGGCGATAGACTCGCGCTATCCCGGCGTTCTGCCGGGGCAGTTCGCGCGAACGCTGGCCGAGGATCTGTCCAGGCGAGTCGCGCATCAGGTGGATATCGGCCTGGGAGCCGGCGCCGGGGTGACCGGCGCGGCCTCCGATGGCGACCTGGTCTCGGGCGAGATTCGTCTGCCGGAGGGCAGGATCGCGGGAACCGCGACCGTCCGCCCCAGGTCGCTCGAGGATGAGAGATCTCTCCAGCGGGGCAGGGGGCTGCTTGCGGCCTCGCTGATTCTGGTGGCACTGATCATCTACGGCGCGGCCCTGATCCTGAGATCGCTGCTTGGGGCCAGGCCGGCCAAGGCATCACCGCGCAACCTGACGCTGGCCGCGGCGGTTGTGCTTGCGGCCCGCCTGGGTATCGCCTATCTGAGGGATCCCCTGCGGCTCAGCGACTTGAGATTCTTTACCTCCTACGACTACGCGACTCAGATCCCGACCGGGGTGCTGCGATCGCCGGCGGATCTGGCCTTGACCGCGGTGGCTCTGGGGGCGGGTGTGGTCCTCGTGGCGCTGGCGGCAATGCGGGCCATGCGAGGCTCGGCCGCGGCGAGATCGGGTCGGAACCGCGCTCGCCGGGGAGGCGCCCTGCTCGGTCTGGCGGCTGCGATTGGCGCGGCAGCGCTCGCGTGCGGCGTGGCAGCCGCGATCGGCGCGGCCTTGCGACGGATCCTGGGTGACAGCAGTGCCGGGCTCTTGAGCGTCTCGCCCTTCGATTTCAGCGCGACCAGCATGGCCATGAAGACCGGCGTGTTCCTGGTCACCGCCATCGGTCTGGTTGCCGGATCGTCGCTGGTCGGGGCGGCTGTGTGGTTCTTGAGGGGCGTGCTGGTTCGGGAGGGAGGAGGGCGTGGGGCGGCGCGTCGCCGTTATGCCGCTCCGGCTGCGGTGGCCCTGGTCTCGTGCCTGTCGGTTGGAGTGGCGCTGGCGGGGGCGGGATGGACGACCGCGCTTGCGGCCGCTCTCTTTTCGGTGGGCGGGCTGGCGCTCGGGGCCGCGATCGAGCGACGGCGGACGGTGAGCGCGGCAGGCATGGTAGTGGCGCTTGCCCTGGCAGCGGCGGCGATCCAGTACCCGATCGCGATCGGCGACTTCTATTCCAAGCATCGTGAGGCAGTGGAGTCGCGTGCCGCCAGGGTGGCCGCCCGGACCGATGCCTGGAAGATGTCGCTCCTGGATGAGGCGCTTGCCCTGGCGGCCACCGATACCCAGGTCAGGGCTTCCCTGGCCGCCGGGCAGGGCAGGCTGGATGCGGAGGCCCTGCGGCTCTGGGCCAATTCCATACTGAGCGCCGCCAGGGTGCCCTGCGGAGTGATCATCGTCGGGGCGGACGGCGCCGAGGTCGGACGGTTTGCGCTGGAAGATATCGGGGACGTAGCGGGGATTGAAGGGTCAATCCGGGCCGCGAGGTTCGCCGGAGAGCCGACTGCGTTTGTGTCCACGGCCGCCCTGGGAGGCGGTGGAGCCGACCTCTACGTCGGCGTCGCGCCTCTCTTCCAGGGGGACACCCATGTCGGGTCGGTTGTGCTTGCCATACCCTATCGCTACAGCGACATCGCCTCCTGGGCGGGACTCAGGCCCACCATGTTTGAGGCGATGGAGACAAGCTCCGCGGGCGGCGTCTCCGCCTTGGACTACTCGGCCAGCCTTGTGCGCGACGGCAGGATCGTTGCCACTTCGGCCGACTACTTCGAGGTCGGCGGCGAAGTCGGCGACATCGACGCGCCGGTCTGGACCGAACGCCGCGGAGCCGGCGGACGGTACGCGTCTTACTTCGTGCCGCTGGAGCGGCAGGGCGAAGCGCTCGGCCTGAGCTTCAGGATGCTCTCGGCGAGCGATGCGGGCGTCTACCTGATGGCGGTGGTTCTGGACAACATGACGGTGGCCCTGGCGCTTATCCTGCTGGGCGCGGCGGTCAAGGTTGCGACGATTCTTCGCAGGCGTGCCAGCGGGGGCGGCCGGGACCGCTTCCGGTGGAGCTTCGCCACCAAGCTGGCGCTCGCGTTTCTCCTGATCGCGATCGTTCCCACGCTGATCCTGGGCAGCGCCTCCAGCGGTTTCGTGCGCGCGCGCCTCAGGGAGGTTATGGAGTCGCGGGCGGGTGAGAGCCTGAAGCTGGGAAGGCTTGCCCTGGAGAGGCTGGTGGGAGGGGAGGCGACACGCCTGGCCCGCAACCCGATCCTGATGGACGAGCTCCTGGTCGAGCCGTCAATCCTCGGAGTGCTGGTGACCGGCGAGTACGGGGCGGCGGTCTGCGATGCCTCCGGCAGGACGGTGGCCTCCTACGGCGACGCGGCGATCTCGGCCGACGTGCTGGACGCGGTGGCGTGGGGCGGTCGGGCGCACAACTGGTTCGTCCCCGGTGCGGGCCTGGTGGCGGAATCCGCGGCTCCGGTGAGGGACGTGATCTCGCCCGACAGCATCGTGGGCTGCGTGCTCGTGGCAAGGACCGTGGACGACGGCCTTGCGCGGAGGCTCGCCGTCGATCTGGCCGCCGACATCAACTTCTACGGCCAGAGCCGGGTCGCGGCCTCCAGCAAGCAGGAGCTCTTCGTGGCCGAGGTGATGCCCCAGAGCATGTCGTCCGATGCCTACGCCGACTGCATCCTTCGGGGCCGGGAGGTCCACTTCACCTGGGAGCGCGTGGGCAACGCGGACATGGTCATTGGCTACAGCCCCCTGAGAGGCTTGGACGGCAAGCCGGTGGGCGCGATGTCGGTCCCGCTGGTCTTCAGCAAGGACGCCGTCGGACGACGGATGGAGTGGACCTCGACGGCGCTCTCCTATCTTGTCGCCATAGTGATAGGCTTCATCTTCGTCATGGGGTTCGTGCTCGCGCGGCGGATCTCGGGGCCCATAGGCGAGCTGATCAGCGGCACGATGCGCGTCAGTTCCAGTGACTACGGTTTCACCATACCCAAGCCCAGCGACGACGAGATTGGCGATCTGGTCACGTCCTTCAATCAGATGGCCGCCAAGGTCCGAGAGAAGCAGAATCTGGCCAAGGAGCGGGAGCAGTACATCGAGGCCATGGTTGCCAATGTCAATGCCGGCATAATATTCACCGACTCCAGGGGATTGATCCACACCATCAACGGCGAGGCCGAGCGACTGCTGGGGGTCAAGGCCAGGCGCGCGAAGGGTAGAGAGGTGCGCGGCCTCCTGCGGGCGGCCGGCGCCCAGAACCTCGCGGCGCTCGTGCGGGAAGCGGAGGTCGGCGCGGGGGTGTCGCCACGGGAGATTGCCCTCGGCGGGAGCGGGGGCGAGGAGATCACGGTAAGGGCAGCCGCCTCGGTTGTGAGGGGGCCGCGCCGGCGGTCGATGGGCGTGGTGATCGTGTTCGAAGACGTGACCGAGCTGATCAGCTCCAAGAAGCTGGTTGCATGGAGCGAGATGGCCAGGCAGGTCGCGCACGAAATCAAGAACCCGCTGACTCCGATGAAGCTGTCCGCCCAGCAGATCCTTCAGGCGCACAAGGACGGGGCAAGCGATTTTGACGGCATACTGGAGGACGGGCTGGCGATAATCATCGAGGAGATCGAGGCGCTCCGAAGGATCGCGGTCGAGTTCTCCCAGTTCTCGCGGATGCCCCAGCGCAGCGCCAGGCCGGCCGACCTCAACCAGATAGTCCAGGACAGCCTCGGCCAATACGAGCGCGCCGTGGGCTCGTCGGTCACCATAACCAAGCAGTTGGATCCGTCGATTCCCCGGGTGGTGGTCGATCCCGACGAGCTGAAGAGGGTCCTGGTGAACCTGATCGATAACGCGATCCAGGCCATGCCCGGCGGAGGCAGACTGGAGGTACGATCGGTGGCGGCGCGCGGCGGCGCCGATCGCGCCGGGGACCGGGCAGGCGGCTCGGCGGGCCACAAGGTCAGGGTGACCAGCCGGGCGCCGGGAGCGCGGAAGCTGAGGGATTTCGTCGAGGTGACCTTCACCGATACCGGCGCTGGAATCTCCGAGGAGAACGCGGTGAAGCTCTTCGAGCCCAACTTCTCGACCAAGTCTCACGGCACGGGGTTGGGGCTGGCGATATCCAAGGGAACGATCGACGCGTACGGCGGGGAGATCGCCATCGAGAGCACCGCGGGCGTGGGGACCTCAGTGAGCGTCAGGCTTCCCGTGGAGGCCGGGGCTACTCAGCAACCCCGTCATCAAAGAAGAGCATACAGAAGGCGACGTCGCCATCGACCGGCATGAGCTCCAGCTCGTGCATGCCGAAGGTCCGATTGCTCACCACGTTGGCTGGCACCGAGTACCTGATGTAGACGTAGGGCTTGCCCGTCTCGTCGCCGGTCATGTCCTTGCCCCACTCGGCGTAATCAAGATAGACCCTGTCCTGCTTCACGTAGACCCGCTGGAAGGTGTCGTAGGCGAACCACGGCAAGAGCCAGACATCCTTGCCGGAGTAGATGATCCTCAGGTGGTCGTTGGAGCTGCCGTACTTCCTCTCGTGCGAGATGCAGTTTGGGCCGACCTTCCAGTAGCCCTGCAGGTAGACCTTGCCCTTCTCTCTGCCTCCCGAATCGGTGTAGTTGATGAACTTGTCGTAGTCCGCGGAGTCGCAGTCCGCTATGGTCCCCGCCTGGTAGCCGAGGACCACCCTTGAGGTGCCGCGCAGAATCTTATTAGCGGGATCGTCGGCGGGCCTCAGGGGCTTGACCAGGAAGGGGTTCACTATCCCCGGCTTGATCTCTGCGAGCACGCTCTGGATCGCGGTTTCCACTTCCTTGTAGGGTTTGATCTCGGAGGTCTCGAGCACGACCTCAAGCCCCGGCTTCAGCACGAAGTAAGTGGGCAGGGTCTTGATCCCGTAGGCGCCGTATACGGTTCTGTCGAAATCCATGCCCACCGGGAAGGTCACTCCGGCCGATCCGCCGGCCTCCAGGGCGTTGTAGAGGATCCGCATGGGTTCGAACTCCGAGGAGTGGATGCCTATCACCTCCAGGCCGTCGCCGGCGTACCTGCGATGCCACTCGGCCACGTAGGGCATGGCGTGCCGGCTCGGCATGTCTCCGGCGTCGTAGAAGACCAGCAGGATCGGCTGTCCACTCGACTCGGAAAGGGTGAGGGTGTCGCCTCGAGACGTGGAGGTCAGGGTAAAATCCGGCGCGAGGCGCCCGGAGGCGCGGCTTGAGCCGGCGTCCCCGCCCAGGCAGATCATCGTCAGGGCGGCGCTCAGCGCGGCTGCAAGTACGACGAGGCGAGCGCGTTTCGGTCCCGTTCTCATCGAGAATAACGTACCTGGGAAGACGCGGCTTGTCAAGGCGGCCGGGGTTTACTTCGATCCGGCGGTGTGATAGAATCGCCCGCACAGCGCGCCGGTGCCTCTGGGAGGCCCGGCCCGGCGAGGGCTGGCGGAGGGACTCTGGTCATCGATCCTCGGAGGGTGGAGTGCGAGTTCTGTTGGTGAGGCCGCCCATACGCGTGAGGAGCCTGGAGTATCCTGCGGGGCCGCGCTTCGGAGTGCCGGTGGGGCTGCTCTACCTGGCCTCGACGCTTGAGAGCGAGGGCGTCGAGGTGGCGATCTACGACGCCCTGGTGGACTTCTCCTGGGAGGACGTCGGTCCGGACGACCGCGGCCAGTACCACATTGGAGCATCTTGGCCGACGATAGCCCAGCACATCAGGGACTACCGGCCGGACGTGGTCGGCATCACCAACCCCTACTCCGATATCGCCGACTACACCGTGAGGACGGCGGCGGAAGTCAAGGGAATAGACCCCGGCATCGTGACCGTGGTGGGCGGGCCGCATCCCACCAGTTACCCCCAGGGCTTCCTGGGGGCGGGCGGTCCGGTTGATTACGTCGTCAGGGGTGAGGGCGAACTGACCCTGGCCAGGCTGGTCAGATCCGTAGCCGCGGGGTCCGCGGTGGATGAGATTCCGGGGATATCCTACGTGCGCGGCGGCCAGGTGCGCTCCAACCCGCCGGCTGCCTTCGTGGAGAATCTCGACGATCTTCCTCTGCCCGCCTATCACCTGGTGCCCATGGAGCGGTATTTCGAGCTGGTGGGCGCGGGCTATCCCTCGAGGTATACCTTCGAGTACCGGGGAAGCGAGCGCGAGGTCTCGATAGTCACTTCGCGGGGATGTCCCTTCCGGTGCGTCTATTGCGGCAACCATCTTCACATGGGCAGGCGCTGGCGCGCCAACAGCGTGCCCTACGTCCTGCGCCATGTGGAACTGCTGGTTTCCCGCTACGGGGTGCGGCACCTGCACGTCGAGGACGACAACATCGGCCTCAAGACCGAGCGCTTCGAGGCCCTGCTGGGCGGCATCCGCGCCAAGGGGTGGGACATCACCTGGGACACCTCCAACGGCATACGGTTCGAGGGTCTCGGCCGGGATCTCCTGAGGAAGATCAAGGACTCCGGGTGCACCTATCTGGAATTCGGGATCGACGCCGGCAACCAGCGGGTCCTGGATACCGTGGTGAAGAAGAACCTCAAGCTGTCCGACGTTGTGGAGGCCGTGAGCTTCTGCAAGAGCATCCGGCTTGACGTTCACGGGCTTTACGTGGTCGGGTTCCCCGGGGAGACCGGGGCGGAGATACGCGACACCTTCGAGTTTGCCAGGATGCTGCTCAGGCGCTTCGACGTGGTCCCTCATCTGTGCCTGGCCCGGCCGCTGCCCGGCACCGAATTGGATGAGATCTGCAGGGCCGGCGGCTACCTCACCGAGCCTGTGCTGCCCGACATAGGCGGGGACTACAGGACGGAGATCTACCCCAGGGTGATGATCAAGACCGAGGCCTTCTCTCCGCGAGAGCTCGAGGCGTGGGTTCGCACCTTCAACGGCCAAGTGATACGGATACTGGCGGTGAAGATCCTGCTGTGGCTGGCGCGCCATCCGGCGGCCCTGGTTGCGGTGGCGCGAAGGCTGGTCCGGGAGGCGCCGAAGGGCCTGCCCCGGGCCTTGCGGCACGTGGCCTTCGGAGGCCTGATATTCAAGTTCAACCTGCTGGACGCCCGCCTTCGCCGGAAGTTCGCGGCTGGCTCGGGCGCCGGAGGGCCGGAGGAGCGAGCGAGATGAGAGTAGCTCTGGCGAAGCCGCCGGCCACCTATGCGGATTGGTATCGACGGCCGGTCCTGGGACTTGCCTACCTTGCCGGCTATCTCAAGGCTCGAGGGTTTGACGTCGCGATCTTCGACGCCTACTACCACGGTTGGTCGGAAGACGATCTGGTGGCGAGGATCAAGGCCTTCAAGCCCGATGTGGTGGGTTTCTCCGCGATGACCCACGAGATCAAGCGCGCCGCGGAGATCGCGGCCCGGCTGAAATCCGACCTTGGTGTGCCCGCGGTTGTCGGAGGCTGCCATCTTACGGCGCTTCCCGCCGAGACCCTGGAGGAGTTCCCGGTCTTCGACTACGGCGTCTACGGCGAGGCAGAGAAGACCTTCTGCGACCTGGCGCGGTGCCTGGCCGACGGGGAGGCCTCGCGCGCGGCATCGCTCAAGGGACTGGTTCTGCGGCAGGGCGGGCGGGTCATGGTCACCGAGCCCGCGCCGGTCTTGACCGCCGAGGAGATAGATGCGATGCCGCTACCGGACTTCGGCGATTACTACGGGGACGATCCCAGGGCCCTGGCCGGGAAGGACGGTTGCTACGTCCTGATGACCAGCCGGGGATGCCCCTACCGCTGCGCCTTCTGCATGCAAGTTCTAGGCAGGAAAGTCAGGCGGCGCTCGGCGGAGAGCGTCTGCCGGGAGATGGAGCAGGCGATTGAGCGTCACGGCGCGCACACCTTCGATTTCTACGACGACATACTCCTGCACGATTGCAAGGAGAGCCGCGATCTCTTGAACCTGATGATCGAGCGGGGGCTGCCGGAGCGGGCCAGGTGGTGCGGCCTCACGCGCGCCGACATAGTGCGGCCCGACCTGCTGGCGCTGGCCAAGCGCGCCGGATGCTTTCGGCTGGGGCTGGGGGTGGAGTCCGGCGACGACGCCGTCTTGAAGGCGATCGGCAAGGGCATAACCGTGGACGAGGTGCGGCGGGCTGTGAGGGCGATAAAGGACGCCGGCATAGCGGTGGACGCCTATTTCATCCTGGGCCATCCAAACGAGACCAGGGAGACCGTGAAGAGGACCATCGACCTGGCGGTGGAACTCGACACTGACATGATTGCGGTGGGGTTGATGGTGCCCTACCCCGGCACCAAGATCTTCGACCTGGCCAACCGCGGGGACTGCGGGTACCGCCTGCTCACCCGTGACTGGTCGCAGTACGACAAGTACGGCGGCAGGGTGCTTGAGGTCAGCGGCCTTCCCTACCGGGAGATGGAGAAGTTGCAGATGCGCGCCCTGGTCAGCTTCTACGTGAAGAACCTCAAGGTGCGGGCGGCCATCGGCTACTTCTGGCGGCGCAGGCGCGCCGTGCGATTCCTGGTTGCGAAGCGGATCGGGCGGCTCCTGGGCGGCGGGAAGGCTCGCGGGGCCTAAGGAATCAGGACTATCTTCTGCGTTCGGGCGGTCCCCTGGAGCGAGGCCCTCAGGAAGTAGATCCCTCCGGGAAGGCCCCGGGTTCCGGCCAGATCGGCGGCCAGATCGATCTCGAGATCACCGGCGCCCTTGTAGAAGCTCCGCCTGTCGATCCGGCGGCCCAAGACGTCGTGAAGCGCCAGGTCCACCGCTCCGGGCGCCTCGGAGGAGACCACCGCGCGCACCCGGCCCGCGCCGTCGTACCTGAGCGCGAGCCCCAGCCGGATCGGCCCTGCTGTCGCGGCCGTGGCGGCCGGGACTCCCGCGAAGCTCCTCAAGGGTATGGTGAACTCCCTCTGGCCGGCGTCACCGTCTATGAAGGAGCACACGGAGTCGCGGCTGAAGCAGGCGGCGCACTGGGCGCACAGGGAGGTAACGTAGTCGAACAGCGACGCTCGTGAGATGTAGGCGGATCTGACCTCTATCCGGTCGGGGTAGACATGGAAGTACCTCACCGACGGAGGCCCGACCAGGGTCGCCCCGACATCTAGGTAGTAGATGCCGTTGTGCTCTTCCACCCGGTTGGCGTGCACGTGGCCGTTCACCACCGCGATCACGTTACCGGCGGCTTCCAGTGTCTGTCTGAGCTCGGGCATGCCTCTGTACTCGGCGTAGTGAAGCGTGGTGTCGAACATCGCGTTCCACTGCCGCTCCCACATGTTGAAATGCGAGAAGAGAATGGTGGGCTCGCCGCCGTTGCGGGCGAGGTCCCGCGCGACCCAGCTGCGAACCGTGCTGTCGCAGTCCACGTAGGGCGGCGCGTAAGGATCCAGAGTGCAGTCGATCACCACGAAGTGGAGGCCCTTGTGGTCGAAGGAGTAGTTGGTGGAATCCCGGCCGGCGAAGGTCCTCCAGCCCAGCTTGGCGTCGCTCTGGAAGTTGTCGTGGTTGCCCACCACAGGATAGAGCGGCGGCGCAAGGCTGTCGAGGATCGCTCGGCACACGGCAAACTCCTCGGCCAGACCGAGGTCGGTGATGTCTCCGAGATGGACCGCGAAGTCTACCGGCGGAATGTGGGCGTTTATGTCCTCAACGTAGTTGGCCAAGAGGTCGCCTGACACGTCGAGGGCCTTGAGGTAGCGCAGGTCCGGGGGGCCTTCGGTTCTTATGTGGGAATCTCCGATTGTGGCGAAGGCGAAGTTGGGCAGTCTGTCGTCGAACTGCCTCCGGCGGGGAGGGGTCGGCCTCGCGCTCTGCCGCGGGGAAGAATCCAGGACGGGCAGGCCGGTCCGGCCCCGGCCGTAGGCGCTGTCGGCGTCTCCCGCCGGTGCGGTTCCCTCGGGGCTCGTGGTAGAGGCTGCCGTGGCGGCCAGCAGGAGCGCCGCGGCGATCGCCGCGGGAAGAGCGTGGAAGTACCTGCGCGTCCTGCTGGGCTTCATTTCTCGGCTCCCTGACACCACTAGGGTATCCCAACTGGGGCCCCCCGTCAAGCCGCCTCCCCGCTTGGTCGCCTCAGCGCGTAGCGCCGAGGAAGGGCCGAAGCCCTTCGCTCAGAGAACTGATATTCGCTACGGGCAATCGGCCCTTCCTCGGCCCGACGAAAGCGCCATAGGCCGGGCGAAATAGCATCTGTGCAATTCAGGGGGGTGTGGGTATAGTGCGGCGACCCAAAAAACAACGGGGCGGGCGGACGGGGCGATGACGGGCGACGCAGGGTCGGGGAAGGGGGTGAGACGAGCCAGCGCTGCAGTACCTCCGATTACTTTTGCCGCATGGGGAGATGACCTGTCCGACAAGCAAGTTGTTTTCCCGATAGGTACGGGCCGGCAGGAAAACCGGCCAGCAGTGATCTTCGCATCGGAGGATTTCGATCATGATGAGATGCAAACCGTTGATTTTCGTGGCGGCGGCGGTCCTGATCATGGGGCTCGCCTCCGTTGCATTGGGCAACAAGGAGCCGGGACGGCTCTTGCTGCCGCCGGAGAGGGCGCTGGGGGCAAATCCGCTGGCGTCCCCGTTCGTGATAGTCGAGCAGGGGGACACGTCCTGGATACAGGTTCACGCCGACGAAAGCCTCTGCCCGGGGGATCCCAATCAGGGGCACGGCGGCGAGGCATTGGGCGGCCCGCTTGGCGCCGAGACCTGGTGTGTCGAACAGGGACTCGGCGACACCTGCGGGACCGTCGCCCCATGGGATACCAAGTGCTTCAAGTACGTCGACGTGCGGAGCTTCCCTTCGCAGGTCAACATCAACTACTGGCACGTAGACAGCTATCGTACCGACCAGAGGACCTACACTGGGACGCGGGCTCTCTGGTGCGGCTCGGACTTCATCTGGGACGGCAAGCCGGTGGAGTGCGGCACCTGGACCAACGCCCCGGGTTACGGCGGCTACTGGAACTGCGTGGCGCAGCTTTCGCTGCCGGAGTCGTTCTCCGTGGCCAACGGATGCACGCTGTACTTTGACCCGCGGTACGACACCGAGTGCAAGTACGACTACTTCTACGTGGACTACTACAGTAGCACCGGCTGGCAGACAGTGGGGACGTTCAACGCCACCAGCAACGACCCGGGTGGCGTCTGCGGCGCCTCTCCGACTCCGAACCCGGACCACTTCGGCAACGGCGATATCCTGAGGTTGGAGCGGTGCAACTGGCAGGGGCGCGTCAACGCCAACGAGCCGGCGTACAAGGGCATAATCAGCAGAGCGATGTTGGGGACGGTGACCAGCGCGCCGCAGTTCAGGTGGCGCTTCGTCTCTGACGGCGGCTTCAGCGATGCCGACGGAACCGGCGACACCGACGGCGCGGCCTTCATCGACAACGTCCAGGTGTACGGCTCGAGTGGCAGCTTCTACTCCCAGAACTTCGAGACCTGCTCGGTGTTCGGGGCGCTGCCTCAGTACTGGTCCCTGCCGAATCCGACCGGCGTGACCCAGCAGTGGCACGTCCTCAAGGATCCGGATCCGCCCTACGAGGGCGGTGACGGCGGCACAAGGACCACCTGCCAGCTGGATTCGTCTTACGTTTGGCGCGGACGGCCCGATAACGGCTATCCGGGAACCGCGGCGTGGAGAAACGGGTGGTTCTACCGCATGATGTCGCCGAGATTCGCGCTCCAGAACACCGGCGCGGTTGTCCAGTACGACCAGTACATGTGCATCCTGGACTACACCTGCGATTACACCAACTCCAAGGTCCGGTTCCGTGACAGCACGAACCAGATGTGGTGCCCGTGGGTGGACATCGACGGCTACCTGCTGTACGGCGGCTGCTTCTTCTGGAACTTCGACTTCAACGAGGACGTGACGCCGTTCTATGGGGCCACCAACGATTCCGTGCAGTTTGCCTGGGAGATGATAGACGTGTCCCAGCCGGGCGACGCGTGCCGAGGCAAGCACAAGGACTCGGACAACATAATCGACAACGTGTCCGTGGGCTTCTTCGACGGCAACGCCTCCATATTCACGCTGCGTGGAATCGACATCCTTCAGGACAGCTTCCTCGAGGAAGTAGCGCAGGCCTACAACTCGTTCTTCTCGGCCTACAGCCAGGACAGCATAACGCGGTACTCCGGCCCGTCGGCGGCGCCGATCCGCAAGGCGTGCCAGATGAACCTGGACGTGACCGACAAGGACGGTTTGGCCTCGGTGCAGATTGTGGGAAGCATCGACGCGGGCGCCTCCTGGGTCAGCGCCAACATGACGCTTCTCCAGGCCAACGATCCGGCGCATCCGGAGTTGGGCGGTCAGTACTACGGCACCTTGAAGGCCAGCGATTTCACGCCGGGCGCAACCGCGTGGGACGTGGGCACCGAGTGCTGGTACTACATCAAGGCGACCGATGTGCTTAACAACATCGAGATGTCCCCGGCCAGGGCGAATCCCGACCATCCTCAGAACGCCGGCGGGGTGCGTGAGGACTACTACGGCTTCTCGATCCTGCCTCAGTTCCCGCCCAGTTACGACGGGGTCAAGATCCTGCTCGTGGACGGTATGAATCAGACCATCTACGACTACGGCCAGTGCCTGCAACAGGGGAACACCACCAGTCCCCCGGAGGACATCTACGAGAACACCCTCAGGGACGCCGGGTACTGCTACGACAAGTTCGACATCAGCGGCGCCGGCTCGAACCAGCACATCCATCCGCTGCAGTATTCCGACTACGACGCGGTTGTGTGGTTCACCGGTCCGTACTTCTCGAACTACCTGTTCGACAAGGAAGCTCAGATTGCCATCAAGAACTACTTGGCGAACGAGGGCAAGTTGGTGCTGTGCGGCGACCGGATTGCCTACAACATGGCCGTGGTGGGCGAGGACTCGCTGGGCGGTGAGTTCCTGAGCGGCATCATGGGATGCACCTACCAGGAGGAGATGGAAGCTCCGTTTGCGAAGCCCTACGCCTACGTGAGAGCTCCGGCTTCGGTGTCGGTCTTCGGAACGCCGACGACGCTTTCCGTGGACACCATGCTGGTCTACCGCGAGTGCCCGTATCTCAAGGACATGAGCTACGTGGTCACCCACACCACGCCGTGGCCGGGCTACACCGCGCAGCAGCTGCTGGAGGTCACCAACCCCGGGGTCACCTATTCGTCCTCGGACGCGGCGATCTACGTGGAGACCGCCAACGGCGGCCAGTGCGCCTTTGTGAACTTCGACCTCAGCGCCGCAGGGACCCACACGGCGACTTACTGCACCGGCTCTACGGGGACGGGGTCTCCGTCCTTTAACGCCGGGTACTATTACGGCCGGGTGGATCTCATGCGGATGATTCTCTCGGACCTCTTCGGTCTTCCGCCCACTTCCGGCGGAGGGACCTCTGGCGTGACGCCCAGGGCTTCCTACCAGTGGGCGCTCGGTCAGTGCAGTCCCAACCCGGTTGCTTCCGGGGCCACGATCGAGTTCGAGGTCGCGAGCATCAGTGATGTCTCCATCAAGGTCTACAACGCGATGGGGCAGCTGGTCAGGGTGCTGAAGGATCAGCGCATGGAGCCCGGGCGCTATTCGGTGAACTGGGACAGTATGAACCAAATCGGCGAACGAGTATCGAGCGGCGTGTACTTCTACAAGATGGATGCCGGGAAGTTCGCGGCTACCAAGAAGATGCTTGTTGTGAAGTAGGAGTATACACGTTCGTACTCAGGGCCGGAGCTTATGCCCGAAGCTCCGGCCCTTCTTCTGTCCGTCCCGGGGCTGCCAAGGCAGCGTCCATGGCCCGCCGAGGCGCCACCCGCGGCCCCGCTGTCGCCGACCACATTCCGCTTGACAAGCCCGGGGTTTGGTAATAATTGGGGTAGGCTGCTTGGCGGGAAGGCGCTGCCAAGAGGGGGTCGGTCGCTTGAAGTGCCACTATCATCCGCGGGCTAACGCTACCCTTGAATGCTCGGCATGCGGGGTGGGGCTGTGCACGCGGTGCGCGATCGAGGACCGCGGCAACGTATACTGCGACAGCTGCTACGCGGCCGGGGAGGGTGACGAGGAGGCCAAGCACCTGGAGCACGCGGGGGAGGCCGACCATGAGGATTACATCGATCTAGAGCTCATGGACATGCTGGATACCGAGGACGACGACGGCCTCTTCTGATCCACCCGCCACCCGCCTGACCTCAGCCCATTGCTTCAGTCCAGGCGCCTCGTTGGCGAAAGCGCTTCGTTCAGTACTACATTCACTCCGCGCAATTCGCCAACATCGGCGCCTGCAGCATGTGGGCCGAGGAAGGGCCGATTGCCCGTAGCGAATATCATTTCTCTGAGCGGAGGGCGTCGGCCCGACGACGGCCCGAACGCGAGGCGGGTGGCGCCGACGGGGGATCCCCGACGAGCGCAGCGTGAGCGAGCACGGCGGGGGTGGTCGGCGACAGGACCCGCCACCCGCCGGCTCGTGCTGTTGACTTACCCTCTTCGGGCTTCTTATATTGACGTAGATTGCTCTCGAGAGAAAGCCTGCGATGACAAGATGGTCTAAGGCGAGACGTCCCCTGATCGGCGCGGCGATCCTGGTCTTTCTCGCCTGCCTGCCGGGGCTTTCCGCCGCTTCCGAGTTCAGCGTGGCACGGCTCAAGTACCGGGGAGGCGGCGACTGGTACTCAGATCCGACGTCGCTCCCCAATCTCTTGAGGCACGTCGAGCGAGACCTCGGCCTTGCGACCTCCAGGGAAGACGCCCGAATCCCGATCATGGATGACGCGCTCTTCACCCACCCGTTTGCCTACATGACCGGGCACGGCAACGTGGACCTGTCCGACGAGGAGGCCGCCAAACTCAGGCTCTACCTCACCTCCGGGGGCTTCCTGTGGGCCGACGACTGCTACGGCATGGACCAGTCATTCCGGAAGGCCCTGAGGAAGGTGTTTCCCGACCAGGAGCTGGTGGAGCTTCCCTTCGGTCACGAGATCTATCACATAGCCTATGACTTTACCCGGGGGCTTCCCAAGATACACGAGCACGACGGCGGCCCCCCGCACGGCTACGGCATCATCCACGAGGGCAGGCTGGTTGTGTTCTACAGCTTCAACACCGACATCGGGGACGGTCTGGAGGATGCCGACGTGCACAATGATCCGGTGAACATTCGGGAGGCCGCCGGCAAGATGGCGGTGAACATAGCGGCCTACGCCCTGACTCACTGAGGAGAACGACCTTGGCAAGCACATCTGCGCGAGCGGCCGAAGCGATAGGCAAGCTCGCCGCCGTCAGAAGGACCACTCTGGCGGTCGGATTCGCCTCCGCCCTGGCGGCGGGCCTTGTGATCGTCGGGCTCGCCTGGCTGGCGGTCTCGCTCCTGGACATGGGTTTGGGTCTCGGCGGGCCCGCTCTCAGGGTGGTGGCCACGGTGATGCTGGCGCTGGCGGTGGGCGCGGTCGCCGCCAGTGTGGTGAGGGTGCTTCGGGTCTCCCATTCGATAAGGAGCTACGCCGCGCGGGTCGGCCGGGACTTGAAGGAGGTGGGGCTGGATCTGGTGACCCTGCTCGACCTGGCCGAGATCGACAACCGCAAGTTCGGCTATTCGGAGACCCTGATAGCCAAGGCCATGGCTGGCATCGCCGAGCGGGTGAGGGGCTTCGATCTCCAGGCCAGCGTAAGGAAGCGGGCTCTCCTGCTGTACTGCGCCGCGCTGGCGCTCCTGGCCCTGGGCGCTCTAGTGTGGTGGCGCCTGGACCCGGCCAGGGTCGACTACTCGCTCGAGAGACTCGCCTACTTCTGCGGACTTTCCGGCCGCAGCGGGATTGAGATCACGGTGCGGCCGGGCGATCGCGATCTTCTGGCCGGCTCCGATCTCGAGGTGACGGCCGACGTGCGGGCCTTCCTCAAGAGCTCGCCCAAACTGCATGTGCTTCTGGGCGGCCAGGAGCGGGCCTATTCGATGACGCCCGCGGAGTCCGCCGCAAGCGGCGGCAGGGGCCGCTTCACCAACACCCTGGCCAAGATCGACAGGGACCTTTCCTACTTCGTGGCCGCCGGCGGCCAGGCCACTCAGGTCTTCCGGATTTCGGTCAGGGAAGAGCCCGGGATCGTGAGCGGCAAGATAACTCTGGACTATCCCGCGCACACCGGTCTTGCCGACGAGACGCTTGCCCGGGGCAGCTGGGACATTACCGCGCCCTTCGGCACCGGGGCGACCTTCGCCCTCGCGGCCAATTGCCGCCCCGAAAGCGCCTGGATCGCGGTTGCCGGCGAGGGCGGCAAGGCCTGGCGCGAGCCCCTGCGGGCGATCTCCGGCACAGGGGATTCGCTGGTTGCCGAGATGCGCTTGGCCGAGGACTTGGACTTCACGCTGGAGCTCGCCGCCGAGGGCGGCCTTCGCGCGCGGCCGCACGGTCCCCACGCGATCAGGGTCATACCCGACAAATCGCCTTACGTGAGGATCGAAAGCCCGGGCAAGGAGACCATGCTCGAGGCCGACATGATAATACCGCTCTCGGTGGTGGCCCTGGACGATTACGGCATCGCCGCGATGAAGCTCCACTACGAGTTCAAGGGCGGCACCGGCGAGATCGACCTGGCATACAACGGCAAGGCTCAAGCAAGATGCGACTACACCTGGGACGTGGCGCGGCTCGACGTCTTCCCGGGGGACGCGGTGTCCTACTACGTGGTGGTCGTCGACAACGACGCTCTGACCGGACCCAAGCAGGCCAAGACCGATGTTTACGTGGCGCGCGTTCCGACGGTCTACGAGCTCTACGAGGCCATCGAGGAGCGCCAGAGCGAGGACGTGGAGAGCCTGGAAGAGGTAGCCGAGGAGGCCCGGGAGGCCAAGGAGAACCTCGAGGAGATAGCGGAGGACATCAAGCGGGAAGCCAAGGCTCAGAGCGCTCTGGGATGGGAGCAGGAGCAGGCCCTCAAGCAGAATCTCGCCAGGCAGGACGACGTAGCCAAGCAGCTCGAGGACATATCGTCGTCACTTGACGAGACCATGGACATGATGAGCGAGAACAATCTGGTCAATTTCGCCGTGCTGGAGAAGATGGAGGAGATACGGCAGCTGATACAGGAGGTGGCCAGCGAGGACCTGATGCGGGCGATGGAGAAGATGCGGGAGGCGATGGCCCAGCTCAGCCCGGAGGAGATCAGGGCCGCCATGGAGAACCTCAACATCACCCAGGAGGACCTGCTGAGGAAGCTGGAGCAGGCCATAGCAATGCTCAAGCGGATGAAGGCCGAGCAGAAGATGGAGGCCGCGGTCAAGCTGGCGGCGGACATAGCCGAGGGGCAGAAGCAGGCCAACGATCTCTTGCGCGATCGCAAGACCGCCGAGGCGGAAAGCAAGGAGCGGGGGCTTGCCCAGGATACCGCGCGGCTCAGGGAGATGACGCGCGAGGTCGCCGATCTGCTGCGCGCCCAGAGCAATCCGGTCGCGGAGGAGGTCGACAAGGCCGGCCAGTTCATGGATGCCAACCAGATCGAGGCCGCGATGAGGTCGATGCTCGCCAAGATGTCCGCGGGCAGACCGTCGGACGCGCTCCAGGATGGTGAGGGCCTTTCGGGCAATCTTGACCAGCTTGCCGCCATGCTCAAGGCGGCGGGCGACGCCATGATGAACGACGAACGCAAGCAGATAATGGACGCCCTGAAGGAGACCGTAGACGGGCTGAGGGACGTTTCGGCGCGACAGGAGGAGGTGCTGGCAGGGCTGGAGGTCGCGCGCACGGGTCCGGCCCGGTCGGAGCTGGCGCGGCGGGAGATAGTCTACAAGGAAGCCGTCGACCGGATCGCCGAGAAGATGTTCTCGCTGTCCCAGAAGAGCCTCTTCGTCAGCCCATCGATCGGCAGGGCGATCCTGGAGATAGGCCGGAGCCTCGAGGCGGCAGCCAAGGACCTCGGCGAGGCCACGGGGCGTCAGGCCGGCCGCAACGTCAAGGGCTCCCTGGGAGCGATCAACACCATGGTGACCGGCCTGATGGACGCGATGGACAAGGCCTCGTCCTGCTCCTCTCCGGGAGGGATGGCCGAGGCGTTTGAAAGCCTGGAGAACATGTGCGGCATGCAGCTGGGAATAAACCAGGGCACCCAGCAGATGCTGGGCGAGGGTGAGCAGGGCCTCAGCATGGAGGCGCGCGCCCAAATGGCCAGGTTGGCAGCCCAGCAGGAGGCGGTCAAAGAGGGGCTGGAGGATCTCACGGGCCAGTACGGAGACCGCACCGAGATCCTGGGTCGTCTCGACGACCTGATTGAAGAGGCCAAACGGGTGATCGAGGATCTCAAGCGTCAGAGCGTCAGCGAGGAAACCCTGCGCAGGCAGGAGCGCATCTTGACGCGAATGCTCGATGCCCAGAAGTCATTGAGGCGGCGCGAGTACTCTCAGCGGCGCAAGTCGCGGCCGGGCGAGGTCTATCAGGTGACATCGCCGCCGGCTCTTTCGCTGGAAGAACGGGAGGCGGCGGTTCGCGATCTCCTGTACCGTGGCAGCGGCTACTATCCGCCGGAATACGAGGAGCTGATCCGGGCGTACTTCAAGGCGATCTCGGGTTCACGGCCGGGCCCCACCGAGGGCGCGGGCCGGGGGACCACGACGGACGGTGCGCAATGACCGCTGGACTCACGCTGGCGTTCCGCGGGGCGGCGCGGCGGGCCGCCGCTGCCCTGATCGCGCTTGCCGTGCTGGCGGTGGCCGCTGCGGTGTTCGGCGAGCAGCCCCCGCCGGACATGGGCGGGAGGGAGAGGGCGCTGCGCGATGTCAGGGCGCTCGTGCGTTCGGGCGCTTACGATGCGGCGATCCTCAAGCTGCGGAGCTTGAGCGCCACCTATCCCAACGACCCCCTGGTCACGGGGGCGCTCTTTCAAGCGCTGGTCGAAACCAAGAGGTACGACGAGGCCGAGGCGGTGATGGTCCAGTTCCTCGCGGCGAGGCCCGACGATCCCAAGGGGCTCGCCGATCTGGCCTCGCTGTATCTTGTGACCGGCAGACGCGGTCAAGCGCTGAACGCGCTGGACCGGATTGTCGCGTCCGCGCCGGACGAGCTCGGCAGCTACCAGATCGCCTACCAGGTGCTCTGGCGCAACTCCGCCCCCGGGGATGCCGTCAACTTCATCCTGCGGGCGCGGCGGGCCACCGGAGACTCTGCCGCCTTCGCCTTCGACGCGGCTCAGCTCTACAAGCTGGCGGGCAAGCCGGATTCGGCGACGGTGGAGTATCTCGTGGCCGCGGCAGCCGAAGGCAATCCCGAGATCGCGGTTGACGGAGTTGTGGCGATGGCAGACAGTGCCGAAGGCGGAAGGACCGTGATAGCGACCCTGGACGCTCAGGTAGCGCGCCCTGGCGTGGGCGAGATAGCGCGGGCCTGTCTGTGGCAGGTTTACATCTTGAACGGTGAGTGCGCCCGCGCCTTCGACGAGGTATCGGCGCTGGGCCGGGTCGGAGCGCTGTCGCCCGAGGTGCTGGCGCTCTTTGCCGCAAGGTCCAGGGAGCGGGCTTGCTACGCGGAGTGCGGACGGGCTTACGATCTGGCCCTGTCGCTGCCGGCCAACAGGAGCCAGTTCCCGATGTTGATGATCAACAAGGCGGGCTGCCAGCTTGCGGGCGGCCTGGTGGCCGAGGCCGAGATTGCCTACCGCGAGGTGGTGAGCGGATACCCCGACACCAAGTGGGCGGGCGAGGCCCAGTTGGCGCTCTGCGGCATTCTGCGCGATGCGGGCAGGTTCGTCGAGGCCGCCGCTGCGGCCGACAAGGTAATAGAGTCCAAAGCCGCGGGTGAGGCCAGATACGACGCCATCCTCTTCAAGGGGGATTGCCTGGTTCGCTCAGGCGCTCTCGAGGAGGCGTTCACGACCTACGACCTTGTGGCGACCGATTGGAAGCCCGGCTACGCTCAGGAGGCCTTCTACAATCTCGGCGAGATCAAGTTCTACCAGGGTGCCTTCGAGGACGCGACGTCCTACTACAACGTGACCTTGAGGCAGTACCCGGATGAGCCTCGGGCCAACGACGCCATCGACCGGCTGATGCTCTTGAAGGCCGTCAAGGGCGACCTCGGCACGATCTGGCTCAAGGATCTGGCCCGGGCGGGCCTGCTGGAGCGCGAGGGCAAGGTCGACGAGGCGGCGGGCATCCTGAAGAACCTGGCCGCCGACCCCGGGCAGGGCAGCGTGAAGGTGGAGAGCCTGAAGAGCCTTTCGCGAATCTACGCCGACCGCGGAGAGTACGATCGCGCGCTGAGGCTCTACAAGCTCTTGGCCGACACCCTGGTCACATCATATTCCCCCGGCGCGCTCGAGGCCATAGGCGATGTCTACATGGCTTCGGGCCGGGTGGGGGACGCCGTGCGGACCTACGAGGACGTGATTGTCCGATTCCCGGAGAGCGTCTCGGCCGGAGAAGCAAGGAGGAAGCTTGACGTTGCGAAGCGGCAAAGCCGATAGAGCGATGCGGTGGACGATGTCGCGGGGCGTTGTTGTGGTGCTGGTGGCTGCCGCGGCGCTTCTGGCGCCGGCCGGGGCATCGGCGGAGAAGATCCTGGTCTACATGGACCTTGCTCAGACCGATCACCTCAAGGCCTACGGGCTTGCATACTGGTGCCTGGGCCAGGGCTACAACGTGGAGTGGCTTCTGAACTATCGCAGCGGCTCCTTCATGGTTGACGCCTCCGATCTCATCGCACGCAAGGCCGCGATCCTGGGTGTGGCCTTCGATGTAATACCGCCGGGGGCGGCAGGCCAGGTCTACTCCACGATAGAACAGGAGAACATGGAGGTGGTGCTCCTGGAGAAGGCGCCGGCGATTGCGGTGTACGCGCCTCCGGACAAGGAGCCCTGGGATGACGCGGTGATGTTGGCGCTGGATTACGCCGATATCCCCTACACGGTTGTCTACGACGAGGACGTGCTGGGCCGGGCACTAGACAACTACGACTGGCTGCACCTCCACCACGAAGACTTCACCGGGCAGTACGGCAAGTTCTACGCCAGCTACCACAACGCGGATTGGTACTTGAAGCAGGTGGCGACGTCGGAGGCCATGGCCAGCAAGCTGGGCTTCGCCTCAGTTTCGGAGCTCAAGAAGGCGGTGGCCCGCAAGATCAAGGAGTACACCGCGCGCGGCGGGTTCCTGTTCTCGATGTGCTCCGGGACCGACTCCTTCGACATCGCGCTGGCTGCCGAGGGGGTGGACATTGTGGCTGAGGTATATGACGGCAATCAGGCCGACCCTCAGTGCCAGCAGAAGCTGGACTACTCCAAGTCCCTGGCCTTCACCGATTTCACTTTGATAACAAACCCGATGGTCTACGAGTATTCCGATCTGGATACCAGCCCCCGGGCGGCCCGGCGGGGGCAGCCCAACGATTACTTCACCCTTTTCGAGTTCTCCGCCAAGCAGGATCCCATCCCCACAATGCTCACGCAGGATCACGTCGCCGTGGTGAACGGCTTCATGGGCCAGACCACCGGCTACGAGAAGCGGCTGGTCAAGCGAAACGTCACGGTGCTCGCCGAGACCGAGAACGACGATGATGTCAAGTACCTGCACGGGGCCGTGGGCCGGGGGACCTTCACCTTCTACGCCGGTCACGACCCCGAGGACTACCAGCACATGGTAGGGGATCCTCCGACCGATCTGGCGCTTCACAAGAACTCACCCGGCTACAGGCTGATCCTGAACAACGTGCTCTTTCCTGCCGCGCGCAAGAAAGAGCAGAAGACCTGAAAGCGAGCCCGCCTTGAAGTCGTCGCCCGAGTGTCTGCCGTGCTCCGTCCAGCAAGCCCTGAGGACCGCTCGAATGGCGGGCCTGGGCGAGGACCTCGAGCGGCGGGCGATCGAGGCCGCGGAGGAGGTCTTGAGGGGCACTTCGATGGCAATTGCCCCGGCCGTGGTGGCGACCAGGGCCATGCGCGCCGCCGAGCACCTGTGGCGCGGGCGCGATCCCTTCCTCGCGATGAAGGTCGAAACCACGCGGGAAGCCCTGGCGCTCTACGAGGCGATCAAGCCCGATGTCGAAGGGAAGATGACGCGGATGTCCCCGGTCGAGCGCATACGGTATGCTGCCAAGCTCGCCGCGGCCGGCAACATCATAGATTTCGGAGTGGGGACCGAGTTCGACCTCGAGGCGACCCTCGCCGAGACCCTGGCGGCGCCGCTTGCCATTGACGAGTCCCAGAGATTCTCGGAGGCGTTGGCGGCCGCGGCGAGCCTCTTGGTGGTGAGCGACAATGCCGGCGAGATCGTCTTCGACAGGTTCTTGATGGACGAGGCGGTGCGCTTGGGCAAGCGGGTGTGGCTCAGCGTCAAGTCCGGTCCCATAATCAATGACGCCATGCGGGACGATGCGGCACGCGCCGGGATAGCGGCGCCGGCGGAAGTTGTCGAGACCGGCTCTTCCAGCCTGGGAGTGGTCTTCGAGGAGACCAGCGAGGAGTTCCGCGACGTCTTCTGGAGCGCCGGCGTGGTGCTTTCCAAGGGACAGGCCAACTACGAGACCCTGGATGAGTCGCTCCGGAGCGTCTTCTTCATCCTCAGGGCCAAGTGTCCCATCGTCGCCCGCGAGCTGGGCGTCCCGGCCGGTGCCTCGGTGCTTGCCTGGAACGGCGTGGGATAGGGACTACTGACCTTCCTCGGGTACGGCGATATCAGATGGAGAGACTCTCCCGATCACTATCAGGGATATGTCGTCGGCCTGTTCGGCGCCCGCGGCGAATTGGTCTACGGCGGCCAGCACCTGCTGCATCGTGCCTCCCGCGCCTTGGCTGCCAGAGTGAAGGAGCTCGGTGACGAGCCTTTCTTCCCCGAACATATCCCCGGACCCGCTTGCCGCCTCAGTCACTCCATCGCTGTATATCACCAGAGCACTTCCGGGTTCCAGAGCAAGTCGGCTGTCGCTGTAGACCATGCCGGGGATGATGCCCACGATGGGTCCTGCATCGGTGAGTTTGATCGGAGCTTGTGTGCCGGGGCCAACCACGAACGGGGGATTGTGCCCGCCGTTGGCGTAGCGGAGCTCGCCCGTTCGCGTGTTGAGGACCGCTAGGAAGAGGGTGATGAACATCTCCGCTGATGTGGAAGAGTGCAAGTGCTGATTGACGACCGACAGGACCTCGCCCAAGTTCGCCCCGGGCCGCCTGAGTTCAGCCCGTATCATAGCCTGCACGTTGGACATCACCAGCGCCGGACCAATGCCTTTGCCCGAGACGTCTCCCAGCGCGAGCGCTACGTGGTCTTCATCAATCTGGAAGACGTCGTAGTAGTCGCCGCCAACCTCGCGGGCGGGCCTGCAGGTTGCAGCGAGGTCCCAGCCCGGCGGTTTGGGCAAGTCTCTGGGGAAGAGGTTTTGCTGCACCTGACGCGCGATCCCCAATTCCTTCGCTTGCTCAGCCTCACGCTTGGCGACCTCGAGGAGTCGGGCGTTCTCCAGTGCGAGCCCCATCTGGGTGGCGACAGTTGTGAGGAGCTCCTTGTCCTCGCGGCTAAAGGGCTCCTCGGAGAGCTTGCCTGCGAGGGCGATGCACCCGATCATACCTTTGCTGCTTGGAATCGCGACCAGGAGTTCAATTGCACCTGTGGCTTCGGACTCTTCAGCTCTCACGCCTTCTTCTTCGGGGGGCACGTCCAACCACGGCCCTCCGTCCCGGAGAGCACCGATAGACTCTTGCAGGCGTTCCGAGTTTCCCGCGGCTGGGCCCGGTGCGGTCGACCCCTGAGGCTCGTGGCCCAGGCCCCGGTGAGTGCGGTCCCTAGAGGATGTTCCGCTCCAGGCTGCGGTCATGCCACCGGCGTCGGGACCGCCCAGCAAGAAGGCCAGATGCCAGGGGTGGAGTGTGGCGAGTATTGCCTGCCCCGCTTGCTCAAGTATCTCGCTACTGACCCGGAACGCGGACATCTTCTGGCTCATGCCCAGTAAGACCGTGCGGGCATCGTAGTTCTCCCTGAAGAAGCGGCGATCAATCCTTCGCATGAAAGGACGGTTGACCTTTGCCAAACCGGTGATGGCGAAGACTGAAGCGGCTCCTGCAAGGCCTGCTACCGCAGGAACGGAGGTCCCGATCGCGGACGGGCTGCGGCGGAGTGCCTCCTCAACGATTACGAAGAGCAGCAGCCCTTCGGCCGCGAGCACCCCGCGGGAAAGCAGGAGGTGCTGTATGCCCCGGCGTATGATGAAGCGGATGCCGAATACCTTGCGAGCCAGCACCGTGTAAGCGAACCCGATCGGCACCGCGCAGAACAAGACGATCGGCAAGTAGTAGGTCACGAAACCGCGTGACACCTGCCAGGACGCCGGAGCGATTCGGAAGATGGCGCCGCCGGCGCCGAAAAGAAACAGCGCGATGACCCCGAAGCCCAGAGACAGCTCCAAGATCCTCAACTGCGGCCGCGCGCCTCGTCGGGCCTCTATCCCTTGGGCGATGACCAGGGAGGCAAGTGTGGCGGCGTAGATGAGGATGGCTGCATCTACTTCGTCGAGCGCGCCGAAGAACGCAGTCATCTGCTTGGGAACCGCACTGTATAGGCTCAAGCCTGAGACCTGGGACAGCGTGTCCAGAATCTGGTAGGATCCCCACAACACGAGGAAGGCAAGGTAGGGCACTTGCAGGCGAAGCAGCAAGCTGCCGAGGCGCGAGCGGTTGGGAAAGACCGCGAAGACTCGTAGCGTCAGCAGCAGGCCCAGTCCGGTCGAGATTTCGAGGACAGCCCCGAACAGCGCCAAAGCCCAGGTGGGCCACGACGCCTGGAACGGCGCGGCCCCTAGTGGCTGAAACCCGATGGCAAGGAACAGCACGCCGCATTGGAAGGCAACGGGGTCTCGGGGCCGGGCCCAACCCAAGATCGCCCCGACTGCCAGGCAAAGCAGCGACATTGCCAGGAAGGGCCCGTAGAAGGTCCAGGTCGCCTTGGCGGGTGAACCGGACGATACCCAGGATCCACCGTGACGGTAAGTCACCGTTGGGGAAGGCTCCTTGGTGACCGTGGGTGCGACGTCGAGAGTGTCGTGGCCTCGGGAGACCTTCAGTTTCAACATCTGGCCCGGCGGGGTTGCCGCGATCAAGCGCCGAAACGAACCAGGATCGGGGATCTCGCTACCATTTGCCTCGAGCACTATGTCGTGGGGCCTCAGGCCAGCCGAGTCGGCGGCAAGGCCCTCTGCCACCTTCTCAATGAGGACACCGCGCCCCGGTTCAACACCGAGTTCCTTCGCCTTCTCTTGGCCAAACCAGGTGATATCCAGCCAGCCCCTCTCTCGGCGCACCTCCTCCGGATCCCTGACCGCAAGACTCTCGGTCCAGGTTGAACCATCCCTCTTGACTTCGAACCTTATCTCGGTGCCGGGCGTGGCCCTCAGGTAAGCTCGCCAGAAGGCCTCGGGCCTCGTTCGAAGAGGGATTCCGTTTACTGCGATGATGGTATCGCCGACGGAGATGCCGGCGTTCTCTGCCGGCGTGAGCCATCCTATCCACTGGACTGCGGTCCCGCCTTGCCGCCGCATGTTGCCCTGCGCAGAGAATTCCCCCAGAGAACTGACCTCCTTGGTCCCCAGCCCGATGCTGAATGCAGTCTCGTGGAAGTGTGGGGTGAGGCCGACCAGCCAGATCGAGGCGGCCAGGAAGCCGGCAAGCAGTCCGGTCAATGTGACAAGCACAAGATAGCGAAAGGCGAGGCCCAGTCTGCCCACCATGCTATTTCGGCGCCCCCGCGCACCGGGCTTGGTGCCGGTTGTGGTAGAGACTCACAGGCGTGATTCAGGCCAAGTAATGACATAGGCCGGGCCCGCAGGCAAGCCGAATCGCGTATGTCGGGTATCGGGTGGATCGGAATCCGGTCAGCCCGTCAGAGGGCGGGCGCTCAGTAGTATTGCTCGGGTGGCAGGCCCGCCTTCTTCTCGACCCGCGTGAGGCGCTCGTGGAATCGGCTCATCCGGCCGTGACGCATCACAGTCAGTTCCTGCCTCATCTGTCCGAATTCCCCAACCATCCAGTCCATGGTGGTCTGGGTCCAGTCCTTGAAATCGGCCATTTCGGCCCTGAAGTCGCGAAGATCGCTCCGGACGGACCCGAGGTCTACCCTCATCGCGGCGGAGTTGGTCTTGAGAGCGGCGACGTCGGTCTTGAGGCCATCGAAATCGTCCTTGGTTGCGAAGTTCTTGAGGTCGTCCTTGGTTGCAAAGCGGTCAAGGTCGTCCTTGGTTGCAAAGCGGTCAAGGTCCGCCAGAGTGATCGGTCGGTTTTTGTCGGATGACATCGGGCCCCTCCTCTTCCTCCGCCCATCGTCCCCGGATCTGCCAAAAGGGCAATCCAACTGCTCGCGCAGCCCGGGATGATTATACCGCGCCGGAAGGGGTAGTCAAGAGGTGGGTATCCCAAGTTCTTCGGGCCCGAAAAATGGGGGCCGTGGGCGCACGGTTGGCACGGCCCCGGGGGCGAAGAGCACAACAGACGGAGAAAACCTCTTAACTCGCGGCCCTGGGTGTGGTATAATGTACACTATAGTGTACAGAAGCTGACGCGTCGGGTCGTTCAGCCCGTGTGGAGTCTGGCAAGGCCTCGAGTGGAGGCCCAAACGAGGAGATGTGAATCATGAGGATGCTGCGCCTGGCTGTCCTGGTACTCCTGCCGCTTTCGTTGCTTGCCGTGGGTCCGAGGGAGGGTACCGAGGGGCGCGATCCGGCCCTGGCTGTGAAGGCCCTCTTGTCATCTCAGGACCCGTTTGACAGGCTTGCCTACGAGGTCACGGTGCGCGGCTTGGAGGCGCAGGCCCAACCGGTTGACGTCTGCCTTCATCCCGACACCAGGCCGGAGGATGCCGAGCGGATCCTGAGGAGCCTGCCCACCTACTTCGGTGAGGACGACCCCGAGAACTACTACATGCGAGGGCGCTGGACTCAGACTGCCACCAACCCCTCCACCGGTACCACCGGAAACCCGATCACCCTGACATGGGGCTTCGTGCCCGACGGAACGGACGCCGACGGAGGGCCAAGCAACCTGTTCGCGGTCTTCACCGCGGCTTGGGGCGGCACCGGCTGGCAGGACAAGATAAGAAACGCCTTCAGCCGCTGGCACGCCGTGATAGGCATCACCTACGTTGAGGTCTCGGACGACGGCGCCGACATGCCCGACAATCCCGGCGTGCTGGGAGTGCGCGGGGACGTGCGGATAGGCGGCCGATCAATCGACGGGCCCAGCAATGTGCTGGCCTACAACTACTATCCCAACACCGGAGACATGGTGCTGGATACCGACGACGTCGACTTCTATCATAGCCCCATTAACAACTACGCCAACCTCAAGAACGTGATCTGCCACGAGCACGGGCACGGCTTTGGCCTCGGCCACGTGATCCCGACCGACTGCACCAAGCTGATGGAGGCTTACATCTGCGGCCCGCTGCTGGGTGTGGGCCCCAGGGACGACGATGTCCGCGGCGGCATGCGCAACTACGGCGATCCCTATGAGAACAACGACACCAACGCCACCCCTACCATCCTGGGTGTGGTGGGAGACTCGCTGGTGGTGATCGATCTGTCTATCGACAACGGCAACACCGACACCGACTGGTACAAGGCAACCGTCGCGGTTACCGAGCTTACTATCCAGATCGACCCGGTGGGGTCAAGCTACTACCTCGGGCCCGATGGAGGAACCGAGACCTGGGTGGCAACCGACTCGATCGCGGACCTGGACGTTGATCTCTACAACGCCGCCGGAACTACCCTCTTGGCAAGCTCGACCTCGGGCGGGCTCGGCGCGACCGAAGTTCTCGAGTATGCGATCGGCACGGCCGGCGACTATCAGATAAAGGTCTACCGGAAGGCAGGCTCAGGCAACAACCCGCAGCGCTACACCCTGAAGCTCTACACCGACGACGCCTCGGGCGTGCCGATCGCTGCGGCCGACCTCGGCTTCGGAGTCTATCCCAATCCCTTTACGGGTATCGTGACGGCGCGGTTCTACGCGCCTGCCGCCGGCCCCTATACCGTAGATGTGTTTGACGTTGCTGGCAGGCTGTGCGGCAAGGTGGAAGGCCTTGCGAGGAGCGCCGGGGAGGTCGAGGCTGCGTGGGACGGCCGCGACGAGCGGGGCCGCGACGTGCCCGCGGGCATGTACTTCCTGCGGGTGAGTTCCGGTGGCGCCGAGGAAGTCGGCCGGGTGCTCCTGGTAAGGTAAGCGCCGAGGCCGGGAGCAGATCGCCGGCTGGGCGCCGCTGATATCT
>JBAQHK010000012.1:0-11962 GCA_049288275.1 bacterium | reverse complement strand
GCCCCTCTCCCTCGCCTCTTATAGGCGCAGTGAAGTGGGCACAGCGTTGACTTTGGTTCGGGGCCTGCCTTAGATTGCCTTGGAGGCTGAAAGGGCCGGTTTCGCATGAAGAGGCGCGACTTCTTGAAGACCGCTTGCGTGACGTGCGGCGCGGTTGGGGCCGGCATGGCCGCCGGCGGAATCGCGGCGGGTCGGGTCCTGGGAGGGCCGGGCGTCGGGCCGGGCGAGTTCCACAAAGAGGCGATGTTCTATGAGAAGGTCGGCGACCGCGAAGTGCGTTGCGCTCTCTGCCCCAGGGGCTGCGTGGTCGGAGAGGGCCAGCGCGGCTACTGCCGGGTCAGGGAGAACCTCGAGGGCGTCTACTACACCATGGTCTATGGGCGGGTCTGCACCTATCATGTGGATCCCATAGAGAAGAAGCCCCTGTTTCATGTGGCCCCGGGAACCACCGCGTTCTCGCTGGCCACGGTGGGCTGCAATCTGGAGTGCAAGTTCTGTCAGAACTGGGAGATCTCCCAGGAACGGCCCGAGAATGTTGACGCCGTGAACATCGCTCCCGCGAGGGTGGTGGCCGCTGCGGTCGGGGCGGGTTCGCCCGCGGTGGCGTTCACGTACACCGAGCCGACGGTCTGCTTCGAGTACATGCTTGACACCGCGCGCAGGGCTCGCGAGGCGGGCCTGAGGAGCGTGATGATCTCCTCAGGCTACATCGCCCGCGACCCGCTGGCGCTTGTGGCGGCCGCGATGACCGCCATAAAGATCGACCTCAAGGCGTTCACCGAGGACTTCTACTCGAGAATCTGCGGCGGCAGGCTGGCCGCGGTCCTGGATTCCATAGTGACGGTGAAGAAGAGCGGGACGTGGCTCGAGCTGGTCTACCTGGTGATACCGACCCTGAATGACAACGACAAGGACATAGACAGAATGTGCAAGTGGCTGGTGGAGAACGTCGGGAGCGAAGTGCCGATTCACTTCACGCGATTCTATCCCACCTACAAGCTGGTCAATCTTCCTCCGACGCCGGTCTCGGCCGTCGAGCGCGCCCGCCAGGCTGCATTGGCCCGTGGGCTGAAGTTCGCCTATGTCGGCAACGTGCCGGCCGGCCATCCGGGGGAATCCACTTACTGCCCGGGCTGTGGCGAGGTTGTGATCAAGCGGGCGGCCTACACCATCCTCTCAAACACGCTCAGCGCCGGCAAGTGCCCCAAGTGCGCCACTCCGATTGCGGGGGTCTGGAGCTGAGCGACGCCGCGGGGCTCCGCCCTGCGGCTCTTCAGGGCGAGGCCTTCCCGGGTTGACACCCCACCCGGGCGATGTTAGCCTCGGACTCTGCTATGGTCCTTGAGAGAGAGCCTCCGATGAACGCTGTAAGCCTTGAGGAAGCGCGAGCTCTATCGGTTGCGGCTTCCCATATCCTGGACGCGGAAGAGATCGGCCTGGATGCGTCCCTGGGCAGGGTGCTGCGCCAGGATGCTGCGGCCGACTGTGACTTGCCGCCGTCCGACGTGGCGGTGATGGACGGCTACTGCCTGCGGGCTTCGGGCACCGCCGGGGCGGCTGAAGGCCGGCCTGTCTCGCTGCGGATAGCAGGGATCGCAAAGGCGGGCGCGGTGGTCGCGGGATGCGCTCCGGGGGTGGGCCAAGGGGAATGCATGGCAATCACCACCGGCGCCGCTCTCGCGGCGGGGGCGGACACCGTGGTGAGGACGGAAGATGCCCGGGAGCACGCGGGATCGATCGTGATCACGCGGCCGGTGCCGCCGGGCATGCACGTGCGCAGGCAGGGTGAGGTGTGGAAGCGGGGAGATGTGGTGAGGCTGGCGGGCAGGCGAGTCACGCCTCAGATTCTGGCGGTGCTTGCAGCCTTTGGTACCGATCGCGTGCGCGTTGCCAGGAAGCCCCGCGTGGGTATCCTGGGAACCGGGGACGAGCTGGTGGCTTTGGGTAGCGTGCCCGGCCCGGGGGTCTTGCGGGCCTCCAATCCCTGGATGCTGCGGGGGCTCGCCGTGGGGCTCGGCTGTGAGGTCGAGACCCCGAGCCTGTGCCCGGACGACACGTCCGAGATTGCCAGGCGACTGGAGGCGTTCGGCGGGTGTGACGCCGTGGTCGTGAGCGGTGGGGTCTCAGGCGGCAGGTTCGACCTGGTGCCGGATGCCCTGCGCGCGATCGGCGCGGAGGTGCTCTTCGCCGGGGTCCGGATGCGGCCCGGGAAAGGGACCATCGCCGCAGTGCGGAGCGGTCGGGCGATCTTCTGCCTGCCCGGGACTCCGGTAGGCGCCTTTGTCGGCTTCCATGCGATCGTCAGGCCCGCCCTGCGCGCCATGTTGGGCGTCTCGGGTGAGGACCGGGACCGCATTTGGGCAGCGGTCGCGGCTCCGATAGAGAAGCCCGAGGGACTTGCCCGGCTGGTGCCTGCTCGGCTCCGGAGTGACTGCCGGGATTCCGGCGCATCCGGAGACCTCCGGAGCTGCGAGGGCGGCCTTGTGGTCGAGCCCGTCGAGCTGTGCGGCGGTGGCGATGTGGTCGGCCTGGCCGATGTTACTTGCCTCGTCACCATAGGCGAAGCCGGCCGATCGGTGAGAGCCGGCGACCCGGTCGAGGTTGAGATGCTGTGAGCGGGACGAGGTTGTAATGGCTGAGGGCCTGTTCGACGAGAAACCGATCGAGATCGAGGGCGAGGTCCGGCGCATCACCTTTCGTTCGGACGACGGCTACACCGTGCTCCGGCTTGAGGGCGCGGGATCAGCGGGGTCGGAGACGACCTGCGTGGGCTTCTTCGCGCGGATCAACCCCGGGGACCGCATAAAAGCCCGGGGAGCGTGGGTCCAGCATCCCAGGTACGGCAGGCAGTTCAGCGTTGCGGCCTACGAGGTCGTTCCGCCTCACACCGCCGAGGGGATAGCGCGCTACCTGGCCTCGGGGATCGTGAAGGGCATCGGGCGGGGCATAGCCGAGCGGATCGTCGAACGGTTCGGGGAGAAGACCCTGGAGGTGATCGACAAGCAGCCACGCCGTCTGCTCGAGGTCGATGGCCTGGGACCCAAGCGCGTCCAGGCCATCAAGAAAGCCTGGCGCGACGAGCGCGAGATCAGCGAACTGATTGTCTTCCTCGAATCCCACGGCATTCGTGCCGGAAGCGCGGTCAAGATCCACAGGCACTACGGCAGCGAGGCCATAGGCCTGATTCGGGAGAACCCTTACAGGCTGGCGGCGGACATCTGGGGCATTGGCTTTGTGACCGCGGACAGGATCGCCTGCAAGCTGGGCACCGCTCTCGACGCCCCGGTGAGGGTCAAGGCCGGCGTCATCTACGTTCTATCCGAGGCGGCCGATGAAGGCCACGTCTTCCTTGAAGACGACTTCCTTAGGGCCAGGTGCAACGCGCTCCTGGGAGTGGAGGATGTCGCCTTCGACGATGCCCTGGCCGCCCTTGCCGCGGGCCGTGAGATCGTCCGCGAGCGGGGCAGGGTCTACCTGCCGCACCTGCTGGAGGCCGAGGAGTCGGTGGCCCAGGGGCTCGGGCGGCTCTACGACAGCGAAGAGACCTCGCCGGTTCCGGGCCTGGATCAGGCATTGGCCGAGATGGAAGCCGACCAGGGCGTGCGGTTCGGCCAGTCCCAGGTGGACGCCATTCGCCAGGGACTCAAGTCCAAGCTGGCGGTGATCACCGGCGGCCCGGGGACAGGCAAGACCACGATAGTGCGCGCCTTCGTCAGGCTGTTTGAGGCTTGCGGGCTCAAGGTCTGCCTGGCCGCGCCCACCGGACGCGCCGCCAAACGCATGAGCGAGCTGGCCCGGACCGAGGCAAAGACCATCCATCGGCTGCTGGAGTTCAGCCCCGCCGAGGGTAGGTTCAGGCGCAACGCCGCCAGCCCCATCGATGCCGACCTCGTAGTGATTGATGAGACCTCGATGCTTGACATCCTGCTGGCGTCGTCGCTCGTGGCGGCGATCAAGCCGTCCACGTCGGTGGTCTTCGTCGGGGACACCGATCAGCTGCCCCCGGTCGGCCCGGGCAACTTCCTGAGGGACATGATCGAGGCGCGCCGGTTCCCCGTGAGCCGCCTCACCCATATCTTCCGGCAGGACAGCGGCAGCACCATCGTGGAGAACGCCCACCGGATCAACGCCGGTGAATTCCCGGTCTTCACCAAAGGCTCCGGGGACTTCTTCTTGATTGAGGAGGAGGATCCCGCCAGGGTCGCCGGCCATGTGGTGGAGCTTTGTTCGGCCAAGCTGCCGGCCGGTTTCGGACTGGACGGCGTGAACGACGTGCAGGTCCTGTCCCCGATGTACAAGGGTGAGGCCGGGGCCACCAACCTCAACGCCAGGCTGCAGGAGGCCCTCAATCCCGGCGGCGAGCGGATCGAGGACCTGAGGTTCAGGATCGGAGACAAAGTGATGCAGCTGAGGAACAACTACGACAAGATGGTCTTCAACGGGGACATCGGCAGGGTGGTGGGGTACGATTCCGACAGCGACCGCGTCCGCGTCAGATTCGACGCCGACGTCGAGTACGACCGGGCAGAGCTGGACGAGGTGACCCTGGCCTACGCCATTACCGTTCACAAGAGCCAGGGCAGCGAGTTTCCCTGTGTGGTGATGCCCATTCTCACCCAGCACTACATCATGCTCTACCGGAACCTGCTCTATACCGCAGTGACGCGGGCCAAGAGCCTGGTGGTGCTTGTGGGCACCAAGCGTGCCCTGAGCCTGGCCGTGAGGAACGTCCGGACCGACCAGCGCTTCTCATCCCTGGCCGAGCGCTTGCAGGAGACTGCCGGGGCATAGCAGGCCGACAATCCGGGCTTTGGGGAATCAAGAGGGAGAGGTCAGGGCCCGACCAGAGGTGACTCCCACTCGTGTGAACCCAGGGGCGAGCTCTTTATTGCTCACGAGTGCGATCGGTTCAGGGCGTCAGGAGTTCACCAAGTGGACAGGCCCCTGACCACTTCAATTTTATACATATCTCAATTGATTAGTCAACAAAATCGATGTGGGGGGGGCAGAGGGGGGTATAAAGGGGGTTCGGAGGGGAGGCGTCTGTCAGGCTTGGCGCAGCGCTAACGCGTGGAAGTGCAAATGAGTAGGTCCGTGGCTTCATGTGATGGCTGAAGGTGTGCAAAGGTCTGCGGGGCAATCTGGGTAATCGGTTGCACAGGTGGGCCGCCCAGGCTATACTGAAAGTCGTCAGAGCGCGATCTGGGCCCGGTCGGCGGGCTCGAAGGGCCCGAAGGAAGCCTCTTGGATGCGATAGTAGTAAAGGGCGCGAGACAGCACAATCTCAAGGCCATAGATGTCACGGTTCCCCACCGGGGACTTGCGGTTGTGACGGGGGTAAGCGGGTCGGGCAAGTCCAGCCTGGCCTTCGACACCATCTACGCCGAGGGGCAGCGCCGCTACGTGGAGTCCCTGTCCACCTATGCCCGGCAGTTCATGGAGCGGGTTGCCCGGCCGGACGTGGACGAGATCAAGGGCCTGCCGCCGGCGGTGGCGGTCCAGCAGGCCAATCCCACCAAGACCTCCCGCTCGACCGTTGGGACCGCAACCGAGATCTACGACCTGCTGAGGCTGCTCTATGCGCGGGTGGGCACCATAGTGTGTGAGACCTGCGGGCTGGCTGTGGAGCGGGTGGGGGTGAAGCAGGGCACCGATCACGCGCTCTCCCTGGGCGACGGCAAGCTGGTGATGATAGGCTTCCCGCTGGCTGTCTCGCTCCCGGCTGAGGCAAAGAGCCAACTCAGTTCCCTGGGCTTCTCGCGGGTGCTTCACAAGGGGCGCGTGAGGCAGGTCGCGAGCCTTGCGCCGGAGGACTTGGAGCCCGGTGAGGAGATCGACGTCATAGTGGACCGGGTGACCGTCGGCGAGGCCAACCGGTCACGGATCGCCGAGGCCATATCTCTTTGTTTTTCGATGAGTGAATTCGAGGAGATTCGCATCTTCGACGACCGGCTCCAGGCGTTCAAGGTCTTCCGGGGGCTCCGGTGCGCCAAGTGCGGCCGGACCTACGAGAGCCCCTCGCCGCTGCTCTTCTCCTTCAACAGCCCCTACGGAGCGTGCCCGGAGTGCCGGGGCTTCGGCAACAAGCTGGAATTCGATCTCAATCTGGTGATTCCCAACACTGACCGGACACTTGAAGGGGACGCCATACAGCCCTGGTCAAGGCCTCAGTTCGCGTACTTCAAGCAATGGATGCTGAGGACCTGCCGCACCTACGGTGTTCCCACCAACGTGGCCTTCAAGCGCCTGGAGTCCGACCAGCAGCAACTGGTGCTCTCTGGGCGAGGCAGGTTCCCGGGTGTGCTCGGCTTCCTGGAGAGGCTTCGCTCCAAAGGCTACAAGGCCTACGCCCGCTTTTTCGCAAGGCGGTACCAGGCGCTGCGGGACTGCCCGCTGTGCAAAGGGACGCGCCTGAGGGCCGAGGCCTTGAACGTCAAGCTGGCAGGGCTCACCATTGCCGAGATCTCCGCGCTGGACGTCGAGAGGCTCAAGGGCTTCTTCGACAGGCTCTCCCTCGGCGAGACCGACTTGACCGTGGCCTCGGATATACTGAGGGAGATCGACTCACGCCTGGTCTACCTCTTGGATGTGGGCCTTGATTATCTCACCCTGGACCGGCAATCCAAGACGCTCTCGGGCGGCGAGGCTCAGCGCATCAATCTCTCCAGCGCCCTGGGCGCCGGCCTAACGGGCACGCTCTATGTCCTGGACGAGCCCACGATCGGGCTTCACGGCAGGGACACCGCGCGGCTCCTTGGGGTCTTGAGGAAGCTCAGCACCCACGGCAATACCGTTCTCGTGGTGGAACACGACCCCGCGGTGATCCTGGGCAGCGACCACGTTATCGACCTGGGACCCGGCGCGGGCTCCCGCGGGGGCATGGTGCTCTACGAGGGCGCGCCCGAGGGCTTGAAGAGCTGCAAGCGCTCCATCACCGGCAAGTACCTGAGAGGGGAACTCTCGGTGGAGGGCAGCGGCCGGCCGGGCGAGCGTCCCAGGCACAGCATCGTGATCAGGAACGCCCGCGAGCACAACCTCAAGGGGATTGATGTCAAGATCCCGCTCTACGCTCTGGTGTGCGTCACCGGGGTCTCGGGCTCGGGCAAGAGCACTCTCGTGGAGGACGTGCTCTACAACGCGGCCAGGTCGAGGACCGCCGCGGTCGAAAGAGTGGGGGCCCACGATCGGATCGAGGGCCTGGAGCGGGTGAGGGATGTGGTGCTCGTGGACCAGTCGCCCATTGGACGCACCCCGAGATCCAATCCCATAACCTACATCAAGGGGTTTGATGCCATACGGGGGATCTTCGCCTCCACGCGGGATGCCCGCCAGAGGGGCTACAGCCGCTCGACTTTCTCCTTCAACATCGCCGCGGGACGCTGCCCGGTCTGTAAGGGCGAGGGGGCGGTCAAGATCGAGATGCACTTCCTGGCCGACATCTACATCCCGTGCGAGGAGTGCGGCGGCCGGCGCTACAAGAAGAGCGTGCTCGAGGTGCGCTGGCACGACCGGACCATAAGCGACGTCTTGGACATGACCGTGGACGATGCCGTCGAGCTCTTCAGGGAGGAGCCCGCGGTGCTGCCTTCGCTCTACCTCTTGCAGGAAGTCGGCCTGGGCTACCTCACCCTGGGCCAGCCCGGCACCACGCTCTCGGGTGGGGAGGCGCAGCGCCTCAAGATCGCGCGGGAGATCAGCCGGACCGACGGTGGCAGCGTGCTCTACATAATGGATGAACCGACGACCGGACTTCACCTGCACGACATCGCCAACCTTGTCCGCATCCTGAGGAAACTTGTGGACAACGGCAACACCGTGCTGGTGATCGAGCACAACCTCGAGGTGATGAAGTGCGCCGATCACCTGATTGACCTGGGGCCCGAGGGTGGGGACAAGGGGGGTTATCTGGTGTGCGAGGGCTCGCCCCGCGAGGTCTCCAAGTGCAAGGACTCCCACACCGGCAGACTGATCCGAGAGGCGCTGGTCAAGCCTTGACGGCCTCCCGCCGATATGTTAATGTTCGACGTCACTGAATCGAAATCATCAATCGCAGGCGTGTAGCTCAACTGGCTAGAGCACCGGTCTCCAAAACCGGGGGTTGCGGGTTCAAGTCCTGCCACGCCTGCCAGCCTATCGCCACGGCGCCGCCAAACTGCTAGCTCGGGGCATTCCCGGGACCTCAGGAAGTTTCGAAGATCGTCCTGTCGCCACATCACCGGATTCAGCTGGAACGCCGAGGGTATGCCTGATACACTGACCTGGCCCCTCGAGCCGGTACCGGCTTAGTTGGCGCTTGCTGGGGCCTGGAGAGCTGGAGAGCTGATGAAGAGCAGAAGGATCGTTTCCATTGTCGGGGCAAGGCCCCAGTTCATAAAGGCGGCCCCGGTTTCACGGGCTTTGCGTGCGGAATTCGAGGAAACGCTGGTGCATACCGGGCAGCACTATGATGCCGATATGTCGAGGATCTTCTTCGATGAACTCAGGATCCCGTCGCCGGACGTGAACTTGGGGGTTGGCGGCGGTTCGCGTTTGGACCAGATCGGAAGGATGTTGGTCGAGATCGAGAAGTTCATTGCCGGGGCTGAACCTGCGATTGTCCTGGTTTACGGAGACACGAACTCGACCCTGGCGGGCGCGCTGGCGGCTTCCGATCTGCAGGTCCCCATCGCTCACGTGGAAGCGGGTTTGCGATCCTACAACCTCTCGATGCCGGAAGAAGTGAACCGAGTCCTTTGTGACCATATGTCGTCCTTGTTGTTTTGTCCCACGCAGAAGGCTGTGGGCAATCTGGCGAAGGAAGGCATCACCAAAGGCGTGTTTCTTGTCGGTGATGTGATGCGGGATGCCCTGATGTTCAATCTGACCCTGGCTGTGGAGCGTTCGAAGGTCCTGGAGCGGATTGGAGCGAGGAAGGACGACTACATTCTGGCGACCGTCCACAGGGCGGGCAACACGGACGATCCGGGTCGCCTGGGCGCGATACTGGAGGCTTTCGGCGGGCTGTCGAAGCCGGTCATCCTGCCGCTTCACCCGCGCACACGCCGTGTGATCGCTGAGACCGGCCTGTCGCTGGACGGCAATATCCGCGTGCTGGATCCAGTCGGGTACCTGGATATGCTGGTGCTGGAGCAGAATGCAGACTGCATCCTGACCGATTCCGGGGGTATCCAGAAAGAGGCGTACATGCTGGGCACCCGCTGCATAACACTCCGCGAAGAGACCGAATGGGTTGAGACCGTGGAAAGCGGTTGGAACAAGCTGGTCGGTGTGGTCCCGGAGGAGATCCGTGGCGCCGTGGAGAATTGGCACCCCTCCGGGGAGCGTCCCGCTTTCTATGGCGATGGCCGGGCAGCAGAACACATCAGGGACATCCTGTTGGATGCCGTGTAGCGGGCTCAGTACTGTAGACAGTCAAATTCGGTGAGGGACCGGTGATGACACGTAACTTCGCTGTGATTGGTGTCGGCGGGTATGTTGCCCCCAGGCACCTGAGAGCCATCCGGGATACGGGGAATCACCTGATCGCCGCGGTGGACCCCAAGGACTCCGTCGGCATCCTGGATCAATTCGGGTTCGACGTCCGTTTTTTCACCGAGATCGAGCGCTTCGACCGCCATTTGGAGAAACTGCGCCGTGGGCCCGACGAAAAGAGGGTCCATTACGTGAGCGTCTGCTCGCCCAACTACCTGC
Organism: bacterium; assembly: GCA_049288275.1. GTDB lineage: Bacteria > Arandabacterota > Arandabacteria > Arandabacterales > Arandabacteraceae > JBAQHK01. The sequence continues at coordinate 2,272 of JBAQHK010000012.1, read as the reverse complement.
ACGACTCCCATTGCCGCCTGGCTCTGCGGACCGGGGCGGATGTGATATGTGAGAAGCCGCTGGTCATCAACCCGTGGAATCTGGATGCACTGGCCGAGATCGAAGCGGAGACGGGGCATCGCATCTACAATGTCTTGCAGCTTCGTGTGCATCCGGAACTGCTCAAGATCAAGAAGTCCCTGGATGAGACCCGCGTCGGCGGCAAGCGGGAGGTGGTCTTGACCTACATCACCAGCCGCGGCAACTGGTACCATGTCTCCTGGAAGGGCCAGCGGGAGAAATCTGGCGGCGTGGTGACCAACATAGGCATCCACTTCTTCGACTTGTTGCTCTGGTTGTTCGGTCAGGTCGAGGGTATTCGCGTGTACCACGCGGACGAGTCCCGAATCAGCGGGTTCATCGAACTGGAGCATGCCCGTGTGCGCTGGTTCCTGTCAATAGATGCCGGCGACCTGCCGTACCCCGTCCAGCCTCTCAGCAAGACCAGTTACCGTTCGATCACGGTGGATGGACAGGAGATCGAGTTTTCGCAAGGCTTCGTCGACTTGCACACTCAGGTCTACCGTGAGACTCTTGCCGGGAATGGCTTTGGGATCGAGGCTGCACGGCCTTCGATCGACCTGACCTATCGCATCCGCACCTCACCGGTCTCGCCCCCGGATAGATTGGTCCACCCAATGCTGACCGGCAGGGACAAGGTGTGATCGGCATGGGGGAAGCTCGGATGGACGGGAATTCCTATCCTGCGAACGTGCTCTTCGTGCAGGATTCCCCGCCGTGTATACGCACCGTCAAGTACGCCACGGCGTTGCAGGCCGAAGGAATCCGGGTGCACCTCGCCTACAGAGCCAAGACGCCTGACGAAGTGTACGGATACGGAAGCGCGTCATTCGCTTCGCTGACCCCTTTGCCTAGGTTCAGGTTCTCCGAGTTGCGTGTTGTCAGAGGCTTGATATCGCGCCACTCGATAGAGCTGATACACTACCACAACGAACCCGACAGGCTCGGCGCGAAGCTGATTGCCGCGAGAACCGGCGTTCCAGTGGTCTACGACCAGCATGATTTCGTGTCTTTCAAGCACCGGCTTTCACGGAGAGAAAAGCGTTTTGAGAAGACCTGCAATGAGAAGGCCGACGGCGTCATTTACGTTACTCAGTCATACAAGAACGGCGTCGCGAAGTACTATTCTCCCGCCGCCAATTCGCTCTGCTTTGCGAACTACTATCCGGCCGCTGCGGCTCTCAAACCGAACGACAGACTGCCGAGGCTGTCGTGCAGTGACGGCAGACTTCATCTTGTCTATGCGGGGGGAATCTCCGAGCGGGCAGGGAGTCATCGCAATGTACTGGCTCTTGCAAGAGCCCTGTCCGACAGGGGCTGCCTCATCCACATATATCCGTCTCGGGACAAGGAGTACCGGAAGTATCGGGAGATCCCGGGTGTGATCGTACATGATAGAATGCCGTATGGAGGCCTGATACGGGAATTGTCGCAGTATGATTTCGGATTGACCGTTTTCAATGACCATGTCCCGGCCTCGGCGCTGCCGCACATTGCTTATGCGATGGGGAACAAGACGTGTGATTACCTTTGCGCCGGCATACCGGTGCTCGTCCAGGGGTGCTTGCAGGAAGCGAGGAGCATGGTGGTCGGCAATGGGTTTGGGTTTGTCCTCGAGGATTGGGAGTCCCATGCGGCGCTGGCAGAAGACGCCTACGGCCGTGTGGTTGACAATGTGATGAGCAAGCGCGACCAGTATGCGATCGAACGCCAGATAGATAGAGTCGTGAGGTTCTACCAGGTTGTGATACGCGATTTTGAGCGCCTCAGGAAGTGAATCGGTGCGACGTCGGATAGGAATACTCGCCCAGAGGGATCGCCATGCGTAAACACGGGATCTCGGCTTTCATTCCGGTGCAGAACGTGGGGCACATAATCAGGGATTGCCTTGAATCCGTCGCATGGGTGGATGAGATCTTCGTCGTTGACGCTTTCAGTACTGATGACACTGTGCAGGTATGCAGGCAGTTTCCCAATGTGACAGTGGTGCAGCACGAATACGAGAATTCCGGCCGCCAGCGGACGTGGGGGATGCCGCAGGTCGCGCATGAGTGGGTCCTGATAATCGACTCCGACGAACGGTGTTCGCCCGGGCTGCGGAAGGAGATCGAGGGAATCCTCTCTTTGGATGAGACGCCCTATGACTGCTACCGGGTGAACATCCGAACTCTGTTCTACGGTAGGATGCTCAAGCACAAGACGTATCTGGGGC
>JBAQHK010000011.1:0-3407 GCA_049288275.1 bacterium | reverse complement strand
GGTGGAGCGATGAGAACTCACACCTTGGTAGGCGTGTCGGGTAGCCGGGCCGGGCTGGCCGGCCTGCTTGGGATCCTATGTTGCACCTGCCTGGCCGGATATGCCGGAGCCGGTTGCATAGACTACTCGGACTATCTTCACTGGGTCGGCAGCGTGGACACGCCGGGTCTTGCGATGGGGGTGGCCGCCTCGGGTAGCTATGTGTTCATCGCAGACCGCACGGGAGGACTTCAGGTCGCTGATATTGCCGATCCCGTTGGCCCGGAGATAGTGGGTACCCTGGCTACTCCGCGCTTGATTCTTGACATTGCTGTGTTGGGTACCTACGCCTACGCCGTGGGGGTGGGCTGGGGACTTACTACTATAGATATCACCGATCCCGAGCACCCCGGCGTCGTCGGAGACCTCAGTAAGAGTGGCCAGGCCTACGGCATCGCTGTGTCTGGGGACTACGCCTATGTGGCTGCGGTTGAAGACGGCCTGCGCGTGATTGACGTATCTGATCCGGCCAGCCCTGACAGCGCGGGCATGCTCGTTACACCCGGCTCCGCATACGGTGTGGCGGTCTCAGGCAGCTATGCCTATGTTGCCGACTGGACGGGGGGCCTCCTGGTGGTCGACATCAGCGATCCATCTTACCCCACGATCGTGGGCAACGTTGCCACCCCGGGCGGGGCAATCAATGTGGCTATCTCGGGCAGCTACGCGTACGTTGCTGACTTCGTCGGCGGCCTCCAAGTCGTAGACGTCACAGACCCCGAGAATCCCAGCATTGTGGCAGACCTGGTGGTCACCGGGAACCGCTACCACGGCGTGGCGGTCTCTGGCAATCACGTCTACATAGCGGACGAGTATTTGGGGCTGCACGTCATAGACGTAAGCGTTCCAACAAGTCCGGAGCTTGTGGGCAGCGTTGACGCACCCGGTATCGGCGGTGATATTGCCATCGCTGACGGTCTTGCGTGCATCTCGGCCCAAGGCGCGGGGCTCCAGCTGTTCGACATCACCAATCCCGAGAGCCCGGAGATCGTCGGCGGCGTCAACCCTTGGGTCAACATGGTGGACGTGGCGATATCCTCGACCTACGCCTGCGTCGCCGAGGAGCCTGGTCTCCGCGTGATCGACATCACTGATCGCCGCAGCCCCCAGATCGTTGGAGGTATCGTCACCCCCGGTACCGCTCGGGGGCTGGACGTATCTGGCTCCTGTGCCTACGTTGCAGCCTCGGGCTCGGGTCTCCAGGTAATCGACATCAGCACACCCGCAACGCCGCAGATCATCGGAAGCGTGCTCACGCCGAGCTACGCTTCGGATGTTGCGGTTTCGGGATACCGCGCCTGCGTCGCGGATCAGCTCCACGGGCTTGAGGTTGTGGACGTCACCGACCCCGCACATCCCTGCATTGTGGGCAGCGCACAGACGTCTTGGAACCTCTCGCGCCTGGCAGTGTCCGGAGACTACGCCTACGCAACCTGCGATACAGCCGGTCTTCTAATCATCGACATCACCGATCCCACAAGCCCCCAGATCGCCGGGGTCCTGGAGGCTCTGCACGGCGCCGGGGATGTCGCGATCTCGGGGAGCTATGCCTATGTGGCAGATCAGGATTCCGGTCTTTGCGTGGTCGACGTGAGCAATCCTGCAAGTCCCCATCTCGTGGGCCGGGTTGACACTCCGGGGGTCTGCTGTAGGGTGACGATCTCGGGCGGATATGCCTACGTGTCCGACTGGGAATCGGGCGTTCAGGTGATAGACGTTTCCGATCCCGAGCGCCCTCGTCTGATCGGCAACATCGACACCCCAGGTCATGCCTTGGGCCTTGCGGTCTCGGGCAACTACGCTTACCTCGCGGACGGTGCGTCGGGGCTTCAGGTTCTGCCGGCGCAGTGCCCCTCGGGAGGCGGCACCGTGTGGCGGGTGCCTCTTGATGCTCCCACAATCCAGGCGGGGATCGACTCGGCCTCTGCCGGGGACATAGTGGAGGTGGCAAACGGCACCTATACCGGCAGCGGCAACCGGGACATCCGATTCAACGGCAAAGCAATCACGGTGCGGTCGGCAGTCGGCGATCCCGACCAATGCACGATCGATTGTGAGGCGGGCGCAGGAAACGAGCACCGGGGATTCATCTTCGAGGCCGACGAGGGGCCCAATTCGGTGCTCGAGGGCTTCACCATCACGGGGGCCTACCATCTTGGCGGCGCCGGCATCCTCGTCAAGAGCGCCGCAGCGCGCATACGCAGCTGCTTCGTCACCGGGAATACCGCGGCTGATGCCGCCGGGCTTCAGGTCACCGATACATCAAGCGTCGTGGTGGAAGAATGCCGGTTCGAGGGGAACACCGGGACCAACTACGGGGGTGGTGTGGGCGTTTCCAATCAGAGCACGGCCGCCTTCCGACATTGCAAGTTCGCGGACAATCACACCGACTTCGCAGGGGGAGCGCTTTCGGCGCACACCAGCAACGTGACACTGGACTCGTGTGTCTTCATAGCGAATGGCGGATGCCCCAGCGGAGGGGCGCTGGTCTTGAACCACGCAGGCTACGATCTGCTGGTACGAAACTGCACCTTCTATGGTAACGGTGCGACGCAAGGCGGGAGCATCTTTGCTGCGAATGACGCACAAGTAGTGATTGAGAACACCATAATTGCTTTCGGGACGGCCGGTGGTGCAGTCGCATGCGTTCCGGGCTCGGCGGTCTCACTGGCCTGCTGCGACCTTTACGACAATGCGGGCGGAGACTATGTGGGCTGCGTGTCGGGCGAGCTGGGGGTCGGCGGCAACATCTCGGCGGATCCTCTTTTCCGCAACGTCGAGTTGGGAGACCTGTGGCTGGATGCCTCGTCGCCTTGCACGGCCGAGAATTCGCCGCCCGGGTGCGGCCAGATCGGAGCGTTTGGCGTGAGCTGCGCGCAGGCCGGACTCCTGGATGCAGACGGCGATGGAGTCGCCCACATCTGGGACCTGTGTCCAGCGGTTGACGCGTCGGGCTTCGACAGCAACGGCGATGGCTGCATTGATGATGGCCAGAGCGCCCGACACGTGGAGTACTGGAGCCGGATCGCATTCCCGCTGGCCTTTCGGTGCCCTGAAGCGGGCTGCCCAAGCATCGCGGACGGCAGCGATCTGACAGCGGTCCGGAACGCAATGATCACCTGGACCTCCATCGACGGCATCGAAGCATGGGCGACGGGGCTGGAGACCCAGGTGAGAGGCGATGCCAGCCCCCTTGACGGGGTGAACCTGATCACCTTTACCGACTCGGACTATCGGTTCAGCGCGGGCACCATAGCCGTGGGACTGACGACGTCCTTTACGGAGAAAGCCTGGTATGACGGCGACTGCCGCCGTCCGGGCGAGATCGTTGATTCTGACATAATCTTCAACCCCGCGATGACCTACCG
>JBAQHK010000010.1:0-1856 GCA_049288275.1 bacterium | reverse complement strand
GTGATAAGCTTAGGCGTGTAGGAGATCAATCCCCATGAGTGTGTGTTGTGCACGCGGAGGATCCGCCGTGTCCGGCGAGGCTATCCACGGACAAGGAAGTAAGGGCGAAGACTATCAGAAGCGGAGGTGGAGGACGATGTTGAAGCGTTATCGTGTTGCGGGACAGAGAACGGCGGGGCTGGCCCTCGTGGTGATGTTGACTCTTGTTGTTGCGAGCTCGGTCTTGGCCGCGACTACCACCAGGCCGGTCGCCCAATCGGCTTTCGATCGGAAGGGATTGGCGATCGGTTTGAGCGAGTTCGAGCTGGACGGCAATGCCGTCACGGACAATCCAAATCCGGGGCTGCCGGATGATTGGGCTCGGCTCTATGGCGGGGGGGGCGGTTACCAGATCTGGACGGGGGTTATGCCGTCAGCTCCGACCCCGGGAGGATCGAACCAGCGGTTCACCGGCGGATCGTCAGATCTCGAGGACTTTCCTTCCCTGAATTGGGACAACGGCACTCCGCCCGACAAGGCCGACATCACCAACGCCTATGTCGCGCTCTATGCAGGGAACAAGGTCTTCTTCGGTGCCGACAGATACGGCACAAGCGGAAGCACCTACCTTGGTTTCTGGCTCCTCCAGTCAGATGTCACCGTGAACCCTGACGGTTCCTTCTCAGGCAACCGCACCATTGGAGACGTTCTGATTCTCGCGGACTTCTCGGGTGGCGGCGGAAGCGCCACCATAGGCGCTTATCGTTGGGACGGGGTCGGAGTTCTGACCGCGCTGCCTGTCGACCCCAACAAGAACTTCGCGATAGTCAATAGCGCGAATGCCACGTCACCTTGGCCCTACACGCCCAAGAGCGGAACATCGGGCGTGTTCCCGAGGGGTGCTTTCTTTGAAGGCGGAGCCGATCTCGCCGCGATGGGTATAACAGGTTGTTTCGCCTACTTCTTGGCGGAAACGCGGGCGTCTTCCTCCCTGGGTGCGGAGCTCAAGGACTTCGTCGCCGGCGCCCTGCCGAGTCGGCCTTACGTCAGCATCAATCCGAGCCCGGCCAGCATGTGCGAGGGTGACCCCGGGGTGACGCTGTGCTCGAACGTGGTGCCTGGAACCGGCGCGCCGCCGTTCACCTTTGCGTGGACCGGACCCGGGATCGCCGATCCGACCGATTCCTGTATAGTAGTGGGTGGCGGGTTTGCGCCTGGCACTTACGTCTATGGACTGGTTGTCACCGGATGCAACGGGTGCTCCTCGGATACCGCCGAGTGCACGCTTACTGTGGGTGCCGCTCCGGCGTGTTCGATAGGCGGGCCGACCAGCGTGTGCCCTTCGGCAACGACTACCTACACCGCGCCGGCCGGGATGGGGACCTACGCGTGGTCGATCTCGGGCAACGGATCGATAGTCGGGTCCGCGAACGGACAGACCGTCAATGTGCTGGCGGGATCGGCCTGCAGCCAGGCTTACACCTTGAGCCTTCAGGTTACCAGCGGGGCGGGTTGCCCCAGCAGCTGCCAGGTCCGCGTGATGGTTGAAGACCTGGTGGCGCCCAGCTTCACGACCGCCTGTCCGCAGGACGTGACCGTGGAATGCGACGCGGTGCCCGCGGCGCCCGCGATGACTGCTTCGGACGATTGCGATGCCAGCGTTGCCATTGGCTACAACGAGCAGCGCACCGACGGTGCCTGCCCAGACAACTACGTTCTGACCAGGACCTGGACGGCGACCGACAATTGCGGCAACGTGGCGCGCTGCGTCCAGCTGGTCACGGTGGTAGATACCACCGACCCGCGGTTTGTGGGGGTCCTGCCGGGTGACGTGACGGTGGAGTGCAACAATGTGCCGACGGCGCCGACGCTCACGG
>JBAQHK010000009.1:0-5910 GCA_049288275.1 bacterium | reverse complement strand
ACCGATCACCATTCGCTTCGCGCTTGCCCGTTCCATGCCGGCACCCCCTCAGCCAAGCAGGGTCGAGAGTGTCTTCTCGAGCTTGGCTCTGCTCTCCGTGAGTGTTGCTATCTTCGCCTTTTCCTTTTCAACCACCTGGGCCGGCGCCTTCTCCGCAAACTCCGGATTGGCGACCTTCGCTCTGGAGCGTTCCAGCAGCCCGGCCAGACGCTCGATCTCTTTGGTGAGCCGCGCCTTCTCCACTTCGACGTTCACCACACCCACAAGCGGCACCACGACCTCGATGCCGCCGACGATGCTGGTCGCGACCGGGCCCTTGGCGGAAGGCTTGCCCGCAGCGATCTCCGAGACCTTGCCCAGCTTCCTGATGTAGGCCGCGGCCCCGAGCACCTTGTCGGCTTCAGCGGCGCCGGAGAAGACCAGGTGAACCGGCACGTTGACCGACGGATGGATCGACATCTCCCCGCGTATGTTCCTCACCGCCTCTATGATCGCCACCACGGATGCCATCACACCTTCGGCCTCGGGGTCGACCGGGAAGTCGGCCTCTCCGGCGAGGCCGCGCTCCAGCAGACCCACGCCGTCGAGAGCAAGCCCGCGCCAGACCTCCTCGGTGACGAACGGCATGAACGGGTGCAGCAGCGTCAGGCACCTCGCCAGCACCTTGCGGGCTACCACAAGCGCCTCCCGCTTGGCGACCGGGTCCTCCGAGTAGAACCTCTCCTTGGCCAGCTCCAGGTACCAGTCGCAGACCTCGTGCCAGATGAAGTCGTACACAGCCTTCGCGGCGTCGTTGAGGGCGAAGTCCGCGAGGCAGGCGCGGGTGCGCGCGGTCGCCTGCGCGGTCCGGCTCAGGATCCAGCGGTCGCAAAGATCGCCGCCCCGCCCCGGCGCTTGCGGCGCTCCCGCCGCGCCGGCGGAGAAGTCCACGCCCTCGCCGGCCGACTTCACCAGCCGCGCTGCGTTCCAGACCTTGTTGGCGAAGTTGCGCCCGGTCTCGAGGTTCCGCTCTGCGAAGAGCACGTCCGAGCCCTTGGGCGTGAGCGACACCATGGTGAAGCGCAGAGCGTCGGCGCCGTACTTGTCCACCAGCTCCGAGGGGTCGGGCGAATTGCCCAGCGATTTGGACATCTTCATGCCGGCCTCGTCCCTGACCAGGCCGTGCAGATACACGTCCGCAAACGGGATCTCCTTCATGAAGTACAGGCCGGCCATGATCATCCGCGCAACCCAGAAGAAGATTATGTCGGGACCGGTGACCAGCACCGATGTGGGATAGAAGCGCTTGAGATCGGTGGTCTCACGGGGCCAGCCCAGGGTCGAGAAGGGCCACAGCCACGACGAGAACCAGGTGTCCAGGACGTCGGCCTCGCGCTCCAGCGCGCCGCCGCACTTGGGGCAGGCCGTGGGATCTGTCATCTCGCAGACCGCCTCGCCGCAAGCCTTGCAGTACCATACCGGTATCCGGTGGCCCCACCACAGCTGGCGCGAGATGCACCAGTCGCGGATGCCCTCCATCCAGTTGAAGTAGACCTTGGTCCAGCGGTCGGGATGGAACCTTATGCGCCCGGATCGCACGGCCTCGATCGCCGGCCCGGCAAGGGGCTCCATCTTCAGGAAATACTGCCGCGACAGATAGGGCTCTATGTGAGTGTCGCACCGGTAACACTTGCCCACCGCCAGGGCGTAATCGGTGATCTTCTCGACGAGCCCCAGCTTCTCAAGATCGGCAACGATTCGCTTGCGGGCCTCGAATCTGTCCAGCCCGGCGTAGGGACCTCCGTTGGAGTTGATCTTGCCTGTTTCGTCCATTACCACGATTGGCTTCAGGCCGTGACGCGCGCCTATGGCGAAGTCCACTGCGTCGTGGGCGGGTGTTACCTTGACCGCGCCGGTGCCGAACTCGGCGTCGACCGCATCGTCCGGTACCACCGGCATCTTCCGCCCCAGAAGCGGCAGCACCAGGGTCTTGGTGAAGGCGTCCCTGTAGCGCTCATCATCGGGGTTCACCGCGACCGCAACATCCCCCAGCATGGTCTCCGGCCGGGTGGTGGCCACAGTCACGTGGCCGCCTTGCTCGAAGGGATACTTGATGTACCACAGCTTGCCGGCCACGTCATCGCGCTCCACCTCTTCGTCGGAGAGCGACGTCAGGCACCTCGGGCACCAGTTAATGACGTACTCGCCCCGGTAGATCAGGCCCTGCTTGTAGAGCGTGACGAAGGCCGTTCGCACCGCCTCCGAGAGGCCCTCATCCAGAGTGAAGCGCTCCCGCGACCAGTCGCAGGCGCAGCCCAGGTGCTTGATCTGCTCGGTGATCTTGGCGCTCATCTCGTCCTTCCAGGACCAGACGCGCTCGATGAACTTGTCGCGGCCCATGCCCTCGCGGCTCAAGCCCTGAGGGGCCAGCTGCTTCTCCACCGCGACCTGGGTGGCGATCCCCGCGTGGTCCTTGCCGGGAAGCCACAGCGACGGCCGGCCTTCCAGCATGTTCCAACGGACGAGGACGTCTTGCAGAGGCAGATTGAGGGCGTGCCCCATGGTGAGGGGCCCGGTGATGTTGGGCGGCGGCATCACTATGACAAAGGGCCGTCCCGCGGGCTTGCCCTCGCGGCTGCCCTCGGACTTGCCGGATTCAGGTTTGGGGCTGAAGAGCCCCCTGTCCATCCATAAATCGTACCAGACCTGCTCGGCCTGGTGAGGATCGTAACGCGTCTGCATCACTTGCTCCTGGTTAAGCGTAGGCGGCGAGCCGCCGGCGACGCGCGGCCTCGCGCTCGTGGTCTTTGATGCCAAGGTAACACGCGAATGAGGCGGCCGTCAATCCCGTAGTGCCGGGGCAGACATGTGCCAACCGCCCCCGATCGGCGTGCCGGATGCGTCGCTGGCGCGGGCGGCTGGCCCTTCCCCTTGTGGTATAATGGACGTACAGCGTACCGGCAGAATGGAGGACCATAGCGAAAGGGGGACACTCATGAAGCATCTGCTACTAGTCGCGTGCCTGGTACTTCTCGCCGTTTCTCAGGCCTCCGCCCGCACTTGGTACATCAAGCCTGATGGGACGGGTGATGCTCCGACGATTCAGGGAGGAGTCGATCTTGCAAGCGCGGGAGATACAGTTCTTGTGGCTCCTGGCACCTACCATGATTGCACCCATCGCGCTTATTTTACCAACGAACTCGCCTGCGTGTTGATGAAGTCCGGGATCTGCCTAATGAGCGAGACTGGCGACCCAGAATCCGCCATCATCGACCCACAGCAGCAAGGGCAGGGTCTCTACTGCTGGCGGGTGGACAGCGGAACGAGCGTCGTTGGTTTCACAATAGCAAATGGGATGAGCTTGTATGCTGGCGGCATGGACTGCTTGTATTCATCTCCGACAGTCTCCAGATGCATCTTCTATAACAATCACTCTTGGAACTTCGGTGGTGGGATGAGGTGTGAAGGTTCCCCTGAGTCTATGCTCATCATAGACTGCGTTTTCTCGAACAACAGCGCGAGCAGCATGGGAGGAGGCATCTCGTGCCATGGCGGTTTGCCTGTTCTCACGAACTGCACCTTTCTCGGCAATTGGGGTTACCACGGCGGGGCTATCGCCTTAATCGGGTGCTCCGCCGAGATCATTGGTTGCAGCGTGTTTGGCAACGAGAGCTACTGCCCTGGTGGAGGCGTCCTCTGTATGGGCGAGTACCAGCCATACTTAGAGAACACAATCATAGCGTTCACCAAGAACGGCGGAGCAATGGCTGGCGATGAGTGGACTTCGCCCATGCTGAGGTGCTGCGATCTTTATGGTAACAGTGGTGGAGACTGGGTAGGTGTGATCGCTGATCAATACGAGGTTAATGGCAATTTCACTGCCTGCCCTTCTTTCTGCGGTGCAGACATCGGTGACCTCCGCCTATGCGATGAGTCCCCGTGCCTTCCAGGGCACCACCCCAGTGGCTATGACTGCGGGCTCATTGGTGCCTGGGGCCAGGGCTGTTCATGTGGGCCATCCGAGGTCGTGCCCTCCACCTGGGGCGGCATTAAGGCGCAGTTCAAGTAGGTGTCACGAAGCTGACCGCGTCAGGAAAGTGACGGTTCTGGGAGGAGCACCCTCGACGTAGCCCTCAGCATCTGCTTCCGCTTCTCCCACAGATCGCCTTCTCGGAAAGCGAGTGGACTCATTCCTGAGGAGTGCCGTGGTTCTCACTGCTCCGGCACTGTGAAATCCAGACCAAGGACGAGAATGCCAGAAACACCGGGATTCTGCTGCCAAATCTGAGCCGCCCGTTGCGTGACCAACTCGACAATCTGGGGGAACCCCAATCGTTGGCCGCTTGATGGGCTGTCCCAATACCGTTTACGCCCAATATACCCAAGCACGTAGATCCCATACCGAGCTTCATGAGCCCGCATGTATTGGCCAACCAGCTGGTTCTCCAAACGTTCGAGGAGTACCTCTGCGGACCAGTTGTCAGACCACTTGATCTCGACAGAAACAGCCCCCGTTACATTGGGGTTTTCAAAGCGCAGATCGGGCCGCTGCTCCAGGTCGATCTCCGCTTCCTGGGGAATGGTATAGCGGTTGCGGGACCTCTCTCGAAGCTTCCGCTGCAACCAGCGCCTCAGGGCAGATTCATCCCAATCCGCTTGGACCTCATCCCTCAGGCTATTCTCTGTGAATTCGATTTCACGCCTGATGTCCTGGAAGCGCCCGCAGGCGATCTGAAACAAGTCTCCATCGCTCCGTGGGTCGACTTCGAGGTCTGTGGCGAATGTGCTGATTTCAGCGGGGCGCCACGCTGGCAGGTCAAGGTCTCTTTCAAGACGTTGACGGCCAAGGTGCAAGATATACTCGCGGTTAGAGGCCATCTCAGGTGCCTCGGCCAGGTCTTCAAGGGTCTGACGGACGTTGGGCGCGTCAATCTCAACGAGTCGTCCCAGTAAGCTGTCACGGAACTGCTGCGCCTCGTCACGCATTGTGGGGCTAAATGCCACCCCTCCAGGACGATCGATGTCTTCGCTCGGGCGGACATACCTATAAACGAGGGGCAGCCAGACTCGCATTGCGTTTGGCTCGAGATATGCGGGCGCGGCAAGATGAGGCACTCTGCTCAGGCGGCCCTCCATCAGTGCGTGGCAGACGCGGACCATTAGCGCATCGGCGTCAGAAGCATCTATCTCCCCTGTGTATCGTGAAAGAAAACTAAGCGCAGGAACGGCGTCAATCTGGAGCCAAACTACTAACCAAGTGATGAGGAATTCGCTACTTGAAGATCGGCCTGTGACGCGATCTGGAGCGAGCCTGCACAGTTCAGCATACGGAGGGCTCTGTGATTGCAGCAGAATCGAAAACGCATACTCCAAGACATCGGGGTCTGCTGGGTCACTCGCCTGCAGCTGTTCCAGCAGATCCTCATCTACAAGTGACCAGTATCGCTGCCCGTAGCATGCGAGATCAGATAGCACCTCAGGGTGGCGGTTGGGGTCATGCGCAGCACACCATTCCCCTCTTATGCAGATCCCGAAAACCCGCCGAACGCTCTCCGGTTGAGCATTGACCAGATCCGGGAGCCAATCGGCAAAACCGTTCAACTCGGACAATGCATAGCGGCTCGCGCGTTCTGCTTCCTGGCCTGGCAGAGCCCTGAAATCGATCTTTCCTGCTTCCCAGAGCGCCTGTAGACCACAGAGGCCCACGATAGTACCCAGGCTAGTTTCGCCAGGGTTTGGTTTGTCGTGTGGCAGCGGGGGAGTGTAGCGTGGCCACGAAACTTCACACCCCCGGCGGCATATCCAGGCAATCAACCGCCCGCGTCTCTTCTTTGTTTGCCGTCAGATGAAAGTGGACTCGAGAGGGGTATAATCTAAGCTGCACTTTGGAGGCGTTTGTGGCCTCAGGAGGAAGCAGCTATGGGTACCCAG
>JBAQHK010000008.1:0-1715 GCA_049288275.1 bacterium | reverse complement strand
GGATGCAATGACCTGATCTTCGGTGAGCCAGCCCGTGGTCAGCATCTTGCGTGAGAAGACGGCCAGTTCGGGGGGGATCTCACGCTTGCTCCTGAATGCGAACATTGGCCTGTCCGTCACCATCAGGCCACCCTCCGGATCAGACTTGGCCATGGTCGCAAGCACCTCGTATTGCACGACGCGCAGCTCCCCGTCGTCTACCAGGTTGGGTAGATTCGCCTTGTAGGCGTGGAGGTGACCGGGAATCCTGAAGGCAAGGTAGCCGCCGGCGATCAGGAGCCCAAGCACACAGACGAAAGCCTCGCGGGACAGGGGCCAGAGCGATTTGCTCCGGTCTCGCAGATGCGAGAAGCATTCCGCCGCCGTGATGCCGGCCAGCATCGCGGCCGGGATGGTCGCCAGGATGTGCTGGTGCCACCATGCCGGTTGGTTTACCAACAGGGCGACCAGGCCGAGCGCAAACCAGCCCGTCAGGCACAGGTCGCTCCACGATCGGCGAACCACGGCGCGCCATGCCCCGACGAAGGCCAGCGCCAACATCGGCCACGTCACCCTGAGTGCTTCCTCGGCCTTCCTCGCCTCGAACGTCTCGTCCCGCGCCGCGAGGTGCACGCCAATCAACTGATCCCAGCCCGTTGGCCCGATGAGGGTCAGGAGCAGAATCAGCTCGACCCCGATCAGCACTCCAGCCCACGCGAACACGGGCCACAAGCTGCGGGCCGAGAAGCCACCTCCGGGGCGCCGCCCGACCACAGCCATCACGATCGCCAATCCGAGAACGGGCGCCAGGATCAGCGAGAACGCCTTGGTCAGCGTGGAGAGCGCCAGCAAGACGCCCGACAACAACAACCACCCCGTCTTGCGGTTGCGCTCCCACCGGCCAAGCGCGAGCAGCGAGGTCATCGCCAGCGAGATCGACGGCAGGCCGATCATGGCCGACACGCTCAGCTCGGGGTATCCCGGCAGCGTGATCAGGAAGAGAAGCGCCAGCAGGTAGTGCAGCCGGCCGTGAAAGATCTTGAGGTACAGCGCACCGGATGTCAGGAGGAGACACGAGAACGCCAGGACCGTCAACCGAGCAGGCAGGACCTCCGGACCGACGACCTTGAACAGCAGCGCCAGGATGGCCGTGAAGAGAGGCGGCTGGTCACTGTAGATCTCGGTCTGCAGAGCATAGCCTCTCGAGTACAGGAAGGCTTTGATCAGCTGGATGCCTTCGTCGGGGTCGAACTCGAACTTGAAGCGAAAGGGAAGGAAGAGCAGGATCACCGCCGCGAAGCACGCGACGACTGCGAAGGGGAGAAGTGCCTCGATCCGCTCGCGTTTCATGGGATGGATTCTGCCATGGAGTGTACCGCTCCGGTGGCGAGGGATCGCCCGGCGCCAGTCGCCGTTTCAAGCGCGGCCGCGCAGCGCGATTCCGCCCGCATCAGTGCAGCAAGGTCAGGACGAACGGAGCAGCTACCTTCGAGAAGTAGCTTCGATCCTCAAGCAGAGGCAGCTCTCCCCCGAAGTAGGCGTTGAATACCACCCGGAACGAATTCACGGGTGTGATGGACTCGTAGATCGCCTCCGGCCCCAGGCCCGGGAGGTAGTAGGCGTTCAGGATCTTCATGTGGTCATCAGGCGAGAGGCCCGGTCCACCGTGGTCGTCCTGGAGGATGATGATCGGGGGGGTTGCCGAGTCCCGCAGGATTGCGGCGACCACTTCGAGC
>JBAQHK010000007.1:0-10887 GCA_049288275.1 bacterium | reverse complement strand
TGGGACGGCCGACACCGCGGGCTTCTTCACCGGCCAGAGCGGACGCTTCTACTTCTTCCGCTCACGCGCCCGAGACCGGGCGGGCAACGTGGAAGGGTATCCGCCCGGACCCGATGCCTGGGTCGAGATCGGCGCTGAGGTCGGTCCGGTCGCGTATGTGCGGGACGGCTTGAACTACTGGGACGTGCAGTGGACCAACGCCGGTGGGGGGCTCTCCGCCAACTGGGCGAAGGCGACAGGCGCGGAAGGATACGACTACGCCATCGGCACGCAACCGGGTGACAACGACCTTGTCGATTGGACCGCCGTCGGATGGCAGACCAGCATGACGCGTGACGGGCTGGCCCTCGTGGACGGCCAAACCTACTTCTTCTCGGTGCGCGCTCGCCGGGGAATCTGCCGCGGTCCGGCCAAGTCCTCCGACGGCGTGAGAGTGGACATGTCGCCGCCGGTCTCCTATGTCGAGGCTCTCCCCGAGACTACTTATTCACCGGACGACTACTACGCGACCTTCAGCGTGTCGTGGCATGACGAGGACACGCTCTCGGGGGTCTACTACACCGAGGTGCAGTGGCGGGAGGGCGAGGACGGGGAATGGGGAGACCTGGAGCTGCCATACATGAGCGATGCTGACTCGCTCAAGTTCACCGGTGTTGTCGGGAAGACCTACTGCTTCAGGTGCCGGGCGCATGACAATGCGGGCAACCCCGAGCAGTATCCCGAGGCCGCCGATGCCTACACCTGTGCTGCATACGACCCGGCACTTCCACCGGTTCCTCCGCCCGTAAACCCGATGTGCAAGATTGCGCTCCACCTGGTGCCAGGTGGGATATTCGGATGCAGCCAGCCGCCGGTCTTTGACGAGCTCGACGACGTCAACAGGATCTGGTCTGCGAGCCCTATCGGTTCGTTCCTACAGGTCTTTCTTGTGGTATTCGATTACGATTCGCTGTCGGTGCTGGAGTTCGGTCTGGACTGGCCCGCGGATTGGGGGTCCGCGAGCTTTCATGCGTGTTCCTCCCCCATCCAGGTGGGGAGTATCGCTAGCCCTGGGGATGGAGTCGTCTTGGCGTACACCCCCTGCCAGGTTTCGGCCGCCCGCGGCGGAGCGCGTCCTAGGTTCTGGCCGACTTGCTGGGTTTGGCTCATGCCGCGGAGCAACGGCGAGATCGGGATAATCAGAAGTCCTCAGTCGGACTACCTGGGAGTAACTGACTGCCGCCCCATCGAGCATAGAAGTAGGCAGACTCCCGTGGTAATCTACAACGCAGGGGTCAACGTCGATCCCTATGAAGGCCCTCCTTACCATTGGACCGCGATGGACGAGATCGACCGCTTGTTCAAGTAGGCCGCGCCCGGCTAGGTGGCTGTGGGTCCGCCGGCCAGCGAGTGCGACGGCCGCGGTTGACTTGGCGCTCGCCGTGCCTTACAATCATCTCATAGAGCTGACCTGCCGAAGCATCATGTGGGATGGGGGCGAATTGGATTCGACGGGGATGGAAGAGGCAGGGACTGCGTGCCGAGGTCCCGTTGGCTCGTAAAACAAACGGGAAATTTCAACTGCCAACGAACAGCTGGCAATGGCTGCTTAAGCAGTCACGTTCTCTCTCGCCTCGCCTGCGTGGTGGGAAGAGAGCGTCACCAGAGCAGGCTGGCTTCGGGCGTCCGTCCCAGCGTCCGGGGTGAGAAACATGGGGCTGGCGTCAAAGGGATCCCGCTCACCGGAGCCTGGAGATGCGACGAACTAAACGGTGAGATACGCACGTAAGCGTCCCTGAGGAACTGTCTTCGGACGCGGGTTCGATACCCGCCGCCTCCACCATAGAAGGGCGACCTTGCATGCAACTCGCGAGGCCGCCCGCTTGTCATCTGATCCACACCAGTTTCCGTGCTTCCGACCTACTCCCTGCTTCCAGGTGCAGGAAGTAGACCCCGCTGGGAAGCGCATCTTGAAGCGGGCTCCAGGTCAGCTGGTGAGGACCTGCAAGCAGCGGCCTATCGATCAGCGTGGCGACAATCCGACCGGTGGCATCGACGATGCGCAACCGCACATGTGAATCGGACGGCAGTCCGAACTGAAAACGCGTCCAGCCGCACGCCGGGTTGGGCTCGGGGGCACGCAACAACCTGGCGCCGCCCGGCGGGTCGTACACGGGGCCGGGTGAAGTGACTGACGCTTCCGCAGGGTAGGTCAGGCCAACGCCCAGCCAGGGGAGGATGTCGGTTGCCGTGCTCATGTCTAGAGCGAACATGGTGAAGCCGCCCGTCGCCTGGTTTCTGGTTTCCAGCGCCTGCACAATCACCTGGTCGACAGGCAGGCCGGGGCTGCTGGCGCCGATCCCAGGGTAAACGGGAACTCTGCCTTCCACCAGCGCGAGCTGCTCTTCCAGCATTGCAGCGAACTGCCCCGGCGAGTCCGTGTAGTCCATCGGCATGATCATGTCCAGGAGCCCCTGTTCAACCCAAGACACCCAATCCTGACCCACTGACTCGCGACAATCCGGATAGGCGGAGAAGACCGCTGCCGACAGCTCGATCTCAGGCCTGATCGCCTTGGCCGCGTCGTGGACCGCCTGCACCAGTTGAGTAATCTGCAGAGCCCGCCAATCGCGGTACTGGTCGTGAAGGGTACCCGAATAACAGTCCAGGGGCCAATTCGCAACTGGCGCTCCGCGGTAGGCCTCGAAGCGCTGACGACAGCCGTCGCAGTAGCAACAGGTCTCATCCGGATAGCGGATGTAATCGAAGTGGAGACCGGCCACATTGTACCACTGGGCGACCTCGCACATCGAGGCACGCTCCAACTCCAGATTCAGTGGATTCGACGGGCAGAGCCAATCCACATCCCCGCCCCAGACATCCTTCTGCGTGCGCTGCTGGGATCGCATCTGACTGATGAAACTCAGCGGGGCGCGGGCGAGGTTCCAGTTGACCTTCCAGACATGAACCTGGATGCCGTATGGCGCGCAGGCCGCGAGGCAAGCAGCAATCTGGTCTCCATAGGTGTAGTAGGTTTCGGAGCGCGGGAGCAGATTGGACGGATAGTGGGCCAGCCCGCCCCAGAGCATATTGGGTAGGACAGAAGTGAAGCCATTATCGGCGAGGAGTGCGGCGCTGCGGTCCCAGTCCCCGGGCCAGGGTCCAGTGCCGTCGTGGTCCCAGATCGCGCGGACTTCGTCGGCCCGCGGGAGCTGGCACAAGGCGAAGGCCTGCACCAGCGATTCGTGGGCCTGAGCCGCGGCGGGTAGCACGTCGATGTAGGCGCCCAGCGCGAACGCCTGCTCTGCGGCGTTCTTCGCGGTCACCGCAGCAGCCAGCGCCTCCTCCGCTTCGGCGCGGTGCATGCTATGGGGAACCATGAGGGCAATGGCGGCGTAAGCCTCGTCAAACGTCTGATAGAGCGCGACGCGGCCCATCCAAGCCAAAGCCCCGGCCGCAATTGCAGGTCCAAGTTCCGGGACATGGTGGAGTATGATGGCGAACAGGGCTTGCTGCTTGGGAGCAGGGTCGTCCCGCAGAAGAACGTGGGAGAGGTAGGCCCCCTTCGGCCCATCCAACCAGGCCGGGAAGCCGAGCACGGTTCCGTCGCAGTCCTCCCAGTATGCGAGCACCTGGGTCTCGGGCGCGGCCGGGCTGACCTCCATGAAGTTCCACGAGGCCTGCAACGCGCGGTCCGGCAGGCCCTCGATGGTCTCGGGCACGAAGGCCATCGCGCAGACATCCGCCCCGTTCCAGCCAAGCCGCGCAATTCCCTGCAGCGCCGTGACCCGCTCGTCCATGTCGTAGAACGTCATGATGACGCCGCCCGCGGACGTGAAGGCGGCAATCTGCGAATACTCCTGATCGGAGATCAACGGGTTGTATGGGAAGATGGCCAGACGACTGCCATCGAGTACTCCGCTCTCGACACCTTCATCCGTGGTCATCGCGTAAGCGACACCGTACTGATCCAGCCAGGTCGTGAACACCTCACAATAGGAATCGACAGACCAGCCGTACGCCTGCTCGGTCAGGGTGCCCTCGACGATCCAAACGGTCGGATCATAGGCCCGCAGACGGTCCGCGTACAGGACCGCGTCCGTGTTCTGGCCGCGCCATGGCGAGATTCTGATTCCGTCGATGGAGTCCCAGCCTGAGGGCGATCCTTCGATGGCGAATTCCCCGCGCTGGAGGCGGAGCAGATTCCATCCGGCGTTCGTCAGTTGTGCGCCACCGCGGTACCACCCGTTGCCACTCCGGAAATAGAGCGAGAACAAACCTACCGGTGCGGGATCCGGGCAGTACAACCGCAGTTCGATAACGGAGAACGGACTGAGATCAAGACCTATGGTGCGGTCCCAGTAGCAACGGACCCGCCCGGGCACGCTGAAGTCACACGGAAAGACCGTAAGACGCTCCTGGCCCCACGGACCGCCTTCCGCGACTTGCACCGGGGGCGAGCCGGCCTGCGCTACCCAGGCTGCCTGCGCCTGCTCCGGGCTGGCATAGTCAAAGGGGTCGATCTCGAGCTCGTCGGCGTCGGCGGGTGCGGCACCTGGCAGGATGGTGGCGAAGGCCACCAGAATTCCCAGCCATGCCAGCATCGCCACGGCGGTCGGCATGGCCAACGCCATCGCACGGCCTGACTTCACGCCTGCACCTCCAGCGTCCCGGACCACGCGGTCACATGACTTGGGCAAGGCCCGCCTTTCCATTATACCTCATCTGACCGACGCACGGAAGTCTCTCGCGCGAGTCGCTTCAACGGAGGTATCTCCAGCACGACACCGTGGCATCTTGGCGATTGCGTGGTTCCTGCGTATAGTGCCGACGGAGGCAGTCATGCAGAAGCCGCGCGCGAAGACCTCGCTGTCCTCGGTCAGCGAATCGCAGATCCGATGGTCCTGCATCTTCTCGCTCCTTCTCTCCACAGGCTTTGGGGTTGTCCTTGCCGCCCCTGCTTGCACTTCGGCCCGCGGTCTCCTGAGCGGGCTGGAGCCGGCGGAGAGGCAATTCCAGGAGTATGAGATCGGCGACAAGGTCGTCTATTTCTACCAGAGGACGCTCGATGGCGCGATTGTGGAGAAGGACTTCATCTCCTACCAGTTCGACAGCAAAACTGGGACTCTGCTCGCCAGGAAGCAGCACTGGCGCAAGGACCTGCCGGAGCGGCTACCCCAGATACAGGTCACGCCCGAACGAGCGCAGGCCATCATAAGTGATGAGATCGATGGTGAGATCGAGACTACCCGGCTCTTCATCCTGTCTCCTCAATCGGCGGTCTTCCCCATAAGGCCGGTACCCGAGAGCCCTTGCTGGGTCGTGAGGAGCACTGCCGGCGGCCGAGTCACCTTGACCGTCGTCGATGCCGTAACGGGCAAGGTGCTGGGCCATGGGGTTCCTCCGCCCTATGACGCCTACTCCCTCGCCGGTCCGTCGAGCTGCGTCGGGGGCTGGGATTATGGGGCCTGGGCGCAGCATGCCGCATCATGGTTCAACACCATGGGGTACGACGCCGACGCCGACACCATGCCGACCTACGATCAGATCAAGGCCCACGTCAGATCGGATTCCACCGCCATGTTTTACGAGCTGGCGCACGGTGGCTCCGAGAGCTTCTGCATCAGCTGCGATCAAGGCAGTACTTGGTTGAGGGCGTTCCAAGTCGGGGTGTGGATGGGCGGCCGTGCCAAGATGCCGTTCGCCTTCATTGGCAGCTGCAGCGGGCTGTGCGAAACGGGGGAGGGTACATTCTCGGATGAGTTCAGAAAGGGTTCGGTCGAGAACACCGTGACTGTCGGCTACTGCTTTGGCGGAGGGTGCGAGACCTGCTGGCAGTGGTCGATCGAATGGCAGACGGCCCTCTTTGACTACATGAGTCAAGGCTGGACTGTGAAGGCCGCCTTCGACCAGGCAATGGCGGACTATCCAGTGTGTGGAGCCGACAGCTGCGTAAGATTCTTTGGCGATGAGACCTTCAAGGTTGTTCCTCGGGTCAGAAGGGATCCCGAGGCGCCGGAGGTGACGGTCACGTCGCCGAATGGCGGCGAGGTCCTCCTGTATGGAAGCCAATATGATATCCGGTGGGCCGCCGCAGACAATGCACGGGTGACGTCGATTGCGATTCTGCTGTCAAGCGACGGAGGCACAAGCTGGCCGGATACGATTTGGGCTGATGAGGCAAACGACGGATGCTACGTCTGGGAGGTCCCTGACATCAGTTCTGACAGGGCGAGAATCAAGGTAGTGGCAGTAGATGGTGCTCGGAACCAGGGCTCCGACTTGAGTGATGCGGATTTCACCCTGTGGGGGACGGCCGCTGGGATTCCGGTGCCCGCGCGCCAAGGCGTGCCGGAGGCTCAAGAACTCGCCGTCCTCGGCAGCAATCCGGTGGGTGCGGCGGCGCGCATCCTGTATGGCACCCCTCGAGATTCCTGGGTCAAGCTCGCCGTCTATGACGTGCGGGGCCGGCTGGTCGCAAGCTTGGTCAATGGTTACAGGCGAGCCGGTTACTACTCGTCTGAATGGGATGGTTCGCGGCAGTCCGGAGCGGATCACGGCTCCGGCATATACTTTGTGCGACTCGAGTGTAATCACACCCGGGCGGGCGCGAAGATCGTCATGGTCAAGTAGGCGTCAATGGCACGGACGGGCTAGCGGCAGGGAGCACCCTGCCCTGCGGACCTGTGTGCCGGGCTCACCCGCTCCAGTATCACCACGACCGCCTGGTAGTCCCGGATCAGGTTACCTCACCAAGACCATGGGGTGGGTGGCATGGAAGCCGGCGGCGGTGATCCTGTAGAAGTAAAGACCTGAGGCTACCGCGGTGCCCCGGCTGTCAAGTCCGTCCCACGCGATACTGTGAGTGCCGCTCGCGACCGGGCCCTCGACCAGCACTCGCACCAGGCGTCCTTCCACGCTGTACACCGCAAGCTCCACTCGCTGTGGCGAAGCGACGTCGAAGCTTATGGTGGTCGCCGGGGAGAACGGATTCGGGCTGTTGCTGTTGATTCGGACAGGCTCGCCCCTGGGCACCCTGCCCTCTTCTGCGTCGTCGCGGTCGGTCGGGTTCACGCCCGCCAAGGCGTCGTTGCGCCACCATCGTATCTCGTCCCCGGTGTAGGCTCCCGCCACGACGTCGGTGTTCAGGTCCCCGTCGATGTCGGTGGCGTAGCCGGGCCAGACCCCGGCGAAGTTGTCGTCTATCGGGTGCGATGTCCACACGATGGGGCTGCCACCGCCGTTCTCCCACCAGCCGATGTCGCTTGCGTCCTGGGCCGTGCCGAGGATGTCGGGGTCCCCGTCACCGTCGATGTCGGCGGGGCAAACCACGACGGCGCCGTTCTGGCCGGTGGCCACCGCGAGCTCGGTCCATACTACGGGGCTGCCGCCGTCGTTTCTCCACCAGGAGATCTTGTCGGCGGTGTAGGCCGCGGCCACAAGATCAAGGTCGCCGTCCAGGTCCATGTCGCAGGTCCTCACCATGTGAGCGCCGCCAAAGGCGGCTGTGATGGTGATCTCGGTCCACACGATGGGGCTGCCGCCGTCATTCCTCCACCAGGTGATCTCGTTGTCGGTCAAGGCCGCGCCCACCACGTCGATATCAAGGTCGCCGTCGAGGTCAGCCGCTCGGGCCGACCTTGCGCCTCCGGCGCTCGAGCTTAAGACCTGGGCGGTCCACACGATGGGGTTGCCGCCGTCGTTCCTCCACCAGGCGATGGTGTTGTTGCCGGCCCCTGCGCCCACCGCGTCCATGTCGCCGTCCCGGTCAAGATCGCAGGCGTAGACCTCGTGGGCCTGTGTGAAGCCCGAGGCAATTGCCTGCTTGGTCCAGACAATGGGGTCCCCGCCGCCGTTCTTCCACCAGGCGATCTGGTTCCGATACCAGCCCGCGCCCAGCACGTCCGTTTTCAAGTCGCCGTCCACGTCGGCGGCATCGACGGAGACCGCCCCGCCGAAGGCATCGGCTATGATCTGCTTGGTCCAGGTGACGGGACTTCCGCCGTCGTTACGCCACCAGGCGATCTGGTCGCCCTCGCCGGCGCCCGCAACGAGGTCGCAATCGCCGTCGCCGTCTATGTCCTTGGCGTAAACACCGCCCGGGCCGTCGAAAGCGGCGTCAACGGTGTAGGGCGTGAAGGTGACGTCGGCCGAAACCGAGATAACGGCCGCCAGGGATGCGGCGACTGCCAGCGCCGCCAAGCCAAGTGCGCGGTTCAATCTGTGCCTCATCGTGTGGTCCTCCTCTTACTCAAGGCGAGTCTATACATTAGATATTGGCACTATCCCTATGCGGCTGGCTTTCGTCAAGGTGCGGAGTGACGGGGGCGAGCAGTCCCGACGAACCACCCGGGCGCGTGCCAGAGGCCCTCGCAAGTTTGGCTTGATTTAGCGGTCGGCCTGGGCGACAATCCTCCGGGCCTCTGAGAGCCCAGAGGAGAGACTGCCCATGTTTCGCAAGTTCCTGCCCAGGAACTCAGACTTCTTCGGTCTGTTCGAGAAGCTGGCCGACAACGCGGTCGAGGCGGCGGCGCTCTTTAAGCAAATCGCCGCAGCCGGCACAGTGGATGACGAATCGCTCGCCAAGATGCGCGCCATCGAGCACCGCGGCGACGAGATCACCTACACTCTGATAGACAAGCTCAACAAGACCTTCATCACGCCCTTCGACCGCGAGGACATCCACTCTCTCACCAAGGAAACCGACGACGTCATCGACGTCATAAACACCATGGTGGGGAAGCTCCGGCTCTATAAGCTCAGTGGCGTCAACCCGAACCTGGTGGAGTTCTCCAACCTGATAGACGACTCGGTGCGGTGCCTGGCGGGCGCGGTCAAGGGGCTCGGCAACATGAAGAACTCCAAGGCGCTCCTGGCTGTCTGCGTGGACATCAACCTCATGGAGGACAAGGGCGACACGATGAGGGACAAGGCGATCGCGGAGCTCTTCGACACCGAGAGGGACCCGGTCGCGGTGATCAAGTGGAAAGAGGTCTACGAGGACGCCGAGACCGTACTGGACATCTGCGAAGACGTGGCCAACGTGGTCGAAGCCATAATCGTCAAGCAGGCCTAGCCCATGACCGTAGGCCTGCTGCTGCTGATAGCGCTCGCGCTTGTGTTTGATTTATTGAACGGCTTCCACGACGCGGCCAACTCCATCGCGACCGTGGTTTCCACCCGCGTGCTCTCGCCGCGCTACGCCGTCGCCTGGGCGGCCTTCTTCAACTTCATAGCGTTCCTCTTCTTCGGGTTGCACGTGGCCAACACCATCGGCAAGGGCATCGTGGACATCACCGTGGTGGATCGGGGCGTGATCTTCGGGACCCTGGTGGGCGCGTGCTCGTGGAATCTAATCACATGGTATCTCGGGCTTCCCACAAGCTCGAGCCACGCCCTGATAGGAGGGCTCATAGGCTCCGCCCTGGTCAAGGCGGGCTCGGACTCGCTGGTGATGAGCGGGATCGTGAAGACCGTCAGTTTCATCCTGATCTCGCCGGCGGTGGGCATGGCGCTCGGCCTGACCTTCGGCATCGCGGTCAACTGGATCTTCCACAAGTGCACGCCCGGCAAGGTGGATCAGATCTTCAGGAAGGGCCAGTTGGTGTCGGCGGCGCTCTACAGCCTGGGCCATGGGACCAACGACGCCCAGAAGACCATGGGGATCATAGCCGGGCTCCTCTTCAGCGCGGGCCTGCTGGGTAAGACGTTCCACATACCCCTGTGGATCGTGTTGAGCTGCCACTCGGCGATCGCCCTGGGCACCATGCTCGGAGGCTGGCGGATCGTCAAGACCATGGGGCAGAAGGTGGCCAAGCTCCGGCCGGTTGACGGCTTCTCCGCGGAGAGCGGGGCCGCGATAACCATCTTCTTCGCGTCCCGGCTGGGCGTCCCGGTGAGCACCACCCACACCATAACCGGAGCGATCGTCGGCGTGGGCTCCTTGAAGCGGCTGAGCGCGGTGCGCTGGGGTGTCGCGGGGCGCATCGTCTGGGCCTGGGTCCTCACCATTCCGTGTTCGGCGGCGATATCCGCTCTGGCCTACGTGGCCTCCCGGTAGCCGGACGATGAGATGTGCTGATTGAAGGAAAGGACGCGCGCTATGGACCACGAGCCGGGTTCGATTGAGGTGATCTGCGGCAGCATGTTCAGCGGCAAGAGCGAGGAACTGATAAGGCGCCTGCGCCGGGCGTCGATCGCGCGGCAGAAGGTCCAGGCCTTCAAGCCGGAGATCGACGACCGCTACAGCCCCGATGACATCGTCTCCCACGACGCGCGCAAGATCGAGTGCACCAAGGTGAGGTCTGCGCGCGAGATCCTCGAGCAGGTGCGGCCCGATACCAGGGTGGTGGGCATAGACGAAGCCCAATTCCTGGGCGACGGCCTGATCGAGGTCTGCGAGCGGCTCGCCGGCGAGGGTAAGCGCGTGGTGGTGGCGGGGCTCGACCAGGACTACCGCGGCAACCCCTTCGAGCCGATTCCGCAGCTCCTGGCGCTCGCCGAGAGCATCACCAAGACCATGGCTGTGTGCATGGTGTGCGGGGCGCCCGCCAACCGGACCCAACGGCTGATAGACAGCGACGAGCGTATCGTGGTGGGCTCGGGCGAGGCCTACGAGCCCAGATGCCGGAAGTGCTTCAAGCCTCCGAAGGCCAAGTAGCCGGGCGGCCGAAGATGCTCGCTCCTCCCGCGCTGCCCACATCGCCCGCTTCTCCCGGGTCGCCTGCTTCTCCCGCTTCTCCCGCGTCACCTGGAGCTGCCTCCGGTGGCCCGGGACTGCTTCGCCGGCACTGGCTCCTCGCGGCGATCGCGCTGGTGGCGGTGGTCTACCTCGCGACGCTCGCCCTGCTTCCCCTTGACGGCATCTGGATCAACGACATCGGCAGCCGCATCATCCAGGTCCAGGGC
>JBAQHK010000006.1:0-5520 GCA_049288275.1 bacterium | reverse complement strand
CACGGCGCGGGCCGTGCTCGGGAAATCGGTAATGTGTTCCCCTATCCTATATGCCGAGCTTCTTCCTGTTGGCCTCGATGTGGTTCGCGATTCCTTCCACGGCCTTCACCGCGTCCTTCTCCACACTCATGAGCGCGCCGGTCACTCCCTTGATGTCCTGGGTCAGGAGCTTCACCAGGTCGGGCGCGCCGGTGACGAAGGGCACGGGATTGACGTAGGTGTAAAGGCCGAATGCCAGGGCGAAGATGGCGTCGATGGTGGCCTTCTGCTCCATGTACTCAGGCGCCGCAGCCGCGAGCGGCAGGTCGGGTACCGGTACGCCGCCCAGGGCCTCGGAGACCGCCGCTATCAAGTCGGCGATGCGGCCGGTGTCGGTGCAGGTGCCGTAACTCAGGACCGGCGGAACACCCAGGGCGCCGCAGAGCTTCTTCAAGCCCGGCCCGGCGAGGTCCTTGGCCTCGGGGCTGCACAGACCGGCCACCTGCATGGCGGCGTTGCCGCAGCCCATCGAGAGCACCAGGATGTCGCGCTTGATGAGTTCCTTGGCCACCGCCACACTGTGGACGTCCTGCCCCGAGTCCCTCAGGGAGGTGCAGGAGACAAGCCCCACCACGCCCCGGATCGTGCCGTCCTTTATGGCGCCCAGGAGAGGTTCCACTGAGCCCCCGAGGGCCTCGACGATGCTCTCGGTGGAGAAGCCGACCATGGCCTCTTTCATCGGCTGGCCGGTGATGGGCTCCACCGCCTTCCTGCGCTCCTTGAAGTTGGCGATCGCCATATCGAGCAGTTTGGCGGCCTGCTGCTCGGCCTGCTCGGGGACATAGTCTATGCGATCGGTCACGCCCTCGAAGACCACCAGCTGGCTTACCGGCACCAGCTTGAAGTGGTACTTCTCGGCGTAGATGGGATCGACCGGCATGGAGCAGTTCATGTCTGCGGCGAAAAGGTCAACGCAGCCGCTCGCCAAGACTGCCTCCTGCATGAGCCAGTTCCCGGTGAAGCCGTAGAAGACGTCGTCCATCTGCCAGCGCTGGATCATCTCCTGGCCGGTCTCGATGTTGGCAATGATGCGGATGCCCTTGGCCCCGACCGTCTTGGCCTTGGCCTGCCACTCGGGCTTGCGGGCCACCTCCACCAGGGCGAAGCCCAGGAAGGGCTCGTGGCCGTTGGGCAGGACGTTGACGTAGTCCGGGTCCAGGACGCCCAGATCCACGCGCATCTTGTGAGGCCGGGGAATCCCGTAGAGCACGTCCTGAAGGTACTCGTTGACGATCTGGCTCTGGTAGGCCACCGCGACGCCGAGCCTCATGGCCTTCAGGGCCAGGCTCACGTAGTAGCCGTCAACGTTGGTGAGGCAGGAGCTGGTGGCAAACATCATCTCTCCGTGAATGCCGCCCGGGAAGATGCCGAGTTTGCGCCAGAGGTCTTTGCGCTCGGCGGGAGCAAGCTTCTCCACGATCTCGCTGGGCTCGTCGTACTTCCTCGCAAACTCACGCTCGACGTAGTCGCAGAGGCGCAGCGCTACCTCCTGGGGGGTGCCGGTGTCGGCGAGGCCCAGCCTCTTGGCGAAGGTCTTGAGCTTGCCGGGCTCCGTGATCTTGTACATGGTCTTGCCCTGGGCAGTGGCGCGCAAGGTCTTCACGGTTTGATCGGTGTGGTAATGGTAAGTTGAAGCTCCCATCACGTTCCTCAAGAGCATCATCCTCATCGCCATGCCGTCGGCCTTGATGCCGCACACACCCCGCTTGTCCTTGGCGGCGTCGGCCCGGCAGGGGCCGTTGGAGCAGAGGTCGCAGCGGGTGCCGCCCATGCAGAAGGCGCATCTCTGGTCGGGGTTTCCGCCCATGCCCTGGGCCTCGTAGCGGTCCCACACGTTGGTGATGCCGTCCCGTCTTATCCTGTCGTAGGCCTTCAGGACCGACGGGTGATGCGAAATCCTCGACTTATCCATTGCGGGTCTCCTTTCAGACCAGTTCGCCTCTTATTGATACCGTGTGATCCTCGAGAGCTATGTTCTTGCCTGAGCGCTTGAGCGCCTCCCCGACGAGGCGCGTGGTTCCGAAGCAGCACGGGACTTCCATATGCAGCGCTGTGATTGATTTGACGTCGTTATGCTTGATTATCTCGGCGAGTTTTTCAACGTAGATCTCGTCGGAGTGATCCAGTTTGGGGCAGAAGACCACCAGGACCTTGCCCTTGAGGAAACGGTCATGGAGCCCCGGGTAGGCGAAGGGCACGCAGTCGGCTACGACCAGGAGATCGGCGCCGCGGAAGTAGGGAGCGTGGGGATTGAGGAGGTGCAGCTGCACCGGCCACTGCCAAAGCTCGGAGGCGGCCGGCGCTTGGGGGGCGGGCGCGGGCTCAGGGATTCCCTTCTCCCTGAGGTAGGCTACGGCCTGGGCGCGGTAGGCGTCCTGGCCGTGGCTCGCGAGATGATCCAAGTGGGCACTGATCACATTGGGGCCGGCCTCGACAACGCTCTCCATCACCTTGCGTTCGTCGTAGGGCTCGGCCTCACGGCTCTCGATCGAGATCGCGTCCTCCGGGCAGTGCCCGACGCACGCGCCCAGGCCGTCGCACGAGAGGTCGCTCACCAGCCGGGCCTTGCCGTCTATGATCTGGAGCGCCCCCTCTGGGCAATTGGGGATGCACTGGCCGCAACCTGTGCACCGCGTCTCGTCGATCTTGATGATGTCGCGTTTCATTTCGTGCCTCGCTTGTTGGTCTTGCACTTCCCGCCCTTCAGGCTCTCACGGCTGCTGCTCGGGGCGCCGCCCAGGAGGTCGGCTATCGAGATGTCGCCGAACTGCGCGGCGACGCTGCGCTCGATCTCCTGAATCCGCTTCCTCAGGACACAGGTGCCGCGGTTGGCACACAACCGTTTGCGAAACATGCAGGCCGAGAGCTCCACCGGGCCCTGGAAGGTCCTCATTACGTCCAGCACCATTATGCGCTCGGGGCTTCCCTTGAGCATGACGCCGCCGGCCGCTCCCTCGCGGGAGACCACCAGACCGGCCGCGAGCAGGCGCCCCAAGATCCGCCTCAAGAAGGGGAGCGGGATCCTCTCCTTCTCGGATATTTCAGCCGAGGAGACATAGACGCCCGGCCTTGCGGCCAGGCTTGCCACTGCCCTTATCGCGTAGTCGGTCTCTTTGGTTATCAGTCTCATCGTGGCCTCACAAGGCTCGGGATTCGAATCACTCTGTTGAAGTCATAACTGAGACTATATTAGTATTAGTTGTCGCATCTGTCAAGCTCTTTTCTTGGGACCGTGCTCGGTGAGATGTAGACTCGCTCCCGGGTGGCGACGCGCCGGCGAGCCCTACGCCTCCCAAAATCCTGCTTGCGCCTTCGGGGGGAGGTGTGCAACAATATGCAACCTCCGCGGGCGCTGTGCCCGCGGGGTGACACCAGCGGCAAGCTCAGCCTGCCGAGTGCTGTGCGCCGCCAGGAGGAACAACAGGTAAGGAGGTCGTGTGTGAAGATGTCTATGAGTAAACCCCTGGTCACAGTAGCGGCAGTAGCGGTTCTGGCGGGCCTCGTGGCCGCCATGCCGGCGCAGTCGGCGGGTTACATATTCGGCGTCAGGCCCGGCCAGCTCTTGCAGAGGGCCTATTTCGGCGCCGACATGGGCAAGTTCGTGCCCATGGTCGGACTTGACTACCTTGGCGTTTCACTTGAGGCTGACGATTTGGACATTTCGGCCTCGCTCTTCGTTCCCCACGTGGGCGCCAGGATGTACTTCGGCGGCGCCAGAGCCGCCGGCAACGTGGTTCCCTACATTGAAGGCTCGCTGATGTACTCCTTCGCCATGGTCAATCTAGGCGAGGGGGCATCTGAGCTCGAAGACATCGTCGAGGACGCCCTCGGCTTCTGGGGGATCGGCGTGCTCTTTGGGGCGGAGTACTTCTTCTCCGACCGTTTCAGCGTCGCTGGCGAGTACGGCTTGCATTACCTGAAGGATACGATCGATCTGGGTGGCGAGATCGAAGAGATGGCCGATAGCGAGGTCAAGGCTGGCCTCAAGACCACATACACGGGAGTGGCTCTGAGCTTTCACTTCTAGTACGGGCACAGACTGCAGTAGCGGCGCACAGCACTCGGCAGCGATTGAGCGGTTTACCACAAGATAACGGCGGGCCTGGTCCAGGTGAAGCCCTCCGCGACTATCCTGCAGAAGTAGACGCCCTCCGATATCCTTCTGTCGTTTCCGTCCAGGCCGGTCCACCACAGAGAGTGAAGCCCTGCCTGGGTGTCGGCGTCCCTGAGCACGCGGACCAGGCGGCCGGCGGCATCGTAGAAGGCCACTCTGACCCTCGCGGGCCTGGCGAGCGAAAAGGACACGTTGATCTCCGACCTGGCCGGATTGGGCGACAGGCTGGGTCCCAGGACAGGCAGGCTGTCCCGGGCGACCCCCTCGCCACTCTCCGGGCCTTGCCCGGCGGGTCCGAGCGCCATCGACCAGACATCGCCACCTCCGTCGGCCAGGGTCGGCGCCGACTCGCCGCCGCATAAGACCAGTTGCCCTCCTGGTTCGCGAAGGGCCGCGACGGCCTGACTTCTCGAACCCGGCGAGTCTGGATCCAGGCCGTCATTCAAGAGGCTCCACCCGGAGCCACCTTCGACGTTGCCGATTGAGGTTTCCAGATCGTAGGCCCAGGTATCCGCAAGTGCCTGGGTCACATCCCGGCCGCCACAGATCACCACCTGCGATCTATCCGCGTCGATCAGGCCGGCATGATGCCAGCGGGCGCCGGGGCGGGTCCCGGGGCCGCCATCGGTGCCGTCGCTCAAGACCGTCCATTCACCGGATGCGAGGTCGAAAGCCCAGAGGTCAGCCAGTGCAACTTCTCGGGGCGGAAGCAATTCGCCTACCCGTCCGGGCTGGGTGATTTCACCCCTCCGGCCCCCGTGAACAAGCAGGCGCCCGGAGGCGGCATCGTACACACCCACGGCGCCGACGCGTGGGGCAGGCGCTGTGCCCTGCCCGTCGTGCAGGGTCTGCCACCGGTGCTCAGGTGAAACGGTGAGGCCCTGGCTTCGCCGCTCTGCTATGTCCTTCTCTTGACCGTCACATGCCAGCCCCAAGTCGTCAGGCAGCTCGAGCGCACGCACATCGTTACGCGCGCTGTCTCCGGTCGAGCCTCCGAAGACGACCAGCCGGTTGGCTGCGGCATCGAATACCCCAACCGCGCCGGTTCGGGCGTCGCCTCCGGTGGCCGCGACGGGGCTCCAGGCGCGGCCGTTCAGCGAGTAGAGCCACACTGTGTCGGGACCTGCCGCGCGGGAACGCTCGACCTGTTCCGTCTGCCAGGCAGCCGCATCGCCGCCGTAGAGCATGAGCCTCCGGCGATCGGGGTCATAGGCGAGGACCGGCCGGTCGCGCCACGATGGGGCCGATATGGCCGCGTCGCTCACAGCCTTCCAGGCCATGTCGGCCAAATCGAAGGCCCGCACCCGGCAGGAAGCTCCGCTGGCCCCGCTCACCACTACCATCCGGTCCTCCGCAGCGTCGTAGAC
>JBAQHK010000005.1:0-3678 GCA_049288275.1 bacterium | reverse complement strand
AGCCGCATGGCCTCTCGAAAGGCCTCAGCCAGGGAGCCTCGCTTCGCAGCTCGCCAGGTCAGCTCCCTTGAAAAGAAGGGGCTCACTCCGGCAAGGGCTCGGCTGAGGGCTTCAGGATCGCTCCGCCACGCAAGCGCCTCAACCTGATCGGCGGCGATCCTCATGGGATCGGCCCTGTCCTGAGCCACCGGCGCAAGGTACCTCTCGCCCTGGCGCACGCTCCGCTTGCGGGTCTGCGTCCCCGCCCGCAAGAGGATTGCCTCGACCGTGTCCCGGCCGTCGGTGAGGAAGAGATTGGGCAGGGGCGGGGTGAGCTCGAAGTAGAGCCTGGCGTGGCCTCCGCCCTCACGCCTCGCAGCAAGCCATATAACCCGCTCGAGGCCCACCTGGTCCACGCGCTCGACCACGGCCCCGCGCAAGGTCTCCTCGAAGCGCGGCGCCGGCTCCCGTGAGCGCTCCGGCCTGGGGGCGCTGTCCCAGAAGACCAGCGGGAAGCCCGGGTCATAGAGCAGGCGAAGCTCGCCGCCGGGCTTGCCCTCGAAGGCGACAGCGAGGGTGCGGTCGGGCCCGATCGCCACCCCGGCGATCTCCCGGCCCGCGAGCAACCGGTCGAGTTCTTTCGCCAGGAAGGTGATGGTGAATGAGTCCAGCGGCACGGGCATCGGCGCGTCCTATCGCTCAGACCAAATCCATTCCATGAGCATGAGAAGCCCCCGGCTTACTGAGAGCGTGCGCACCTGAATCCATAGTCGTCTGCGAAGGCGGCTGGGTTGGCAGCCCAGCGGTAGGCGCACCGCAGGAAGCCTGTCATACTGGTCCTGAACGAGCAGCCGCGGGCTATGCGCAGGGCTCCGCTTGAGGGACCCGGAGGATCCGTCAGGGGATCGGTCCCCAGATTACATAGCAGCCAATCGTTACAGAGCTCCCACACGTTTCCGTCGATGTCGTAGAGGGAATCAGCCCCTACGGCCGGACATCCTGGGTAACTACCGACCGCGACCGCCTCACCGGGGCAGCCGCCGCCGCAATCATAGTTTGCCTTGCTCGCGTCGAATGGCTGGTCTCCCCAGGGATAGATTCTCTCATCGTCATACTGGGCTGCGAACTCCCACTCGGCGTCGGTCGGCAGCCGATAGCCCACTGCGTTGTAAGGGTCGCCGCTGTTGCAGCTCCAGGTGGAGTGGCTGTAGGCTCTTGTAAGGCCTGCCTGCATGCTCAGCCAATCGCAATATGCCACAGCGCCATACCAGGAGATGCTGACCATGGGATGGTTCTCCATACCCGTGTCAACGGCGAATGTCCCTGCGTCAAACGATATCCGGCAATAGGGCTGACTGAGATCGACCAGGCTTGCGGCACTGCCGTCGATGTTATCGTTTACCGAAGCAGACGTCGCCGTGACGTACCCGTGTTCGTATGCCCACTGAAGCGCGTCGCGGTACTGCTGGTTCGTAACCTCACATTTGCCAAGGTAGAACCCGTGGGTGAGCGTTACGTCTCGCTGCTGAGTTCCGCAAGAGGCAACGCCGTCCCCCATTCGGTAAGAGCCACTGGGGATCAGTATCATGCCTTCGGGATTACGGATTGTAATGGTCGCGGTAGTGTCACCCTCCGCGCCGCCAGTGTCCCTGACGGCCAATCTGACCGTCTTCGCGCCTGAACCGGGGTACATGTGGGCGGACGTCTTCGTCGTTGACCAGCCGGTGTCCCAGCTTCCGTCGTCCTCCCAATCCCAGCGAACCTCGAGGGCCGAACTTACATCCTGACCGTCGCAGCAGTCCGACGCGTCAACACCGAAGACCGTCTCACCGGCTTCCCCGCTGTCCTGGGTCACGCTGAAGATTGCCATAGGCGGCGTGTTCACGACACTGGAGGGCTCGGTGCGGGCGCAACGGAATCCCCGGCGGGAGTTACCGTCCTGGTCGTTGCACCACATCCGCTCGGCCGTGGGGCGGACCGGGATGCCCGAGGAGTAATTCGAGCCCCGGATTGCATGCAATCCGCTGGAGCAGTCGTATATCGCGGGGTCAGTGACGGGAGATGCTCCAAGGTCACAGTGTCCCTGATCGCCACAGAGCTCTATGGCGTTCCCGAGCATATCGTACAGATAGGCATCCCCAATAGCCGGGCACCCCGGATAGCTACCGACTGCGGTTGAGGCCTCAAGGCATATACCGGCGTTGGCTCGGCTGCAATCGAAATCCTCGTTACCCCAAGGCCAGAGCCGTTCGTCATCATACTGAGCCGCGTACTCCCACTCAGCCTCGGTCGGCAGCCTGTAACCCGCAGCATTGTAGAGGCCGCCTGCGCTCCACTGCCAGCACGGGTCGGAATGGCTGTAGGCTCTGGCTAGGGGCGGCTGTTCCTGCATGCTCAACCAGTCGCAGTACGCCGCCGCTCCGTACCAGGTCACACCCGTGACGGGATAGTCGTCCTTGCCTGAATCAACTCCGAATGTGCCTCCGCTGAAGTAGATCTCGCAGCCGTCGGCGAAATCAATCAGGACGGCGCTGCTCCCGTCCATGTTATCGTTCACCACTGCCGACGTGGCGACTACGTGCCCCTGGTCATATGCCCACTGCACCGCATCCCGATACTCTCCGTTGGTCACCTCGTACTGACCCAGGTAGAACGGGTGAGTCAGGGTCACTTCGTGCTCGACGACCGCGCAGTTCGAGACCCCGTCTCCCATAATGAACGTGCCGGCCGGGACCAGCACCATGGCGCCGGGCTCCGGCCCCTGCGAGCTCACGTCAATTACCTTCGTGGTGTCATCCACCATAAGGTCGGTGTCGCGCACCTCCAGTTTCACCGTCTTGGTGCCCCAACTTGCGAACTGGTGCGTGGCTGTTTTGGTTGTGGACCAGCCTGTGTCCCAGCCGTCGCTCTCCCAGTCCCAACGCACCTGAAGCGCTGATGAAGATTCATCGGCATCGGAGGAGCCCGAAGCGTCGAATTCGAACACCGTCAGCGTGGTACCCGATTCCGGCGTCACGGTGAAGGAGGCCACGGGAGCAGCCTTCACAACCTCCACGGTGCGATAAGCGCTCGTTGTGAGCCCGCCGGTGTCTCTCACCTGGAGCCCAACGCTCTTGTGGCCGACACTGCTGTATTGGTGGACGGCTGTCTTGGTCGTAGACCAGTCCGTGTCCCAACTGCCACCGTCCCAGTTCCACTGCACCTGAAGCACTGAAATGGGGTCCTCGACATCAGAGCATCCCGAGGCGTCAAACTCAAACAGCGTCTGCACTGTTCCTGTGTCCGGGGTCACTGTGAAGAACGCGGTCGGGGCCACATTGGCGTAGGACACGTTAACCACCTTGGTGGTATCATCTGTTAGGCCGTCCGTGTCCCTCACCTCTAGCCTTACCCCCTTCGACCCCGAGGTGGCAAACTGATGGCTTATGAATGTGTTCGTGGACCATTCGGTGTCCCAGCCGTCGCTCTCCCAGTCCCAACGGATCTGGAGCGTGGTTGAGCCCTCTTCGGCGTCCGTGCAGGTGGAGGTGAAGCTGACGACGGTGTCCGTGGAACCGCGGTCCGGGCTGACGGTGAAGGAGGCGATCGGCGCCGTATTAGCGCGAACCGTGAATCCTCTGTTTGCGTCGTCCGTCAGCCCCCCGGTGTCTCTCACCTCGAGCCGAACCGTCTTGTAGCCCGTTGTGGCATACTGATGGC
>JBAQHK010000004.1:0-1551 GCA_049288275.1 bacterium | reverse complement strand
CATCTGAACCGGGCGAGCCCGGCAGACCATATTTCACAGGGAATACGATCACCGAGTGCGTCACCGGGGCTGAGGTGTACAATTCCTCGCCCGTGTTCGACGGCAATGGGATCACGCACTGCAGGGACTACGGGATGCAATACGAGGGGCTGTGCGGCGGTGGCTGCCGGGCAAACACGATAGCCTACAATGGCCAAGACGGAGTCAGGATATGTGCAAGTGCCGCCCTCGCCGTCCCTGACTTCAATGCTGGGTTCGAACTCCCCTATGCGAACGATTTCTATGGTAATGGCCGCTACGCTATCAACTTCGAGTGCACGACTGAAGGTGGTAGCCTTCTGGCGGTATTCAACTACTGGGGCTCAAGGTGTCCGGATTCCACCATTCTGTTCCGCGGGCCGATCCGGTTCTCCCCTTGGATGGACTCGACGCACACGGAGATACTCAACGAGGATGATTGTCCGGGGGCTACAGAGCCCAGTACGTGGGGTGCAATCAAGGCTGGGTTCAGGTGAGAGTGGAGGCAAGCAATGGGCCAGCCAACAAGTGGCTCGAGCGGACGTGCTGTCGGCGGCATGGCGCGTGCGAGGGGTGGGGGCAAGCGCCCCGCCGCCTCCGCTCGCCGCTCAGCCACACCGTTAGGTGCGATATGGGATTGGGGAGTCGACGAGTGAGCAAGCGCCTAGTGCGGTGCATGATGTTGGCTGTCCTAGTGGCGCTGCCACGGCTTGGCCTGGCAGGCGTGGGCTCCACTCATATCGATGCGGGGTGGGCGTTCCGGGCAGACAGGTCAACGGGGGTTGTCAGCAGCTGGGAGAACGAGTCAGCGATCTTCGTGGGGCTCCACCGCGAGGTCCGGCCAGGTCTGGACATCACATCGCGCATATCGTTTCGCCGCGGCAGGTTCGCCGAGTACCGGGGTGATGGCGGCTTTGACCCGCACACCCCAGAGACTATGTATGGTTCCTACCACGGCGGCTCTTTGGATGGTCTAGAAGCGACAGTCGGGGCTCGGGTCGAGCGCGGTGAATCGGTGGTTCTAAGTCAGAGCATCTCGGGGGGTGTACTGGTAGCAGGCCTTGCTCGATTGACTCGCGCCACGTGGGACATGAATCATCCTGAGCACGTCTACACCGAGTCGGCGCGCGATACCGACAAGATCGCGGTGAGGCCATTGGTTGGCATCGGCACCGCGTTGACGATCCCCTGTTCCTCCTTGGTTGGAGTCGGGGTGGTCGGGGAGTTATGGCTGTCGCCGGACCTGCCGTGGTCAGATTATCTGTTCTGGCCGCAGCTGGCGGCGTTCGTTCGGGTTGGGTTACCCTGAGGAGATCTTGTGAAGGACGCACCTAACAAGTGGCTCGAGCGGACATCGCCTTCGTGTCACGCCGCCTGCAAGGCGAGAAGCGCAGGCGTCGCGCCACTTTGGCTCGCCGCTCAGCCACACCGTTGGGCAGGGCCTTGCTTGGTTCTGCGGGCAGAACCAAGTGGGGTACGCTGGTGGCGGGAAGATAGGGCTGGATCGATGAAGTTCATGGTCTCGGTCTGCGC
>JBAQHK010000003.1:0-1918 GCA_049288275.1 bacterium | reverse complement strand
GGTGAAGACCGCGCCGGGGTCCTGCATCTACCATCACACACACCGCTTCCTGCAGCAGCATCAATATCTGTCGCCCGAGCCCCCCAACGACTTCGCCCACTGGGTGGCTGATTCCCTTGGCGAGCCGGAACTCGGAGAGCGACTGGCCAGCATCGACACAGTTCAGTTCTCGACGATTCGAGGTCTGCGGACCGCGATAGCGGAGACCGTCGAGCAGTACCTCAAGGAGGAGCCCTCAGCCGGACGGAGATTCGCGGCCGAGGGAGAGGAATTTCACTTGATGAAGTCGGTCAGTTTCGCGATTCCGACCAAGTACGCGGTCTATGATCTTATGGAGTTCGCGGATGCGCTCGCGGAAGTCACGATTCACTCGATCTACTTCCACATGTTCGAGGCGCGGCTGCGGTTGGAACGGCCAACGAACGACTTCTCGTTGTGGATTAAGGACTGCCTGGGAGACCAGGCGCTGGCTCGTCAGATCGACAGGCTCGACCCGTACACAAGGACCCTGGAGAACCTGCGGAAGACGTTGATAGCTCTGGTCACCAAGCGCATGGGATAGAGACATGGCGAAGATCGCTGAATACGCGCCCATGGTCGGGCAGTCGACGATCGACGAGCTGCGGCTCCTGGCCGACAGGCTCGAGGGAAGGGCAATCCAACACATAAACTCAACTGCGGTTGGGGGTGGGGTCGCCGAGATCCTCAACCGGATGGTCCCACTCCTGATTGATCTGGGGGTCAACACCCGCTGGAACGTGATCAAAGGTGGGGAGAAGTTCTTCGAGGTCACCAAGAGATTCCACAACGCCCTGCACGGGCAGCCCGAGGAGATCAGCGCCCGCGACTTTCAGGTGTTTCGTGAGGCCACCGCTGCGAACGCCGAGCGGATGACCATAGACGGCGACATTGTGTTCGTTCACGACCCCCAGCCGCTGGGGCTGATCGAGCGCAAGGAGGGAAACAAGTGGGTGTGGCGCTGTCACATCGACGTCTCCAGCCCGAACCGGGAAGTGTGGGCCTTCCTCCGGGACTATATCGTGGGCTACGACGCAAGTGTCTTCTCGGCGCCTGGCTTCTCACGGCAGCTGCCGATCAGGCAGTTTCTGATAGCGCCGTCGATCGACCCGCTGAGCGACAAGAACAGAGAGCTTGACGACCAGACTGTGAGCCGGGTCCTGGCCAAGTACGGCATCGACCCGAACCGGCCGATCGTGACACAGATCTCGCGCTTCGATCGCCTTAAGGATCCGGTCGGAGTGATCGAGGCCTACAACCACGTCAAGCGATACACTGACTGTCAGCTGGTGCTGGCCGGCGGAACGGCTACAGATGACCCGGAGGGAGCGCTGGTTCTCGAGGAGGTCAAAGAGAAGGCGCAGCGGGACGCGGACATTCATGTGCTGCTTCTTCCCCAGAACGACACCGAGGTCAACGCGCTGCAGCGGGCCTCCACGGTCGTTGTCCAGAAGTCCATCAAGGAAGGATTCGGCCTTACAGTCGCAGAGGCCCTGTGGAAATCGAAGCCGGTAGTTGCGTCGAAAGTCGGCGGGATCCCTCTTCAGGTAACCCACAAGTACTCGGGGCTGCTTTGCCACTCGGTTGCCGGGGCGGCTTTTGCCATCAAGCAGCTCCTGAGCAACCCCGATTACGCCCGACGTCTCGGCGAGAACGGCAGGCAGCATGTCCTCAACAACTTCCTGGTGACGCGGCACTTGCGGGACTACTTGCTGGTGTTCCTGTCCCTCTACCATCCCGAGGACATCGTATACCTGTAGCGAGCCAAACTGCGCGGTGGTTCCCGGAAGCGGCGTCAGTGAAGCGCTTTGATCCGCCCCCAGGTCGCAGGCTCTGTCGCGGTTTCGCACGCTTCCTCTACGGCGCCCATCACCCCGCAGTCGGTCCCGAGGGGGTGATT
>JBAQHK010000002.1:0-22787 GCA_049288275.1 bacterium | reverse complement strand
ACGTCAAGCGTGGGGAGCGTCTTGAAAGCACCGAGCGAAGTGCCCGTAGCGAACCTGCGAGTCAGCGCTGCTCACTCCAGGCCGTCAACCAGGTAGAGATCGGACAGATACCGGGCATACGAGCAGGCATAGCCCCGGCCGTCCGGCGTGAGGCAAACTCGAAAGGCGAACACCCCCGTGGAATCAGGCATGCTAAACGTCTTCCAGGGCGTCCTCTGCCCGGTGGCCAGATCGATGCGAGACACGCGCATGCTCGTGCCCACCGTTCCGAGATAGGCGGAATTGCCGTCCGCCGCCCATTGGGGTTGTCCCTCCCCGGGCATGAGTCTCGTGACATACCTGGCACTGTCCCCGTTGAGGGGACAGACAAAGAGCCGGCCGTCCCCCGACGTCGCGAGCACGAACCGGCCGTCGGGTGAAACTTCGGTCCCGGCAATTCCCTCCTCCGTGAGGGGCTGCGGGAGCCCTCCCAATAGATCCTGAAGGTAGGTGCGGCGGTCCCGACCCGGCTCCGAACCCACGAAGACGACGTGCGTTCCGTCGGGGAACCAGTCGACGGACTGGTACGCCTCGATCTGTCCCCGCGACAGCGAAGTGGTATCTCCACTGCCCGTGGGCAGCAGGAGCAACCGCTGAGGCGGGCCGAAGTGAATCGCTGCAGCCCACCTGCCGTCGGGCGAGAGGGAGCCAATCCCAGCTTCGCCGAGCTTGACGGGTGGGGAACCATCCATCCCACGGAGGCAGAGCGCGTATTGCGGCCCGCCGAAGGCACCCTGCTCCGAGAACAGCAGGGACCTTCCATCGGCAGAGATATCGAGGACCGACGGAGCATCGAACCAGCCCAGCTCAAGCTCCGCGCCGGCCGGGGATGATCGGCCGCGAATACCGGATACGTAACTCTCCGGGCGCAAGAGCAGCCGGCCGTTACGCCCGATGTCGCACAACGACACCATCCCGGCGAAGCGAGCCACGACGCGCTGACGTCCGTTGAGTGACATCGCGACGAGATCCGTGGAGACCAGGTTCTGGCTGCCGCAGAACCACAGCTCGCGCCCATCCGCCGACCAAGCGAGTCCCTTGGGGTCGTTCCACTCCTCCGGTGCACGGACCACGATGCGTCCCGCGGTGTCCGTCACGACGATGCTGCCACGAGTGTCAACAATGAAGGGATTGGCGATGAAAGCGACATGCTTGCCGTCTCGGGACACACGCGGGTATGCTATGTTTCCAGTCGTCTCGTGGATGACGTGCCCGGGCGGCATCTCGAGGCGCGCCATGCTCCCAACCCGGCGGACAATGGCAAGGGTCTTGCCGTCCGGTGTCCAGTCGGCCGCCTGCGCATCATCCAAAACGTGACGCGGAGCGCCGCCCGACACCGGAACCGTGGCTAAGGTCCCCGGCAGCCACCAGGCCAGGCTTCGCTGCCCCAGAAGCACGGCCATTGTTCCGTCGCTTGACACCGCAAGCAGGTTGGCCTCCTGAAGCCCCAGCGCGCGCGAGGTCGGGAAATCCGGCCGGGTCTCGAATATCTCCGGCGGGCGGCCGTCCCACGCAGCGGAATAGAGAACCGTCTCGCCGTCGGGCGAGAAGCGTGCCTGGGTGACAAAGCCGCGCTGGAGAGTGAGGCGCGTGTAGGTTGTGCGAGCCGGATCGACAGGATGAGCGCGCCATGCGAATGCGATCCACAGGGCGGCGATCACAAGGGCTCCGACAGCGATGCCCGTCGCGAGCCTGGCCAGCGCAAGCCGGGCCTTTGTCGGAGCACCGGCTACGGCCACGCCCGCCGCGGTTCCCGACGCACTCCGGGCCCACTCCAGTTCGTGCGCGGCATCCCGCGCACTCTGCCACCGTTCAGCCGGGTCCTTGGCCAGGCAGCGCGTCACCACGTGCTCCAGCACCGGCGGTGTCAGTGGACGAAGCTCCGTCATCTGCCGTGGCGTCTCCTTCAGGATCGCCGCGATCAGCGACGCCTGACTATCCCCCGCGAACGCCCGCGCACCCGTTGCCATCTCATACAGCACACAGCCCAGTGCCCAGAGGTCCGTCCGCGCGTCCGCCTCTTTCCCCTCAAGCTGCTCCGGAGCCATATACGGGACCGTGCCGACGAGGGTGCCCTCGGCCGTCACAGGACGGCTCAGCGTGGCCAGGTCCTCTGCAGCGCCGGCCATCGCCGCCGGTCGGGCCGCCCGTGCCAGGCCGAAGTCCATCAGCTTGGCCCCGGATTTAGTCAGCATCACATTCCCGGGCTTCAAGTCGCGGTGCACCACCCCCGCACTGTGCGCCCGATCCAGCGCCTCGGCGATCTGTGCTCCAAGGGCGAGGACCTCCGTCACCGGCAGCGCGCCCTTCTCGAGCCGCTGGGCGAGCGTCTCCCCTTCCAGCAACTCCATAACCAGGTAGTCCATCCCATCCTGGTGGCCCACGTCGTAGAGTGTGCAGATATGCGGATGATTGAGCTGCGAAATGGTGCGCGCCTCGCGCTCGAACCGGGCGCGGACCTCGGGCGTCGCAGCCAGATGCGGGGACAACACCTTGATCGCCACGTCGCGGCCGAGGCGGGTGTCCTGGGCCCGATAGACCTCCCCCATGCCACCAGCCCCAACCTTCTCGATCACTCGGTAGTGAGAGACTAGCGTACCGCTGGTGAGCGTCATCGCGTGTTCCCTGGCAGCCTCAGGCCTGCCTCTATCCTTCCACAGCAATAGCCTCAGGCAACCCTGTCAACCCCGGATTCTCTGCGTACTCGAATCACCGCAACCCGAACTGGGGCCGATTCTAACCTGCGGCTGCACAACATGCAAGCAATCTACATCGATGATCCTGCAGCGTTTCTAGCGCATGTCAGGCAGCCAGGTTTGCGTCTGGAGGGTTCTGCCGGCAGTATAACCCGTTGGAAACTAACTGGCTCCTCGGGCAGGACTCGAACCTGCAACCCTCCGGTTAACAGCCGGATGCTCTACCATTGAGCTACCGAGGAGCTAGCCTTGGTGCATGTAAGCCTATGTGAACCGCCTGCCAAGCATCGCAGTCAGTAGCCTATGATAGCCCAGCCCCCGGCCACTGTCAAGCGCCCGCCCGGCCGGGCCGCCAAAAGTCGTGGCCCCCGCGAGGGACCCTTCGGTCCCGCCGCGGAGGCCACTCCCCGCTTAGCTCGAGAGCTTTCGCTCTACAAGACCCTGCTTCGCGTTCGCACTCGTGGGTCCTGTGCTAACTACCTAACAACCACCATCCTCTTGGTCTGGTGGAACGCGCCCGCCTCGATCTCGTAGAAGTAGACGCCCGAGGCAACCGTCGCGCCCTTGGCATCCTTCCCGTCCCAGCCAATCTGGTATCTGTTGGCCGGCAGGTTCTCGTCCACGAGATTGGCCACCAACCTCCCCGACACGTCGTAGATGCTGAGCTTCACCCTGACATCGGTCGGGATGTCAAAGGACAGCATCGTTCCGCCGTTGAACGGGTTCGGCCAGTTCTGCTTCAGAGCGAACACGGTCGGCTTGACATCGGGCACACCCGACGCCGAGCGCAGAATCGAGAAGGGCTCGTCGGACGAGTCGTAGCCCACGCTCTCACCGTCCATGTAACCGTAAACTCTGAAGCGACCCTGTTCGGTCGCCACTTCCGGCAGCGGCATGATATAGCTCTGGTTGGTGATCCCAGTCGCCACTTCCTGCCAGCTTGCGCCGTCGTCAGCGCTGAAGTAGAGCGAGTACGAATCCACGTTCCAGCTAGCCGGCGCCTCCCAGGCCACAATCATGCTCTCGGTGATGCCCGGAAGATCCTCAAAGACCTCGCCACCATTGGGGTGGTTCATCTTGGGCCTGATCACCCTCACGGTGTCGTAGCCAACGACATAGGTAACGCAGTCTATCTCGCCGGCCACCATCACTGTCACGTAATCGCCTTCCTCGAGCACAGCCTCGACCGCCGAACGGTTGAACTTGAGGTGGAGCTTGTAGACGCCCATCTCGTCGTCGTAGCTGCAGTCGAACCTCTCAGGCGGCATTACGGTCCCGAGCCCGCCTTCGAAGAAGAAGGTCTCCGGCAGCAGGCCGTCGCAGTTGAACCCCGCAGGCAACCACAGGTTGATGTCGATCCACTTGCCGTTGGAGGCAAGATTGATGGTGTTGGGATCGACGTCAAGCACGCCCTCGACTGAACCGACCTCGAATGTCACCGGCACCGTCACCACGGGCTCATCAAGATCGTTGCTCGCGATAGTGATGTTGCCCGTGTAGCTGCCGGCTTCGGTCTCGGTCGCGTCGAAGGTCACCGTGATGTCCTGGCACTCCCCCGCCGGGATCACGCCGCTCTCGGGAGTGATCACAAGCCACTCCGGTCCGGCCGAGAACAGGATCGCCATGTTCTGGTGCACGTAATCGGCATTGTAGACCGCCATCAGACCGTCGTCCTTGGTGGCGTTCTGAATGCCAATCGTGGCCGAGTTCAGGGTGCTTGAGGACAGCGTGCCGTACTGATACACGACCTGCCCGTCCGGATAGAGGATAATCTGGAAGTTGAGATCATCCGTGTAGTTGGCTATCTGGTACATGTGCTCGTACTGCACGATCAGCTTCGTCCCGTCGAAGTAGTAGCAAGCTTCCGACGGAACATCCTCCGACCCGGAACCGTCACGGAACACCAGATCGTCCCAGAAGAAGGCAAGCAGGTTCTCGGGAACCGCGCTCGCCGCGTTGGGAAGCGGCTGGTTTGTGTAGGTCCCCAGCGTGCTGGTGAAGCTCAGGAAACCGTTGGTGCAAGCATAGAACTGGTTGAACGTGTTCCCGTAGAACGAGAAGTCGAATCCAATCGGGAACGGACCCCTGTTGCCGTCATCGAGGTAGGTGGTGAATATCGGCG
This sequence comes from bacterium, assembly GCA_049288275.1. Classification (GTDB taxonomy): domain Bacteria; phylum Arandabacterota; class Arandabacteria; order Arandabacterales; family Arandabacteraceae; genus JBAQHK01. The sequence continues at coordinate 17,930 of JBAQHK010000002.1, read as the reverse complement.
TACCCACGTCCGAGATGTCCACCCAGTCGTAGACCGGCCCACCGGCCTCGTCACTGTCGATCCAGGTATACCCGAAGGCATCCGGGCCTCCCGTACCGAGAATGCCGGGCCTCGGGTCCACTTCTTCCTTACCCAGTTCTAGGTAGCTCTGCTGCGCAATCGTCACGTCCTGATGCGAGCCGGCGTCCCAGTTGAGGTCGCTGCCGCCGGTGTTGCACACGGTCAGCGTCTTGGTCTGGATCATGCCCGGTAGCGCAGCAGCGCACACCGAGGCCGGATCGACCTCGATCTCCGGCGGGATCACACCCTCGCCCGCGAGGGGCACCTGCAACTCGGGAGTGTCCGCATCGTTGGAGAAGAAGCTCAGGATGCCCGCCACAGGACCGGGGGTCGCCGGAGTGTAGACCACGTCCAGGACCTTCGACTTCCGCGGATCCAGCGTGAACGGCGTGGTGTCGATCGTGAACTCGGGATTGTCGATCGCGATGGACGTAACGTCCAAGAGATCGGTGCCCGCGTTGTAGATCGTCACCGCCAACGTCCTCGTGAGGCCGATGTACTGCCAGCCGAAGTCCAGCGCAGTCGGTGTCGCCGTGATGTCCGGCGCGCCCGTCACGTGGAGGTAAGCAGGCACGTTCACAAGGCCCTCATCCGGATCGTTGCTGCGGATCTGGAGCCCGCCCTCGTAGTCGCCGCCGAAGAGATCGGTGGCATCGAAGCCAACCGCCAGATCAGCGTAACCGCCGGCCGGGATGGTCCCGGTCGACGGAGCGACCGACAGCCACTCCGGCATGAAGGAGAGCTCAATCGCCAGTCCGTCATGCACGTAGTAGTCGTTGTAGACCACCTGGAGACCGTCGGTGCCGGTGGCATTCTGGATGCCTATTGTGGCTTCGTTCTGCCTGGTACCCGGCATTGTCAGGTACTGCAGCACGATCCTGCCGCTCGGGTAGAGAATCGCTTCCCAAGTGTACGGGCCACCGCTGCTGAGTCTCGGAACGTCCTTGTACTCGATGATGGTTCTCGTGCCATCATAGTAGTAGTAGGCGTCTCCGCTGGAACTGAACGTCATGTCGTCCCAGAACATCGCGATCAGGTTCTTGACAGCTCCCGTGGACGGCAAGCCGGAGTTGGTGTACGACGTCAGGCTTGTCTCGCTGAAGCTCAGCCAACCGTTGGTGATCGCCCTGAACTGGGTGAAGTCAGTGCCGTAGAACGGGAACGTGAAGCCGATCGGGAACCAGCCCAGGTTCTGATCGTCGCCCGTGAACGGTATCGCGGTCCCGATGGCCGAGATCTCCACCCAATCGAAGATCGGGCCGCCGGCTTCGTCGCTGTCGATCCAACGATAGCCGAAGAGGTCCGGACCGCCCCAGCCCATCAGCTGAGGTTCGCTGTTGGGATCGACCTCGTCCTTGCCGTACTCCACGTACTCGTGCTGAACCGCCATACCCGCAAGATCGACACCGATCAGGAAGTCAAGATCGCTTCCGCCGACGTTGTCTACTCTCACGGTCTGGACCGAGGTCTCACCCACGAACAGGTCCTCGGTCAAGGACGTCGGGGCAACCGCGATGTCGGGAGCGATCAACCCGCTACCGGCGAGCGGCACCACGAAGGAAGCCTCGTCCGGGTCGTTGCTCATCACGGTCAGCGTGCCGGCCCTGTCGCCGGTCGCGCTCGGCGCGAAGACCACATTCACAATCTGACTGCCCTCAGGCGGCAGCGAGAACGCGGTCATGTCCACCGTGTACTCAGGACTGCTCGCAACGACGTCGTGCACATCGAGAAGGTCCGTCCCCTGGTTCACGATCCTGAGCTGCAGGAGCCTTGTATAGCCAAGGAAGACGCTCCCGAAGTCGAGGCTCGCGGGGTCGGATGCGACGTCCGGAGCGCCGGTCACATGCAGATGAGCCGGCACGTCGAACCGCGGCACGTTGGGATCGTTGGTGTCAAGATGCACCGCGCCAAGGTAGTCTCCGCCGTACATGTCGGTGGCGTTGAAGAGCGCGCTCAACACCTTGGTCCCGCCCGCGGGGACAGTGCCGCTGGCCGGCATCACCTTCAGCCACTCCGGCATGGCGTAGAACTTGATCGCCAGGTTGTTGTGCACGTAAGCGGCGTTGAAGACCACCTGGAGGCCGTCGGTGCCGTCGGCGTTCTGCATGCCGATGGTGGCGCTGGTCAGGTTGGCCACCGAGCCGGTCATCGTGAGATACTGATACACGATGGTGCCGCTCGGATACAGGATCACTTCGTACGTGAACGAGGTCGTCGTGGTGTTGCCGTACTTCCTCGCGTCCTTGTACTCGATGATCAGCTTGCTGCCGTCGTTGTAGTAGTAGGCGTCACCGACGTTGTATCTGAAGTCGTGGTCGTCCCAGAACGGCGCCAGGAGGTTCCTCGGGTAGCTCGTGCCGGTATTGGGCAGTGCCACGTTACCCAGGGAGGTCTTGGTCGCCTCGGTGAAGCTCAGCCAGCCATTGGTGGAGGCCCTGAACTGAGTGAAGTTGGTGCCGTAGAACGGGAAGCTGAAGCCGACGTCGTACCAACCCATGTTCTGATCGTCGCCCGTAAACGGAATCGGGGTTCCGATCGTCGAGATCTCGACCCAGTCGAAGGTCGGGCCTCCCGCCTGGTCGCTGTCGATCCACTTGTAGCCGAAGAGGTCCGGGCCACCGGAGCCGTTGATCTGGGGCTCGCCCTCAGGCTCGATCGCTTCCTTGGGCAGTTCACCCTCGTCGTGATGCTGCACCACGGTGCCGGTGTACATCTCCACGGTCGCGGTGTAGGTAAGAGCCGAGCCGCCGTCGTTATGAATGGTCAGGCTCTGGCTCTCCTGCTCGCCTGTCAGGAGGTCCGCATACAGAGAAGTCGGCGCCACCCAGAACTGCGGCGGTACCAGGCCGGTTCCCTGCAGCGTGACATTCACCGTCGGCTCGTCCGGATCGTTGCTGCTTATGACCAGCGTATCGGTCCGGAGCGTGGCGACCGAAGGCGTGAAGGACACAACCACCGTCTGAGCGCTCCGCGGAGGCACCGAGAACGCAGTCATGTCCACGGTGAAGTCCGGGTTGACACCGACGATGCTGGACACGTCAATCTGGTCGGTGCCGGGGTTGCTCACCACGAGATTGGCGGTCACGGTCGCGCCCACAAACAGCGAACCGAAGTCGATATCCAGCGGCTCAACCGCGATGTCCGGGGCGCCCAGCACGTGCAGGGTGGCCGGAATGGTCACCACCGGCTCGTCCGGGTCGTTACTCTGGACAAAGATGTTGGCATAGAAGTAGCCGCCAAGCAGACCCTCGGTATCGAAACCAACACTGATCGGCATCGAGTAGCCGGCCGGCACCGTGCCCGACGAAGGCGACACGGAGAGCCACATCGGGACCTTGGCCAGCCGGATCGCCAGGTTGTCGTGGAGGTAGTCGGCGTTGTAAGCCACCTGGAGCCCGTCGGTCATGGTGGCGTTCTGCATACCTACCGTGGCCGAGTTGACATCGCCGGTCATCGACAGGTACTGGTACAGGATCTCGCCGCCGGGGGTGAGGATCACTTCAAAGGTGTAGGTCCCGGTGCCGGAGTAGCGCGGAACATCCACCCACTCGACGATCAGCCTGCTGCCGTCGTTGTAGTAATAGGCATCGCCGCCCGAAACGAAGCTCAGGTCATCCCAGAACGGCGCAACCAGGTCCGGAGGAGCGCCGGTATTGGGAAGCGGCTGATTGGAGTAGGCCGACGACGTCGACGAGAAGCTCATGAAGCCGTTGGAACAGACTCTGAAGGTGTCAAAGTAGTTCCCGTAGAAGTCAAACGAGAACCCGATCGGATACGGACCGCTGCTCTGGTCGTCGCTCGAGAGCGGTATCGCGGTCCCGACGCCGGTGATGTCAACCCAGCTGAAGCTCGGGCCGCCCAGCTCGTCGCTGTCGATCCAGCGATAGCCGGTGGCGTCCGGCCCGCCCTGCCCTTCAACAACGGGCTGGCCGACGCGCGGGTCCACCTCGTCCTTGCCTACCTCGAGGTAGTCCTGCATGACGGTGGTGCCCATGATCAGGGCCGGTGTCGGAATGGTGAAGTCCAGCGTGCCCTCGGCCATGTTGTAAATGGTCACTGTCTGGGTCGAGGTCTCGCCGGAGAGCAGTTCCTCGGCAAGCGAAGTCGGGTCCACGGCGATGTCCGGAGCGCCCAGGGTCGTCCCTGTCGGCACGTTGGACAGCGGGCCCGCATTGCCGTACTCGTCGAGGGCCTTCATCGCAAAGTAGTAATAGGTGGAGAAATCAAGCCCGGTGACGGTCATGGCCTCTGGAGTCCCAGCCGCGGCCGGATCGGGCTCGCCGCTCGCCTGACTCGCCGAGGGCCAGTTGCCTTCGGTGATCGTCGAGGTCGAGTAGCGAACGTCATAGGAGGCAGCCTGGCCGGTTCCGCCGTCGTCGCCGGTCGCGGTCCAGGAAAGCCCCATGCTGTTGGAGCCCGGGCTATCGGTAGCCAGGTCGGCTATCTGGCCCGGCGCCACGGTGTCAGGCTCGGAAACTGCGAAGAGCGCATTGAGCCTGCCGCCGGTGACGCACATGCCGGCCAGGTTGGCCTTCTCGTCCACCGTATTCATCAAGAGCGCCTTGACCTGGTCGCAGGTCATGCCGGGGTACCTGCCCCAGACAAGCGCCGCGACACCCGAGGTGTGCGGGCAAGCCATCGAGGTCCCGCTAAAGACGCTGTAAGTGTTGCCCGGGGTGGTGCTGAGAACGTCCACGCCCGGAGCGAAGAAATCGACCGTCACAGCTCCGTAGGCGCTGAAATCGGCAATCTCATCGTTGTGGTCGGTGGCGCCGATGGACATCACGTTGGGCACGTCGTAGCAGGACGGATAGTTGGGACTCACGTCCGTGTTGCCCACGTAGTTGCCGCCTGCGCAAACAAAGAGCACGCCCTCAGCGTAGGCCGCCTCGATGGCGTCCTCGAGAGCAGCGGAGTAGCCGCCGCCTCCCCAGCTGTTGCTCATGATCTTGAGGCCGGGGATGGTGAGGGCGTAGTTGATGGAGTTGATGGCGCCCGTAGTAGAGCCCGAGCCGCCGGAGCTAAGGAACTTGCAGGACATGATCTTGACGGTCCAGTTGACACCCGCCACGCCGATCCCGTTGTTGCCCACGCCGCCGATCGTGCCCGCGCAGTGGGTGCCGTGGCCGTGGTCATCGAAAGGATCGCTGTCGTTGTTGTAGAAATCCCAACCGTGGATATCGTCTATGTAGCCGTTGCCTTCGTCATCGATGCCGTTGCCCGCGATTTCGCCGGGATTGGTCCAAACGTTGGCGACCAGATCGGGGTGATTGTAGTCGAGGCCGGTATCGATGATGCACACAAGGACGCTCGACGAGCCCGTGAAGACGTCCCAGGCCGCGGGAGCGTCAATGTCGGCATCCGCGGTTCCGCCGGTCTGGCCCGTGTTGTTGAGGCCCCAGAGCTCATTGAACCTGGGGTCGTTCGGGGTCTCCGACGCGTACCAGATGTAGTTCGGCTCGATGTACTCGATCTTGCCGTGACCCTTGTACTTGTCAACCGCCTGCTTTGTGGTGTAGTTGGCTATGTTCCACACTTCGGCGTTGACCAGACCGATCTGTTTGGCCGACCTGGTCCCCAAGTCACTTTTGATCGCGGCCTTCTCCTGTGCCGTCGCACTCGCCTTGAACTTGACGATGACGTCTCCTGCCACGTAGGCGCCCTGAGGCGTCTTCGCCATGACAGGTGCTGCGAGAAGCGCAGCGCACAGGATGGCCACCACGACCAAGGCATAACGCTTTGTCATGGTGCTACCCTCCTTCGGGTTGGAAAACTCGAACGCGTTGGAAGACTCGAACGGGGTTGAGGAACGCGCTGAAGACCTGGTGACACTGACGCAGGCAATAGCCCACCTCGTGCAAGGCCTTACAAAGAGCTAAACTGAGGCACGGGTTGCGAAGTCTAAGGGAAGCGACCGCACACAGCTACCGCGGAGTAGCCCGAACGCACCAGCTTTGGATCCTCCTCTTATTGCGCGTGCAGTATATCACATGGGTTTTTGCGGTGTCAACAACATAAACCCCGTCCCTGCGTGGCCGTCGCGCGGCCCTCAAGGAAGGGACAATGGCGCCGGAACCCCAGGCGCTCGTAAAGCCTCAGGGCGGCTTCGTTGGACTGCTCCACATTGAGAATAACGTCTCGGATGCCGCGGCTCACCAGATCCGCCACCACCGCGCTGGTCGAGGCCGCCCCAAGCCCGCGCTTGCGATAGTCGGAGGCCGTGAAGACATTGCCCACCGCCGCGATGCCGTGAGCGTAGCTTACTACGTGGGTGCCGGCCGCGGCGACCAGCCGACCGTCGGCAAAGGCCCCGTAGAAGATCCCGCGCTCCATCTGCGCCGGCTTGAAGGCAGGGCCCCCACCGAGAGCATACAGCGCAGCAAGATCCCGGGATTGGGCCTGCTCGAGCCTGACGCAGCCTGACCCGGCCGGCTTGAAGTTCTGGGCGTCGAGGGCCATCCGCCACATGGCGGCGAGTCTGTCCCAGGCATAGAGCGAGCCGGCTGCCTGAAGATGCTGCTCGCGGCAGTTGAGATAGACTTCCTTGGGCAGCCCGGCCCGCGGCAGGATCCTGCCGAGCCCGTCGCTATCTCCCATCAGGAAGAGCACCGGCGGGGCGAAACCGCGGAAGACCAAGGCGATGGCGTTCAAGGCGCCGCCACCACCATCGCCGAACCAGTCACATTGTTCGTAGAGGCCCGGTTCGAGATCGCCCAGCGCGTACCCTGCGTAGAACCGGTCCGTCTCAAGAAAGGCCGCTATCGCGACCTTCTCGGTCAACCTCATTCCTTGCACCGCCAGCCCCTTTCCATGCCCATCGAGGCGCAGTGCGGCATAGCGCGTAGTGAACGTCAGTTCTCTGAACCAAGCGCCTGCCGCACAAGCCCCCCTACGCAACTCGGGAGACCACGCTCCGAAGCATCAGGATGAACACCGCCGCCGCCAGATAGCCCGCAACCGTGCCTGCCACAAGCCCCACTCTGGGGTACAGGCTGGCCGCCACGAAGGCAAAGACCAGTATGTTGGGCGCAGAGAGCGCCAGAATCTTGCCCGTGCCGGCCGAGAAGGCTCGTCCCCGGGCAAGATACAGGATCACCAGCGTCGAGAGCATCACCGCCGGGAAGGTCGAGAATAGCCCGGTCCAATAGGGCCCCGCGGTGTGCGCCAGGATAACCGACGTGGCCACGACCGCCCCCGCAAACACCATTCGCCCGACCATCTGGGCCGCTGAATACCTGACCCGCTGCCCGCCCAGGGTCTTGAGTCTGAGCCCCTTCTCCATCACGAGGAATGCCGCCACGCTCGAGCCCACGCACAGCGCCGCTCCAAGCCACCAGGCGGGCAGCCCAATCGCCTCCGCTGCAAAGGCCAGCGAGAGCCACCCGGCGAGCGACACCGCGACCGCCACGGCCAACCCTGCCCGGCTCGCCAGAACGAAGAGCAGGATGAAGACCGTGTCTATTGCCATCCCGACCGGCACTGCCCGCGCGGCCTCCACAGTGTAAGCCAGGCTCTGGGTCAGAGTGATGAAGATGAAGGAAACCACGACGGTCGACGGCAGGTTTCCGATCAGGCCGCCAACCTTGTTACCGTAGCGCTCGGCTATGACCGTGGCTGTCCCTATCCACACCCCCGCCACGACGAAGGACACGACCACGCGCGCGATGAAGCCGGTCACGATCGCGCCTGCCTGCCCCGCACCAGCGAGAGCACAATCGCCCCGCCTACCGCAACTCCGACATACATGGTGAAGAGCCTCCACAGTACGGTGTAAACGCCCAACACGCTGGACTGGACGCCCAGGGACGAGAGCATCCAGTAGTTGGCGAATTCAGCGATGCCGCTTGCTCCCGGGGTCGGCACGAAGTAGCCGACGAAGAGCAGCACGAATTGCGCGAGGTAAACGCTCTGGGCGTCAAAGCGCACGCTGAGGCCGCTGAGGAGCGCCAACGCTATCAGGCAGTTGGTGCCCACGCCTGCGAAGGTCACAAGCAGCGCGGCCAGCACCCGCAGCTTCTTCCTGCCGGCAAAGACCGAGAGGCTCTGTCGGTACTGATCGAGCCCTCCCATCACTCGTTTGGCGATGGCGATCCTCCGCTCGGCCCGGACAAGCCTGGTCACAAACAACAGGGTTCTCCCCACCAGCCGCTTGGTGAAGCCTATGCGGAAGATGGAAAGCAGAAACAGGCTGGCCAGCACCGAGAAGACCACGACCACTGAGGTCAGCACGCCGGCCAGGTGCTGCCCGAACTCCGCCCTGAAGCCTGGGCGCAGGATCACTATGGCCACGGTCGAGGTCACCAGACAGACCACCGTCAGGACCGCCCCCATCAGACAGCCGGCGAAGCCCTTCGCAACCGGCACCCCGGCACGGCTCAGGACGTAGATCTGAACCGGTCCGCCGCCGGTCTGGGAAGGCGTCACGGCCGACATGAAGACGTTGGCCATGAAGGCCCTGAGCGATGTGGCGAAGCTCACGCTGTTGCCCAGGCTGTTCACCAGAATCCGGAATCTCACCGCGTTCAAGCACCATTGGGCGACCATCAGGCTGGCAGCCAGCGCCAGGTAAGCCGGCCGCAGCTGCGACAGGCTGGGCCAGATGCCCTCGCGATTGGCGATGAGGAAGATCGCGAGCGCGCTGGCCACGCTGATCGCCAGAAAGGCGGTGAGCCCAGCCTTCACGCTGTAGTTTCTGCCGCCGATTCGCATGGGACCACCCCTGTCCGCCGAGCACGTACCGCTTTGGTAACACGTGCGGCACCGCTGGTCAAGCACCGGGCCAATCCCGGGTTCCGCGGAACCTTGTGGAGCGAATCGCCTCAGAGTGATAGGATCGCTACAGACGTAGGCGCGGGGCCCCGGCTACTGAATCTGCTCCCAGCGCACCTGAGTCTTCTCAATCGCCGTACCCTTGTACAGCACCTCTCCCCTGCAGACCCATGTCTCGCCGGTCGCGGTGTCTATCTTGAAGACCTCGCAGGCGCAGTTGCTCCCCGCGGGGCTCCCGACCGAGCCCGCTTGGCATCCGACGCCGTAACAGCCGCTTACGAGCTGGTACCTGCCTACCGCCACGCCCTCCTCGGAGCCCGCCTGCCTGCTGATTCCCAGCACCGCGAGCACAAGCACTGCCACGACGGCCACACCCAAGGCAAGCCAAGATCTGGTCACTGACATCACGCACCTCCCCGGTTTTGACTCTTCAACCGCTTGCGAGCTTTTCTCAAGGCCTGGCACCGCGGGCAGATGAAGCTCGCCGTGCCTCCGGTCCTTATCTTCACAATTGCAGTATCGCAGACCGGGCAGGGTTCACCCGGCCTGTAACCGACCAGGATGTGCTTCTTCAAGAAGCCACCCTTCTTGCCGTGCAGGTTGAGCTCGTAGAAGGCCCCGCCCTTCTTGATGCTGGGGACCAAGCCGTCCCTGATCGCTTGCGCCAGCCGGCGCGCGTCGTCCTCGTCCAGATTCGACAGCGACTCCAAAGGGTGCAACCCAGCCAGAAAGAGAATGTCGTGAACGTAAGCGTTGCCGATGCCGGCCAGCCGCGACTGATCCAGCAGCAACGTCTTGACGCGCCCACGCCTACCCTCGATCATCGCCCACAGCTCCTCTGCGCTGATATCGGTGGCGTTGGGGCCCAGCACGGCGGTCATGGCATGGCCGTCGAGCTTCCCGGGCCGGACAAAGTGGATATACCCGAACCACCAGAAGTTGAGGGACAGCGCTGCGCCGTCCTTGAATTTGAAGACCACCCGCCGCTTTGCGGGAAGCGACTTGGACCGAACCAGCAGAATCTCACCCCCCATGCCCATGTTGATCAAGAGCCACCCCCTGGTGGTCTCGACGAAGATCCACTTACCGCGGTTGGTGACCTCGAGGAGCCGGGCTCCGGCAAGCGACGCGGCGAACGTCCTCGCGGGAACGTTGAGGCACTTGGGCTGCCCTATCTCGATCGAGGCTATGGTCTTTCCGACAAGGGCCTCGTTCATCTCGCGTGCCCTGCATGTGATCTCCGGAAGCTCCGGCATGGTCTTGACCCTCCTGGATAGCGTCCTCCGATCGCCTCAGATTCCGTCACGGCTCCGATCGGCCGACCGTGTCCCGTACGATTGATCTTACGCATGAAGGGAGCCATGCACAAGCGGGCGGCTTGCTGCTTGACCGAGGCTGCCGATTATGATATACTCCACCTAGATACGGTTTGACGGGCGCCGATGAGGCGCCGACGATAGGGTCATAACGGGCGGGTGCGACACTAACGCATTGTAAACAAAGAAGATAAGAACGCCGGCCCTTGCAGTACATGCTGGTACAGGCGTAGATTGAGCCCTGAAGGAAGGTGGCTGGCAGTGAGTTCGACGCACACGGGAGTGGGCGTCTTCTTGCTTTTTGGGGCACTGGCTGTCGGATCGGGCCTTTGCACCGTTCCCCCCTTGGAGCCGTCCTACGAGATCGGGTTGAAGGAGTATGTCCTCGAGATAAAGCAACGGGTGGCGGAGAATTCCCAGGTCCTTAGGGAGCAGGGCGTCTTGCCTGCCGCATCGGGAGGGGGAATCACCTACGGCCTCCCTCTCTACGCTCCGCATCTGACCGACTCCGGCTACCGCACCGTTCTCTACTTCGTCGATCATGACTCCCTCCCCAACGCCATCCTGGACTGGAACTGCGGCACCCGAACCTACGACGGGCACGCCGGGACCGACTACTTCCTGTGGCCCTTCGGCTGGTACAAGATGGACTCGGGCTTGATCAAGGTCGTGGCCGTTGCAGCCGGGATGATTGTCGACAAGCAGGACGGGCAGTTCGACCGATGCTGCGACGGCACCTGCGGCGAGGGCAACTATATTGTGCTCGAGCATGCGGATGGCTCCCGGACCTTGTACTTCCATCTGAAGAACGGCTCGCTTACGGGCAAGGCCGTCGGCCAGTCAGTCCTCAAGGGCGAGAACCTCGCGCTGGTCGGAAGCTCAGGAGTCTCCGGAGGGCCGCACCTTCACTTCGAAGTCTGGGACTCCACCGGAGCGGTCCTGGACCCCTACGGCGGGACCTGTAACACCTCCACTGGCGAGAGCCATTGGGACAGCCCGCAACCTTACTACCGCACCTCGATCCTGGCTCTGGTTGCGCACGACGGCTATCCGGACTATGAGCCCTGCCCGGTGGCGGTCTCGCCGCACATCACCGATCTGTATCACCCCGGCAGCCCGATAGTCTTCGTCTCCTATCAGCGCGACCTGATTCCGGGAGACACTACCTATCACACCGTGCGACGGCCTGACAGCACAGTCCAATGGAGCTGGGCCTGGCCGGCGCCCGAAACCTATCAGAACACCGGGGGGTGCCTGACCGGCACCTACTGGCTCCCCCCCGACGCCCCGTTAGGCAGGTGGACCTTCGAGGCCGTGTTGAGGGACTGCACCTATGTCCGCTACCTGTATGTCGAGCCAGGCGCCGGTGTTACCGACACGCGGATCTACATGGAGTCCGAGACCGCCCAGATCGACGGCGGAACCCCGAGCGCATCCTGCTCCAATTCCGAGGAGAGAGTGTTCGGGCACGCGGACGGCGCCGGCAGCATAGACTACCAGCAGGCGGCGGTCTTCTCCGCGGACATGACCGGGATACCGGAGGGCTCCGTTGTTGACTCCGTAAGCGCTCACATCTGGACCGGGTCAGTCGCCGATACCGTTGGCGGACGCTTCGCAGTATACGTATCTACCGGCGACAACAACTCACCGGATTGCAGTTCCTGCATGGACTGGACCGAGGCTTACACCGGCTGCGGCATAGCCGGCACCGGCAGCGCGCAGGTCTTCGCCGACTCCAGCGCCGCACCGGGTGACTACGTGGACGCGGATCTGGATACTCTGTTCACCGACAGGAGCTCGATCGTTGACAAGGCCGTCCTGGCTCATGCCAACTACGGCCAGTACAACCATTACCTCTACTTTAACTGCGTGGTGCTGCCGCCTGCCGGCGCGACCAATTCCCAGGCCGACGGGCGCATGCACGGAGACGCGGCCCCAGCCGAGTACAGGCCCTACGTGGACGTTCATTACTACCCGCCGGAATCCTACGCTCCGGTTCCGAGCCCCGGTGCCTGGACCGCACCACCCTTCCCTCCGATCGGCAGCACCATGTCGATGGCCATGTCGGCATTCCCGGCCTCAGATGCGACGCCGCCGGTGGAGTACTACTTCGAGCTGGCCAACAGCGGTCCTGGCGGCAACGACCGCTCGTGGGATACCGCGCGCGTGTACACGGACACCGGGCTTTCCCCCAACACCCAGTACTCCTACCGGGTCAAGGCCCGGGATTCTGCGGTGCCGCCGAACGAAGGCTTCTTCTCGGCGCCGGCATCGGCCTACACCCGCGCCTGGAGGCCGCCGGCTCCGATGCCCGGCGACATAACCTACAACTCCATCCAACTCGACCTCGCTTGTGGGCTGAACCCTGCCTACACCGAGATGGCCCTGCGGAACGAGACAGACGGCTACTGGGTGGCATCCGACGGGGGCAACGGCGGCTCCGCCCCGACCTGGGCAACCGATGCGGCCTGGGGAACGGTCACCGTTACCGACCTCACTCACCTGACCACCTATTGCTTCAGCGCAGTGGCCCGCAACGGCGACGGCATTGAGTCCACGGTGAGTCCGATCACCTGCGTGAGCACCACAGACTGCGCGTCGGTGGACACCACCGACGGCCGGGACGGAGAGAGACTGGAGTTTTCGGTTTCAGCCGCCGCACCCAACCCGGCGCATGGCCTCATCCAAGTCCGATTCACTCTGCCCGAGCCGCAGCGGGTCAGGGTCAGGGTGTTCAATGTTGCGGGGCGCGTCACAGACCAGCTGCTTGACGAACAACTCCCGGCGGGCCGCCACCAGATCGCCTGGCGGGCAACGCGCCCGGACGGCGAGAGGGTCGAGCCGGGCCTATACTTCCTGAGATTGGAGGCGGCCTCGGGCGAGGTCACCCGCAAGGTCATCGTTCTGAACTAGGCCGCCCGGGTCGCTCGGCCTCCGGCATCGAAACCACGAACCTGTGCTTTCCCCCCGGAGTGGGCTCTATGGCTTGCCGGATCTCGAATCGCACTTTCATCTCGGGCCCGCAGGCTTCGCCGATCTTCTCCAGCAGATAGCGCTTGCTCTCCTCTGAGAAGCCGGCGGCCGGAACGATCGCTATCTCGAGCCGGTCGGTGGTCTGCTGAACCACCTGAAAGCTGGCGACGCCCTCGACTTTCCGCATCAAGAGCGTCCAGAAGCTGCCGCCCAAGAAATTGCCGTTGGGCGCCCGCACCACGTCGAGCACTCTGCCGAGCGCGGCCTCAAGCCTGGGCAGCCCCAGACCGCACTCGCACCTCTCCCAGGTCACCGAGCCCAGGTCTTCGATCGCATACCTCACCAGCGGCATGCCGAAGTTGTCCAGGTCGGTAATGACGATCTCGCCCACGCCCGATCCCGGAGGAGCCTCGGCCGTAGGGACGATCTCAAGGATCACTCTTGAGGCGGCCACGTGTAGACCCTTCCGCAACCGGCACTCCCTGGCAATCGCGCCGAACTCCCGGCATCCATAGTGGTTATAGACCGGCGCGCCGAAGGCCTCCTCGATTGACTCTCGCTGCCACTCAAACATGGTCTCACCCGAGACCACAATCGCTCTCGGCCTTACCCCGTGCCCCCCTCGTCCGGCCAGATAGGCGGCATAATGAGTAAGCCCCGAGGGGTATCCCACCAGCAGATCGGGCCGAAATCTCGCCAGCCTCTTGGTGTATCCCTCGAGATCCTTCGCCGCCATGGTGTAGTGGGAAAGGATCATGGTGTTGGACAGCCAACCGCGGATCGCGCCCCTGAGTCTTTTGGCCCGGGCCACGTCGAAAGGCGTGCCCCACAGGAAAGCGGCCTTATCACCCACCTCGATGCCGACCCATTGATTCATCCTGACATTGTTGGCGCTCCTGGCCTGGGTCGCCCGCGCGTCCACGTAGAACTTCAGGTTCACTCCGGTCGAGCCGCTGGTGCTGTCCGCCGCGAGACTTCCCCTGGGACTGGTTTCGGAAACCATCGCCTCGAGATTCGCGAGGATGTCCCGCTTGCGGATTATGGGCAGCTTCGCAAGGTCCGCCGGGGAATTGAAATCCTCCGGCCTGAGGCCCAGATCCTGGAAGACCCGCCGATAGTAGGGAACATGGCTTGCCGCGTGGCGAAGCAGGTCCTTCATCTTCCGGGACTGGAGGGCGACCACCGCCTCGGCGCCGCCGCGCTCCGTCTCCGCCATCACGCGCAGGTGCTCCAGCACCCGGTCCCGCTTCGCCCGCCGGTACGCCGGGTACAGCACTCGTCTTATCAGAAGCCTGTTCATAGGTCGGCGGCATTCTACCAGCAGAGGGCCTTGCGGTCAAGCGCGCCGAGTCCCGGGCAAGAGCCGTAAGCCACGGGCCCGGCTGGACGTACGCCGGCCAGGTTTAGGCTTGCCTAAACCCGCGGGTCCGCCTACATTGAACCGAAGTCTGCCGCGGATGATTGCCGAAACGGGCACACCGCAAAGCATTGAGGAGGAGTGAACGATGAACCACGCGGCCAGTGCCGCCCCCAACGCGACCGGCATCACCGCGGTTGACGTCGCGCTCTTCGCCATCTTCCTCCTGGTGCTCATCCTGCCCTTCAGGGTCAGGAAGGTCGAGCACAACATCGAGGCCTTCCTTTTCGTGATGGGCGCGATCGCCGTAACCGTCACCGGCAAGTGGAGTCTCGAGCTTGTGAAGATAGCGGTGGAGGAGCCCCTGAAAAAGGGCATCGTCCCCGCGGTTCTGGCGGCGGGCCTCGCCTTCTACTACGCCAGGCTGCCTTTCGAGAAGGCCATGCGCAAGTTTCTGGCCAGGGTGCCCTTGAAGGTGGCGGTGCTCCTGGTGATCGCGGTCCTGGGACTCATCTCCAGCGTGATAACGGCTATAATCGCCGCCATCTTCCTGGTGGAGATCGTTAACCTGATGCCCTTGAGGCGCATCGACAAGATCCATCTGGTGGTAATCGCCTGTTTTGCCATCGGCCTGGGAGCAGTGCTCACTCCGATAGGAGAGCCCCTTTCCACGATCGCGGTTGTCAAGCTTGCGTGCCCTCCCTGCAACGCCGATTTCTGGTACCTGATGAGGCATCTGGGGGTGCTGATAATCGCCGGGGTGATTCTGGTCGCGGCTTTCGGCATGTTCTACATTGCCCGGCGCGCCAGGGTGCATACTGCCGATGTGCACCTTGCCGAGGGAGGAGTCAAGGAGGTCTTACTTCGCGCCGGCAAGGTCTACGCTTTCGTCGCCGCCCTGTTCCTCCTGGGCGCGGGGATGGAAGTGATAATCTACAAGTACTTCAGCCACGTGCCGGCGCCGGTGCTCTACTGGGTCAACATGGTCTCCGCGGTGCTGGACAATGCGACCCTGACCGCGGCCGAGATCGCGCCTACCTTGAGTCAGCTTCAGATTGACGGAGCTCTCTACGGTCTCCTGATATCCGGTGGAATGCTGATACCCGGCAACATACCCAACATCATATCCGCCGGGAAGCTGGGCATAAAGAGCGGCGAGTGGGCCAAGGTCGGCGTGCCCCTCGGCCTTGCCTTGATGGTCATCTACTTCCTGGTGGTCTTCGTCCTGAACTTCCGGCCGGCGCTGCCGCTCTGAGATCGCGCCTCACGCGGATCACGGAGTCCACAGCCAGCGCCAGGGCCACGGGATAGACTTCGTAGTATCCTCGCCACTCGTCCAGTCCCCCCAGGAAGGTCGCGAGCCCGGCCAGCGGGATCGCCGTCGAGATCAGCGCGACCCGCAGGAAGAAGGGCTTGCTTCGCCATCTGTAGGTCACCAGCCCGACCAGCACAAGCCATACAACCAGATCGCCGAATCTCCAGCCGCTGGCGAGTGCCTGGAGATTGGAATCCACGAAGTGGGACTCGACAAAACGGCCCGGATTCTCCCGGAAGGCATAGGAGATCGAAGACTTGATCGTCACGTAGATCACGGCAAGCGCAGCCATCATGCCCCAGTAGCGGGCCCGCGGGTATCGCTTCCACCACAGGACGCCGGCCATCGGGATCAAGACGATGGCGGTTTCCTTGTTGATGCAGGCGAACGCGAAGGAGACGAGGAACCTGCGCATCTCGCCCCGGGCCAGGAACAAGGCGGTCGCAGTGAACAGAACCAGCGTGGCCGGATCGTAAATGTAGGACGAGGACACGAAGAAGGCCGGCAGGCCCAGCAGGGCAACCGCCGACAGCGCCGTCCGCCGGCGCATGGTTTCCTCGATCCCGCAGGTGTGCATCACCAGACCTGCCGCGAAGTAGGCGAATCCAAGGAATCCCACCCACATCAGCGCCGTGGCCACGAAGTAGGCGTAGGCCGCCGAGGTCTCCCACTTGAGCCTCTCGAAGATCGCGCGACCCGCGGGCGCCCTCTCTACCGCCGCCGCCACGCGTGCCCGCAAGCTCTCGGGTGTCGCGTGGGTGACAAGCCGCACCGCGCTCGGCAAGAGCGTGCGATACACAAAGGGCTTGTTGGCCCGCCCCTCGACCATGTCCACGAACTTGCTGCGCTTGTATTGGTTGATGCCGCCGTGCCGATCGCCCGGGGTAAGAAAGGCGGCCAGGGTGAACCCGCTCAAGAGGACGATAAGGATCACGTGGGCCGGTCTGGCCAGGCCACGAAGTCCCGAGAGCCTCCCGGGCTCACTGCTTCCCATAGTGCATAACCTCCGCGTGGGCCTCGCCGCCGTAAGTACCGTGCCCCAGGCCTATCACCACGATCTCGGGAATCCGCAACAGCAAGAAGGCGACCAGCACGCACCGGACGGCGAGCCGCCTCGATAACCAATGGTCAGCCACCCAGAAGCTGACAGGAAGACAGGCCGCCGGCAAAGCCACCAGCACGTGCCAGCCTTGCACCGTGACCGGAGAAAGCGCCGCCGAGGCGAGCAGGGCCACGAAGGCTGCCAGCGAGTATCGCCGCAGCCAGCGTCGTCCCGGATCGCTCGCGCCCGCGCCACACGCCATTCCCGACCCTCGCCCTCGGCGCAGCCACGACCACGATGCCACGACCGCAAGCGCTACCGAGGCCGTCGCCAGCACCACCAGCCCCACCACCCCAACCCTCACTCCCATTCGCCAGGCGTCCGCCCCCGCCCAGGCAGGGTCAGCGAACTCCACCTGGGCAAGGCGCCTGCCGATGTCCAGCGATCCCAGGCGAAACCAGTACACCAGGCCCCGGAGCACCGGATAGACCTTCACAAGACCGTAGCCGAGGTGACCGTCGGTCGGCATTATGGAAGGCAGCGTCCCCGCAAGAGCGGCCCGCAGGGTCGGCGCCAGGGGAATCGCGCCGGCCAGCAAGCCGGCTGCCGCCCCACCCCAGTGGAGCCGCACGTCCCGGCGGGCAACCAGGAGCACGGTGAGAACCAGCAGCAGCATGGCCGACATGTGAACCTGAAACGCGAGCAGCACCGTCGCGGCAAGGGCGGCCGAGGGCATGAACCGGGCGCTCTCCCTCAGCCTCCACGAGGCCCACAGGTGGACCGCGGCGGGGAGCACCAGGTAGGCCGGCTCCCACAGAGACCCCGAGTGATAGAGCCGCCACGGAGACAGCCACCAGACCGCCAGGAAGAAGACCGCCTGCCTCCCCCCGGCGGCCAGTGTCAGCGTCCTGGCGAGCACGACTCCGGCCACAAGGTGAAACAGGCCGATGAGCACCACCGGCGCGCGCGCATCCTGCCAGACCTTGAGCGGCAGCCCGATCACCAGCTGGAGCAGCGCTCCGGGAATGGACCCGCCCCCAGAGGAAGTCTTGCCCACCGGCTCTAGCTGCCCGGTCCTGGCGTAGTCAAGGCCCAGGT
>JBAQHK010000001.1:0-7310 GCA_049288275.1 bacterium | reverse complement strand
GCGTGCGAGATCGCCAAGGATCCGACCATCGCAGGTAACTATGCCGAATGCGCCGAGATCGATACCGCCCTTCAGATCGCCCGGCTGTTCAATGCTCTTGCCACGGGCCGCGCCACTGCGGGTGCGCACTTCCATGCGATCCATGGCAGATATGGCTTCATCAACCTCGCGGATCGCCGAGCTTATCCCCATGCTGGAGAAGATCCGCCTGGCAACGAACAGGTGCTCGAGCGCTCCGGCCCTGTCCAGCCTATCTCTCCGACCGGCCAAGGCCTTCCCCAGCGCCACTTCACTCACTGCCAACTCGTGGCTCCACAGGGACAGCCTGGAGAGCTCTGCGACAGATTTCCGAAGGTCTTCAATCCCGTTGCCCTCCATGCCCTCACTGATCTCGATCTCACCAAGGACCCTCAGGCAAGCGGCGTACTCATACGCGTCCTGCATACTCTGCGCCAGCGACAGCGCCTTCTCAACAAAGGGCCTCGCCTCGGCCGTCTTGCCCAAGGACAAACATGCCTGCGCGGCTCGCCGCAGCAGCTCGACCTCGACGTCGCCACCTACCCCAAGACGCCGACCGAGGTCAAGGCCCGCCATATACGCCTCAAGGGCCCCGCGGGCATCGCCCGCAGCGAGGAGGGAATCACCTCTGATCTCCGTCGCCAGAACCCTCTCGCGGGCGTACCCTTTGTCCCTGGCAATCGCCTCGGCCGTCGCGACTTGCCGGCGGCACTCCGCGGCATCCCGTCTTATCACACTGATGTTGCCAAGCTCCAACGCATATCGACATGCCAACACCGGCATCCTCAGATCCGTCGAGAGGTGGAAGCCTTCCCGGCACATGCTCTCCGCCTCGCTGATCCTTCCCATCTTCTTGAGCAAGGTCGCTAGGTTCTGGGCGGTTCTAAGGCTCCGCAGAGGGTCTTTCGCCCCGGTGAAGGCGCTTAGCGCATCTGCGAAATCGCGCTGTGCCACGTCCCACAGCCCCAAGTGCTTGTTGGCCAAGCCACGGTTGTTCAGGGCATCCCCGTGCAGCGCGCTGTCATCGACTTCCCAGAGGTAGAAGTAGACGGCCGCCTCGGCATGGCGCTTGGCAGCGGCATAGTCGCCCATCTGCAACGACACGGCGCTCAAAAGAAGATGGCATCGCGCCGTGCACCCACGATCACCTGCGGCGCGAGCATCCTCCAACAGCACTAGCGCCGAGTCGCAAGATCGAGGGTAGTCACCCTCAACCGCCAGGATCTTGGCCTCAACAAGATTAGAGAAGCGGCGAGTGTCGGGGCTCTCGCCCGGCACCATTTCAGAGATGCGAGAGTGCCGGCACCGCGCTCCGGAGATATCTCCCGCACCTACGAGCCTGTCGATCTCCTGGAGCTCTCTCCCTATATCCACTATTATCTCCGGACTTGGATAGCCAGTGACCTCACACGGAAATCGCATCGGAGCCGAGGGCCGCGCTGGGAGCCCATGCGCTGGTCCGCCTTCCGATCCATCGATACTGCCGTTACTCCAGGCATCGTTACACCGCTGCTCAGTTCATCCTGTGGACGCGCCACCACCGTCATGTTTGTGCGGCCTTTGCACCACGCGGGCGACTCCGGGTCTCCCCAGTCAACGTAGTCTGGCCTGGCCTCTCTGCCGCGTATGTCGGCCCAGGTCGGCCCTGCGAGGCAGGCAACGACAACAGCTGCCCCCGCAAACACGATCACTAACCTTCGGAACGACATTCTCATCGCCTCCTTCTCGCGCTCCCGCGCCGGGTCCATAAACACGAAGGCCCCGACGAGCGCTGTGTCCATCTACAGCTATCGTCGAAGCGCAGAAGGGAGATTAGGTCATACGAAGCGTCATACCGCATTTCGCCACACTCCGCGTTTTGTCTATACTTTTTGTATCACGGAGTGGCGGCGATTGTCAAGCTGGTTTTGGCACGCGCCGGGCCAATACAATGCCACGGCCTTCGGGGATCAGGTACCAGTCACGCCACTGACTAGAATGCGGCCGGTCCAGACCAGAATCATGATCGTGGCAGCGAAGACGTAGAAGGCAATGAAGATCGCGCGCTCGCCCCAGCGCTGGCCACGCTGGCCGACTTGGCTGCCCTGGTCGCCAATGCGGCCCAGGACCCCGAGGGCGCTTGCCACGCCGCAAGGAATGCACACCAGGGCAAGCAAGGGGTACCTGGCGAGGAAGGGCACCGCCACATACATGACGAGCATGGCGGCGGCCAGCAGGCGCTTGCCGCACCTGGGACCTAGCACGGTCATCACGGTACGCACTCCGCCCTGCCGGTCGCCCTCATAGTCACCGACGTCCTTGATCCCCAGTGCGACCGTAAAGCCCACGATCATCGCGCCGGCCACTCCGCGCGGAAACGCCGAGAGGCTGTGTCGCCCCGCAAACAGGGCAAACCCCAGGCAGGCGACGAGCAGCACCCCGAAGGCAAGCGCCAGGGTGTTGAGAATGAAAAATCGCTTTAGCCTGAGCGGTGGGACCGAGTAGGCAAGCCCCACCAGGTGGGCCGCAAGCAGTATGAGCAGCGCGGCGTAGCCTGCAGCTGCCGCACAGACCAGGGAAAGAATCAGGGTTACGAGCCCGATGAAGGCAATCTCGGAGGCGCCGAAATCCCCGTGGCTGAAGTAGGTCCGCTTTCCCGATACGCGGTCAATCTCCCTGTCGAAGTAGTCGTTCACGATCACCTGGAACTGGAAGAGGAAGAGCACTGCAGCCAGGGTGGCGAAACCTGCCAGATACACAAACGGGTCCACGAGGAACCCCGCGTAGTACTGCCTCAGGGAGGCGGCGCCGAGAATCAGGCCGAAGGCCGTAACAAAGACGTAGAAGAGAGCCCGCAGCGGACGCCGCACGGGCAGGACCCTGAGCAAGTCTCCGCGCCGGTACCTGGCGTAACAAAGCCACATGCCTACCGCCGCCACGGGGAGCTGAACCAGGGCGTACTTGCTGGTCTCAGAGAAGACCAAGCCGCCGCTGGTAAAGAGGGTGCTCTCAGCCACGTTCCCGCGCACGGCCAGGGTGAGGAGAGCCGGCAGCGATCCGGCCAGCGCGGCAACGAGATAGACACCGACGAAGCCTGCCACGGGGCGCACGAAGCCGCCGCGCTTGGCCCGGGCGTAGAGCGCCCCGGCGAGGCACGCAAGAAGCACCTCCACTCGCATCCCCGGCGAGACCCCGGCCACCGATGCGCCGGGCCAGAAGGTCAGAAGCAACCCGCGGCCCGTCGCCGCCACATCACTGAAGTAGTGGAGCCTCATGCCCTGCGGGCTCAAGAGGCCGTCAACGACGGGCGCAACCAGGATGATCGGCGAGAAGGCGAGCGCCGCGCGAGCGGTCTTCTCGATGGGAGCCCGCGCAAGGGAGGACAGCACCACCGCGGCGAGCGTGAAGACCGTTAGATAGAAGAGCGGCCCGTGGAGGAACAGCATCTCCGCCGACTGCGCCGGCTCGAGCTGAAAGCCCAGCAGATGCGACTCCTCGAGCACGCCCTCGAGAAAGCCCCTGAGGAAGGCCACGCCAAGAAAGAGAAGCGCCCAGGACCAGACGGCGCCCTGGGCATTCTCCAGGCTATCTACTGCGCGTTGAGGCCGTGTTGTGGGCGTGGGCTCCCCCGTTGCTTGGGCGCTCCCGTTGGGGGCGATCGTCTTCCCTCGCCCTACTCTACCCGGACCACCTTGCCGGCCGGGCTCATCGAGCCGTCGCGATAGCAGAGCCTGTAGAAGAAGACCCCGGAGCCGGCATCCTTGCCGTCTCCGGTGAGCCCGTCCCAGCGAGCCTGACCGCCAGCCGGCGCAAGCGTTCGGACCGCGCGGCCCTCCACGTCGAATATCTCCACCCGCTCGGCATCACCGGCGCGCGGCCCGGCAAGCCGGATCGCGACCTCGCCGGCGAAGGGATTGGGCAGCACCCGCGCGATGGCAGTCTCCCCACTCCCGGCCCCGACCGAGGGCGCCCCGCTCTGGTTCCAGTCCGCAAGCGAGGCTGCGATATCGATCCGCCCGTAGCCGGTCTCAGTGTCGAACCCGGCCGGCGCCACGTCATAGCAATGCCCGGTGATCTGGGAATAGACCTGCGCTGGAGTGAGAGCCGGCGCAACCGACTTAATCAAGGCCCCCACCCCAGCAGCATAAGGTGATGCAAAAGACGTCCCGGCGCCGCCACCGATCATGGCCTGCCCGGGTTCGATCTCAGGATCTTCGTTGGCCTCCGCCACGCTAGCGACATAGATGCTCCATACCACCTCGGTGAGCGCGGTCTGCGCTTCGTTGAGGTCGCCGCTGGCCGAGCAGCAGTCCAGCCAGCTGCCGTAGGTGCTGATCGAGGTCCGCTCGGAGTCATCGTGCTTGACGCCACCGACGGCAAGGCACTGGGCGTATGCTGCCGGGTACATCATCTCGTTGGCGCCGCTGTTTCCCGAGGCGCAGAACATCGAGATTCCGGCGTTGTAGTTGGCAATCATCTGGGTCTGAATGCTCGGCATGGCCGTGGCGCCGCCCAGGGACGAGTTCAGGACATCGGCGGGAATCGCCCGCGCGTACTCGAAGGCTGCGGCGATCATGTCCTCGGTGCCCGAGCCCTCGGCCGACATGCACCGCGCCATCGCCACCTTGGCCTGGCCCGCCACGCCGGCGAAGGCGCTGCCGTTATTCATGACACACGCCGCGCAGCCTGAGGTCATCGTGCCGTGCGCGACTCCTATGTCGGCGTAGCCATCGAGGTTGTTGTCATCACCGTCGCCACATGCAGCGTCCCCGGCGAAGACGTCGGGGTTGGAGTCTTCATTGGGCGAGCCCCAAGGGTCGCCGGCCCAACTGCCCGAGAAGTCATACCCGTGCACGTCGTCCACATAGCCGTTCCCATCGTCGTCAATGCTGTTGCCGGCAATCTCCCCCGGATTGGTCCAGACGTTGGCGGCAATATCGGGATGATCGAGATCGAGCCCGGAGTCAGTGAGCACGATCACAACGTCCTCGCCGGTCGAGACGTCCCAGCCCGCGGCTGCGTTCATCTGAATCACGCCATACTCGTCGGGCTGGGCCTCGTTGGGCCAGGCGGTCGGCCAGCGATAGTAGGTATCGTTGGGAGTCATCAGACACGTGGCGATGTAGTTGGGGCGGGCCCACTCCACCAGGCCGCTTTTCTCGTAGGTCTCGACCATCTGCCAGACTCGGGCCTCGGCCTCGGCGAGCATCCTCGCGCAGGTGACCTTATCGCCGGCATCGCGGGCGGCTTTGGCAAGCGCGGTCGAATGTTGGAGCGGGAAGGCGACGACCTCGAAGTCAAGATTGCGGCCGACCCTGCGGCGCGAGGCCGCAAGGGACTTGTTGAAGGCCTCGACGGCGAAGGCCGGCGCGGCGGGCTTGAACTTCACCAGGATCTGATCGAGCATGAACTCCGGCTGCTCCGCCGGGAGGAAGACCACCGGCCGCGCGATCGGGAGGGACGACTGAGCACCCTCCGCCAGGGCGGCAGCTGCCGCAACCAGAACTGCGCACACCATCAACGCGACCGTTAGCCTGGGCATAGCACGCCTCCTCGATGCAATAGCGCAATCCCTTGTTTGTCGGACTCGACTCTCACCCTACCCACTGACGGGCCTCATTCTACCACGAGGCAGCGGCTATTTCAATGATGGAAGGACGGAGGACTACAGGGCGGCCAGCGCCTGGCAGCCGAGGAATCTTGGTGACTTCACGCCTGGCCTCACTTCAGCGGTTCAGTACCCTCGTTCAGTACGCGTAGATACCTGTGATAGATAAAGACCCGGTTCCGCCGCTTGCCGGTGACCTCTTTGACCAAGCCTGCCTCAGTCAGCTTGGCCATCACCTTGGCTACGGTGTTCGGGGCGAGTCCGGTCTCTCTGCAGACCACTGGGATCGAAAGCACGGGCCTTCGCACCAGCAGGTCAAGAACACGGAGGGCGGAGCCGGCCACACGGCCTATCCCTCGGGTTGCATCACGGTCCTTGCGCACCAGGGCCGACAGACGATTGGCTGTCTTGACGGCCTCCGCGGCGGTCTCGCTGACTGCTCTCAGGAAAAAGGCAACCCAGCGCTCCCAATCGCCCTCGGTGCGGATCTGGCTCAGAAGCGCATAGTAATCGCGCCGGTGCTGCTTGAAGTAGAGACTCAGGTACAACATCGGCTCCTGGAGCACCCTGTCGTGACAGAGGATAAGCGTGATCAAGAGCCTCCCAAGGCGGCCGTTCCCATCCAGGAAAGGATGTATGGTCTCGAACTGCGCGTGCGCTAGGGCCGCCTTGAATAATGCCGGAGTCCGCACAGGCATATCGTTGAGATACTTCTCCAGGGCGGCCATGCAGCTGGCGACTCGGTCCGGGGGCGGAGGGACAAACGCTGCCACAGCCGGGCGCGCCCCGCCAATCCAGTTCTGTGAGCGCCGGAACTCCCCGGGCGACTTGTCTGAGCCTCGGCCCTTGGCGAGCAGGCGGCCGTGCACTTCTCGAATCAGCCGATTGGAGAGCGGGAATCCCTCCCGAAGCCGCTTGAGCCCGTGCTCCATTGCAGCCACATAGTTTGCGGCCTCACGGGCATCCTCAATTGGGACTCCCGGCGCCGCCTCGATCTCGAAAAGCAGAAGATCAGACAGGGACGATTGCGTGCCCTCGATCTGGGATGACAGCACGGCCTCCTTGCGAACATAGGTGTACAGGAAGAGACCCGTGTCAGGAAGCACCGAGGAGATGCCGTCGAGCCGGCCGAGCTCAAGGATCGCCTGGTCCGCAAGGTCCCGCATCTCCGGCGTAACCTCAAGCGGCGGCGAAGGCGGCAAGGGCGAAGGGACAAACGCGGCTACTCTCTCTCCCCCGCCTGTTCTGACAATGTACTCGCCTGTGGCCTTTCGCTTCATGCGTCGCTATTTCACTTTCTGCAATTGCCCGATCCATTATTGCACGATACGGCTGTATCGCGCAATAACAATCGTGCGGCGAGCCTCTACTATGCGCGGGCGGACCGATTGGATTGCGGAGCCCGCTAAGCATGTGCTAAACTCGGTGCATTCCATACTGCGCTGCGGCAATTGGCCGTTCAATGAGGAGGCGGAGATGCGCAATCTCTTGGCACCGTCGGCCGTGTCGCCTGGCCGAGCCCATGCGGACCGTCGTAAGCTCTCTGGGTCCGTTGGGACCTTCCTGAACCTCGGGGGTTTAGGGAGTCTCGGGAGTCTCGCGGCCTTCGGGGCCCTCATGGCTTTCACGCTTCTCATCGCTCCCGTCGCCCTCGCAAGCCCGCCGGACAGCACTTTCGGCAAGGCCCCTGAGACTGCTTCCGGCG